>NZ_JBIWMA010000027.1:0-115136 GCF_044766465.1 Streptomyces sp. NPDC102259 | reverse complement strand
GCCACTCGCTACGACAAGACACGCGAGTCCTACCACGCCGCCGTCACCATCGCCTCAATCCTGCTCTGGATCTGACCTTTGAAGACGATCTCTAGGCCCGGGCCCAGACCTGGGCCCAGACCTAGACCTAGACCTGGGCCGTGTCCTGGCCGGTCCCGGCTCCCGGGACTCGCTCCCACAGCTCCGGGACCGGGGCGCCGTGCAGCTGGGTCGCCGCGACCCGCAGGGCCGCCGCGCCCGCGTCTCCGCCGGCCCCGCTGATCATCAGCAGCGCCGGGCCGCTGCCGCGCACCTCGTGGTACAGCCCCGTGCCGCCGACGTCGAACAGACCATCGCACATGTCCGGACTCCCTCACTAACGAAACTTTGCCGTTTCGCTGAAACTGGTCTAGCCTCGATGTGTACGAAACCGTTTCGTTTACTAGCTCTTTGCCCTTCACGTCCCTGGAGTGGTTCCCCATGTCCCCGAAGACCCTGACGGACGGCACCCGCACGGGCGCCGAACAGGGGCCGTCCGCAGCATCCGCCAAGAAGTGGTGGATCCTCGCGGTCGTCGCCCTCGCCCAGCTGATGGTGGTGCTCGACGCCACCATCGTGAACATCGCCCTGCCCTCGGCCCAGGCCGACCTCGGCTTCTCCGACGGCAACCGGCAGTGGATCGTCACCGCGTACGCGCTGGCCTTCGCCTCCCTGCTGCTGCTCGGCGGCCGGATAGCCGACCTCTTCGGCCGCAAGACCGCCTTCCTGATCGGCGTCGTCGGCTTCGCCGCCGTCTCGGCCCTCGGCGGTGCCGCGACCAACTTCGAGATGCTGGTCACCGCCCGCGCACTCCAGGGCGCCTTCGGCGCGCTGCTCGCGCCCGCCGCGCTGTCGCTGCTCAACACCACGTTCACCGACGCCAAGGAACGCGCCAAGGCGTTCAGCGTCTACGGCGCCATCGCCGGCGCGGGCGGCGCGGTGGGCCTGCTGCTCGGCGGCATCCTGACCGACGCGCTCGACTGGCGCTGGACGCTCTACGTCAACGTGGCCATCGCCGTCGTCGCCTTCGCGGGCGGCTGGCTGCTGCTCTCCAACCACCGCGACGCCGCGAACTCGAAGCTGGACGTGCCGGGTACGGTCCTCGTCGCCGCCGGTCTGTTCTCCCTGGTGTACGGCTTCTCCAACGCGGAGACCCATGACTGGGACTCGCCGCAGACCTGGGGCTTCCTGATCGCGGGCGGGGCGCTGCTCGCGGCCTTCACCTGGTGGCAGACCCGGGCCGCGCACTCGCTGCTGCCGCTACGCATCCTCCTCGACCGCAACCGGGCCGCCTCGTTCCTCGCCGTGCTGATCTCCGGCGCCGGCATGTTCGGCGTGTTCCTCTTCCTCACCTACTACCTCCAGCTGAACCTGGGCTTCAGCCCGACGAAGACCGGTGTGGCGTTCCTGCCGATGGTCGCGGCGCTCATGGTGGCGGCGCAGATCGGCACCACGGCCCTGGTGCCGCGCCTCGGCCCGAAGGCGGTCATCCCGCTGGGCTTCGCGATCGCCGCGGTGGGCATGGCCTGGCTGACCGGGCTCGGCGTCGGCTCCCACTACGTCAGCGCGGTGCTGCCGCAGCTCGTCATCACCGGTATCGGCCTCGGCCTGGTCATGCCGCCCGCCATGCAGCTGGCCACCGGCGGAGTCGCCGCCGAGGACGCCGGCGTGGCCTCCGCCACGGTCAACGCCATGCAGCAGGTGGGCGGTTCGATCGGCACGGCCCTGCTGAACACCCTGGCGGCGAGCGCCGCCGCCGACTACCTGGTGGGGAAGAACCCGGCGAACAAGATGGTCCAGGCGCAGGCCACCATCGAGAGCTACACCACGGCCTTCCTGTGGTCGGCCGGCTTCTTCGCGGCGGGCGCGGTCATCGCGTTCCTGCTCTTCCGCCGCGGGGTGCCGCAGCAGGACGCGGACGCGGCGCCGGTGGTCCACATGTGACGGGCCTTCGGCCGGAGCCGCGGAGCCGCGGATCCGCACCAGGGAGAGGGGCCGCCGTCCATGCGGGACGGCGGCCCCTCAGTGCCGCGTCCCGAGGTGCGCGGCACAGGGATGTTTAAGCCTGGGTACTCGCGGTCCATGAGAATCAGCGTGCTGGATGTGGGGTCCAACACCGTGCGGCTGGTGGTGGCGGACGCGGCGGGCGGGGTCCCCCTGCCGGTGCACACGGCCAAATGGCGGTTGCGGCTGGCCGAGCAGGTCGCGCCGGGCGACCCCATCCCGGAGGAGGCCGTGGAACGGCTCGTCCGCGCGGTCGCCTCTGCGGCCCGGACCGCGGACCGGTGGGGTGCGGCGGGCCCACTGGCCTTCGCGACCGCCGTGGTGCGCGCGGCCCCCAACCGGCGCGAGGTGCTGCGCGCGGTCCGGTCCCGGACCGGCGTCGCGCTGTGCACCCTGCCGGGCGAGGTGGAGGCGGAACTGACGTTCCTCGGGGCCCGCCGCTGGATGGGCTGGCGCTGCGGGCCGCTCGCCCTGCTGGACATCGGCGGCGGCTCCTTCGAAGTGGCCTTCGGCCGGGGCCGGTTGCCGGACTTCGTGGCCTCACTGCCGCTGGGGGCGGGCCGGCTCACCCACGACTTCTTCGCGGACCACGAGCCGCCGACCCCGGAGGCCCTGCGCGCGGCCCGGCGCAGGATCCGCCACCAGCTCAGGGACGTGGCCGCCCGGGTCCGCTGGGAGGGCCCGCGTACGGCGGTGGCCACCTCCCGCACCTTCCAGCAGCTCGGTCGGCTGTGCGGGGCCGCCCCCGGCCGGCACGGCCCCTTCATGGACCGCACCCTGCGCCGCGGCGACCTGCGCGAGGCCATCTCCACCCTGGCCGCGCTGCCCGCCGCCGAGCGCGCCCGGCTGCCCGGCATCTCCGCGCCGCGCGCCGCGCAGAGCCTGGCCGGCGCGGTGATCGGGCACACGGCGATGAAGCTGACCGGGCTGACCTCGGTCACCGTCTGCCCGTGGGCGATCCGCGAGGGCGTCATGCTGCGGCACATGGAGGACGGCCCGGCCTGGTGGGCCGAGGTCACCCGGCTTGTCGACACCGAGGAGGACTCACCCCTGGAGCCGGTCCCCCTGCGCCTCACCCAACACGGCCCCTGACCTGCCCGAACACCGACACCGCCGGGACCGGCCCCCGAGCGACCGGCGACCGGACACCCCCGGGCGGGTGGCCCGGTGTCCGCGGGGTACCCGGCGCGTATGGCACACGACCCCCATGGACCACAGCTGCCGGTCGCCCGGGGCCCGGCGTCCGCGGCCGTCCGCGGATATCTGGCCGGCACGGATCCGCTTCCGGCGGCGGAGACGGTCGCCTCCGCCTCCGCGTACGGCGACGACCTCCAGCTGGCCCTGTACCTCTGCTACGAGCTGCACTACCGCGGGTTCGCGGGCGTGGCCCCGGACCGCGAGTGGGATCCCGGCCTGCTGCGGGTGCGGGCCGCGCTGGAGCACCGCTTTCTGACCGCCCTGCGCGAGGACACGCCGGCCCACGACTCCGTCGAGGACGCGCTCGCCGAGCTGCTCGTCGAGCCGGTCGAGGGCTCGGGCGTCAGTCATTTCCTCGCGGCCGAGGGCGAGTTGTGGCAGGTGCGCGAGTACGCGGCCCAGCGGTCCCTGTACCACCTCAAGGAGGCGGACCCGCACGCATGGGTGCTGCCGAGGCTGTGGGGCCGGGCCAAGGCGGCCATGGCGGCGGTGGAGTTCGACGAGTGGGGCGGCGGCCGCCCCGACCGCGTCCACGCGCGGCTGTTCGCGGACCTGATGACGGACCTGGACCTCGACACCGCCTACGGCCGCTATCTGGACGCCGCGTGCGCCGAGACGCTGGCCACGGTCAACCTGATGTCGCTCTTCGGCCTGCACCGGGCCCTCAGGGGTGCGCTCGTGGGCCACTTCGCGGCGGTCGAGATCACCTCCTCGCCCGGTTCCCGGCGGCTCGCGCAGGCGATGCGCCGCGTGGACGCCGGACCCGCCGCCGCGCACTTCTACGACGAGCACGTCGAGGCCGACGCGGTGCACGAGCAGGTGGTGCGCCACGACGTCATCGGCGGTCTGCTGGACGAGGAACCGCATCTGGCCCCCGACATCACCTTCGGCCTCGACGCCACCGGGTATCTGGAGGACCGCCTCGGCGCACGCCTGCTCGCCGCCTGGCGCTCGGGAGAGTCCTCCCTGCTCACTCCGCTCGCCGAACAGGAAAAAGCACATATTTCCTGATTGTCGGGGTACTTGGTCGGCGTGAATCCTCTCGTACTCCCGGGCGTGTACGCCCCTCAGGAGGACACCGCCCTGCTGGCCGGGGCCCTGTCCGAAGAACGGTTGCTCCCGGGCGCCGACGTCCTGGACGTGGGGACCGGCACCGGCGCGCTGGCCCTGGAGGCCGCACGGCGCGGCACGCGGGTCACCGCGGTCGACGTGTCCTGGCGCGCGGTGTACTCCGCCCGCCTCAACGCCTGGCGGGAACGGCTGCCGGTGCGCGTGCACCGCGGCAATCTCTTCGCCCCGGTGCACGGACAATCCTTCGACCTGATCCTGACCAACCCGCCGTACGTGCCCGCCCCGGCCGGCGACCGTGCGGGTCGCGGGACGGCCCGGGCCTGGGACGGCGGCGGCGACGGACGGCTCGTGCTCGACCGGATCTGCCTCGAGGCGCCCCTGCTGCTGCGGCCCGGCGGAGTGCTGTTGATGGTCCACTCCGCGCTCAGTGACCCCGCGAGCACCCTGACGGTCCTGCGCGCGTCCGGCCTGAAGGCGTCCGTGACGCGACGCCGCCGTATTCCCTTCGGCCCGGTCCTGCGGGAGCGCAGGGACTGGCTGCGGGAGCGGGGCCTGCTGTCCGCCGACGACGAGAACGAGGAACTGGTGGTCGTCCGTGCCGAACTCCCCTGCTGACAGGCCCTGTCGGATCAGCGTCCAGCGCCAGGGCCCGCTGCTCGTCGAGGGGCCGGTCGAGGTGGAACTGGAGGACGGCACCACCGTCGCCTCCGACCGCTTCCGGGTCGCCCTGTGCACCTGCCGGCGCAGCCGCCGCTATCCCTGGTGCGACACCAGCCACCGGGAGCGGTCCTAGCGACCCGGCCCTGGCGACCCGGTCCTGGCGACCCGGTCCTAGCCGGTCCTGACGACGCGGCCTTGGCGACCGGCCCCGGCGACGCTGTCCCGGAAACCCTCCGGCGCGCCTTTCTGCCCGTTCCTCCCCTACGTGCACCGGAGACCGGCGGGCAGCCCCACACTGCCCGACCGGTCTCCGGGTACGGAATCGCGCTGCTCCCGTGCCAGGGGCTCGCACTCCCCACCTCACGAGCCTCTCTCGGCGTCCACGGGGACCACGCGATCCCGGTCTCAGAACGCGAAGAGGCTGCTCCTGGCAGCGTTCTTCACGCACTCGTTGGAGAAGGCGCGCTCGAAGGAGACGCGCTTGCCCTGCCATACGCCGTCGACGGTGACGACCACCGGGTCGTACTGCCTCGTACAGACGGCGTCACCCGGACCCGCCAGGGCGTCGAGGTCGCCGCCGGCGGCGCGCAGTTCGGCGCAGGCGAGGGCGGCCGCGGGATGCGTGCCAGAGGGCGTCGGGGCGCAGTTCAGGGTGACGGCCCGGGCCGCGTTGGCGGTGGCGGCGTTCTCTCCGTGACCCACGGTCAGCACGAAGGCCGACGGGGCGTAGAGGGAGGTCGGCGCTGCGGCCGGGGCGGCGAGCGCGGACCCGGTGAGGGATCCGCAGATGGTGGCGGCCGTGAGGCCGAGGGTCGCTGCCCAGCGCGCGGTGTTCCGCATTGTGTGCATCCTTCCGCTCGATTCGGGGGGTGCCGGTCCGGCTCGGTCGGTGTCGAACTCGGCGAGCGCGAGTCTGCCTAGTCCGGCGCCGAATCTCACATCGACCCCATGGGTTTCAGTAACCTTGCGTATTGAATCAGTGGCGAGAAGTGACGGAATTCGAACGTTCCAACGCCGGAAGCAAGCGCTTCATGATCCCGCCGGTCGACTGGATGACCGGTTTCCATAGCTTCGTTAATCGGCCTGAAACATTCCGCTCAAGCGCTCCGCTCCCTCCGCACACCCCTCGCTTCCGCTCTCGGCGGACTTCTTCTCGACCCCTTGCGTTCATGTACCAGCGGAGTAATCGTCATTACATGATTACGACCGAGCAGAAAGAGAAGCTGAGGGGCTGGTTCGCGGGCCGGCTGCCCGACGACCTCTTCGAGGGACCGGCCGAGGTGACGGTCGACCGCGAGGAGATCACCGTGATCGGACGCATCCCCGCACCCCGGCTCGCCGAGGACGCCCCGCCCGCCGAGCGCGAGGCGGCCGTCACCGCCCGTATCCAGGAGTTCCGGGAGCGCACCCGGGAGATCCGGATCGCCGTGGCCCGCGACGCCGAGCACCGGTTCCGGCGGAAGGTCGCCTGGGGTGTGGTGTGCGACGGGGAGCGCGCCCTGTTCACCCACATCGCCGCGCCCGTCATGACCCGGCTGCGCCAGCCCGAACGCCAGGTCCTCGACACCCTGATCGCCGCGGGCGTGGCCCGCAGTCGCAGCGACGCGCTCGCCTGGTGCGTGCGGCTGGTCCAGCGCCACACCGACGACTGGCTCACCGAGCTGCGGGACTCCCTCGAACACGTCCAGCGCGTGCGGGCCCAGGGACCGGACACGGGCCCCGATCCCCACCCCCACCCCGATCCCCACCCCCACCCCGGTTCCGACCCAGGCTCCGGCTCCGGCTCGGGCTCGGGCTCGGGCTCGGGCTCCGGCTCAGGTTCCGAACACGAAGGGGTGGCGGATTCGTCCACTCCCGGCACGGAAGAAGGATGATTCGTCCTCTGGTCGGGGTCTTGCCCCACGCCGTAGGTTCGGCAGACCCCGATCAGTGACGGCATCCGCCCGCGTCGCCCACCCCGCGACGGGACGGCCGTTCACCGTGCCGCGCCACCCCGCGCGCTCCACCGTCGACCGCCTGTTGCTGGAGCCCCCTTGACCCCGCCCTCCCCCGAACCCGCGCCGTCCGCGTCTCCCCCGTCGCTCACCGAGGTCGAGTCCCACGGCGTGGACCGCATCCCGGACGCCGAGCGCACCGCGACCCCCCTCGACCTGTTCCGGCTCGCCTTCGGCGGCGCGAACACCTTCTCCACCTGCGTGCTCGGCGCCTTCCCGATCCTCTTCGGCCTGTCCTTCTGGCAGGGCCTCGGCGCCACCCTCCTCGGGGTGGTCGTGGGCGCACTGATCCTGTGCCCGATGGCGGTGTTCGGGCCGGTCAACGGCACCAACAACGCGGTCTCCTCCTCCGCGCACCTCGGTGTGCACGGCCGCGTGGTCGGCTCGTTCCTCTCCCTGCTGACGGCGATCGCGTTCTTCTCCATCTCGGTGTGGAGCTCCGGCGACGCCCTGGTCGGCGGCGCGCACCGGCTCTTCGGCCTCCCCCGCGGCGATCTGACGTACGCCGTCGCCTACGCGTTGTTCGCCGGGCTGGTGCTCGCGGTCTGCGTATACGGCTTCCGGTTCATGCTGTTCGTCAACAAGGTCGCGGTCGCCTCGGCCACGGTGCTGTTCCTCCTCGGCGCGATCGCCTTCGCCGGTGATTTCGACGCGTCGTACGCGGGCGTCTTCACGGACTCCGCGGACGCGGCCACCGACGCGCTGTTCTGGCCGTCGTTCTTCGGCGCGGCGCTGATCGTGCTCTCCAACCCGGCGTCGTTCGGAGCGTTCCTGGGCGACTGGTCGCGCTACATCCCGGCCGCGACCCCGCGCCGCAGGGTGGTCGGCGCCGCGTTCCTGTCGCAGATCGCCACCCTGCTGCCGTTCGTCTTCGGCCTCGCGACGGCGAGCATCATCGCGTCGAAGGCCCCGGAGTACGTCGACCCGGCCGCGCCCGACTTCGTGGGCGGGCTACTGGCGATCTCACCGACCTGGTTCTTCCTGCCGGTGTGTCTGCTCGCCCTGATCGGCGGGATGTCCACGGGCACGACCTCGCTCTACGGCACCGGTCTGGACTTCTCGTCGGTGTTCCCGCGGCTGTCGCGGGTGCGGGCGACCGTGCTGGTCGGTCTGCTGTCGATCGTGTTCATCTTCGTCGGCCGGTTCGGCCTCGACCTCGTCCAGTCCATCTCGACGTTCGCCACGATGATCATCACGTGCACGACGCCGTGGATGGTCGTGATGATGCTGGGCTTCTACACCCGGCGCGGCTGGTACGACCCCGAGGCCCTCCAGGTCTTCAACCGCCGTCAGCGCGGCGGGCGTTACTGGTTCGCGCACGGCTGGAACTGGCGCGGCATGACCGCCTGGTGGGTGTCGGCGCTGCTCGGTGTGCTGTTCACGAACATCCCGGGCCAGTTCGTCGGCCCGCTGGGTGATCTCGCGAACGGCATCGACATCGGTCTGCCGCTGTCCCTGGCCGTCGCCGCCGTGCTCTACCTGGCGTTGCTGCGGCTCTTCCCCGAACCCCGGGCGGTGTACGGGCCCGAGGGGGCGCGGCTGGCCAGGACCGTGGAGGCCCCGGTGCCGCCGATCACCGGTCCGGGCACGAACGCCGGCGAACTCGCCGCCGTACCGTCCGGGTCGGCCGTCGACTGAACCGCCGGGCCCCCGCCACCGACCCGCCGGTATGGTCGCCCTGCGACGACGACCGCGACCGCGACTGCGACTGCGACTGCGACTGCGACGATCGACCACGGGACGGCGAGAGGCGGGACGTACGGATGGCGAAGCACTGGGCGGACTTCCAGTACGAGATCTATCTCAACGGGATGACGGGCGCGGTCCCCCGGCTGCCCACCGACCTGACCCGGCTCGAGGAACTCACCGAGCAGCGCCTCGGGCCCGGGCCGGTCGGCTACGTGGCGGGCAGCGCGGGGGACGGCAGCACGGCGCGGGCGAACCGTGCGGCCCTGGAGCGTCGCCGGATCGTGCCCCGCATGCTGCGGGACGTCCACGAGCGGGACCTGTCGGTCGAGGTGCTGGGCCGCGCCCTGCCCGCGCCGCTCGCTCTCGCGCCGGTCGGTGTGCTGTCGATCATGCATCCGGAGGCCGAGTCCGCGGCGGCCCGGGCGGCGGCGGCGCAGGGGGTGCCGTTCATCCTGTCGTCGGCGTCCAGCACGCCGATCGAGCAGGTGGCCGAGGCGATGGGGGACGCCGAGCGGTGGTTCCAGCTGTACTGGTCCAAGGACCGCGAGGTGACCCGCAGCTTCCTGCGGCGGGCGCGGACGAGCGGGTTCACGGTGCTCGTCGTCACCCTGGACACCCCGCTCCTCGCATGGCGGCCCCGCGATCTCGACCAGGCCTATCTGCCGTTCCTGCACGGCGTGGGCACCGCCAACTACTTCACCGACCCGGCCTTCCTGGCGGGCCTGGCCAAGCCGGTCCACGAGGACCCGAACGCGGCCGTCCTGCACTTCGTCAACCTGTTCGCCGACCCCGGCAAGACCTGGCCGGACCTGGCGTTCCTGCGGGAGAACTGGGAGGGGCCGATCGTCCTCAAGGGCGTTCTGCACCCCGACGACGCCCGGCTGGCCGCCGACGCGGGGATGGACGGCGTGGTGGTCTCCAACCACGGAGGCCGGCAGGTCGCCGGTTCGGTCGCGGCCGCCGACGCGCTGCCCCGGGTGGCGCGGGCGGTCGGCGACCGGCTGACGGTGCTGTTCGACAGCGGGGTGCGCACCGGCGACGACGTCTTCAAGACGCTCGCCCTCGGCGCGCGGGCGGTGCTGCTGGGCCGTCCCTACGCCTACGGTCTCGGCCTGGACGGACAGCCGGGCGTCGAGCACGTGATCCGCTGCCTGCTCGCCGAGTTCGACCTCACCCTGGCGCTGTCCGGCCACGCCGGCCCGGCGACCGTGGGCCCGGCGGACCTCGTCGAGGACGCCGGGTGACGACGGGCGGGTGACCGCGCGGCCACCGGTCGCCGCCGTACAGCCGGGCCGTGCAGCCGGCGGAGGCGGAGGCGGAGGCGGGGTCCTTCGCCCCTCAGGCGGTGCCGTCCGCCAGGTCGATCGGCTGGGCCGACGGGGGCGCGTCCGTGCCGGTGACCGCGAGGGAACCGGGGGTGGCGGAGGCGACGTCGGTGAGCCAGCGCTGGCCGGTGGAGTGGTCGCGGACCTTCACGACCACGTCCGCGCCCGGGTCCTCACCGGCCGGTGAGAGGGCGAGCGCGTCGTCCCAGCGGGGCAGCAACTCGCCCTGGACGGTCAGGTCGTAGCGGACGTCGTCCCCGCGGGCGTCGGTGTCGTCCACGCACGAGCCGAGGATGACCACCCCGGCGTCCGCGTGCGAGTCCACGCACAGGCCGGGCCCGGCGACGCTGCGCAACTGCCCGTCGTCGTCGTACGACCACTGCTGGGTCGCGTCGGAGGAGCAGTCCGCCAGTTCGACGGAGGCGCCCGCCCTGGCCTCGCCCCGGACGTCCAGGCAGAGGTCGGCGGCGGCGTTGCGCAGCCTGGTCTGCCGTGGCGCGGTGGGCAGTTGGGCGGTGTCCGGGGCGGTCGGCGAGGCGGTGGCGGCCTGCGAGTCGATGCCGGGGACGCTGCCGCTGGTGGAGGCGGCCGGGTCGGCGCCGCCGTCGTCCGACCACATGCCGGCGGCGAGCAGGGTGGTCAGCAGGCCCGCCGAGGCCAGGCCGACGCCGGTGAACAGCGCGCGCGGTGAGCGTCCCTCCCCCGACGACCGTCGGCGGGGCGAGGGGAGACGCGAGAGCAGGTTGCCGCCTCTGCCACGGCTGCCACGACCGCCGTGCCGTGCGGACCCCTTGAGCCGTACGGTCTGCTGCTTGGCGCGGCCGGGGCGGGTGTCGTGGTAGCGGCGGGCGCCCCAGCCGAGCACCGCCTCGGCGAGCAGCACGCCGAGGCCGCTCTCGAAGTGGCCGAGCTGTTCGGCGGCGGCCCGGCAGTAACGGCACTCGTCCAGGTGCTTGCGCACGTCCGGCAGGAGGTCCCCGCCGCGGCGGATCGGGACGTCGAGAAGCCGGTTGTAGAAACGGCAGTCCTTGCTCGGCGCGAGCTCCCGGTGGGCGCGGACCACACCCTCGCGCAGCTTGTCCCGGGCCTGCTCCAGCACGGCGGCCACGGTGTCGGTGTCCATGCCGAGCAGACCGGCGGCGGCGGTGACGTGTTCGGCCTCGACCTCCACATGCCACAGGGCGCACCGGGCGACCGCGGGAAGGCCCTGGAACGAGCGCTCCGCCAGCACCCGGTTCTCCGGGGTCATGGACTTCGCGGCCCGCATCCCCCGGGCGCCGGCCGGCTTGCGCAGCACCGGCAGCACGCCGGACAGTTCCTCGTCGGCGGACCACAGCCGGGCCATGTCCCGCACGGTCACCAGCAGTCGGGGCCGCAGCGCGGTCCCCGGCTCGCCCAGCTTCAGCCGGTCGAGGACCTGGTGGAAGGCGGCCGCGGTGACCATCGACGCGACGCTCCCGGAGGAGGCGAGGCAGATGACCGCGTACTCGTGCACCGGCCGCCAGTGCCGGGCTATCAGCAGAGCGGTGGACTGGGCGACCTCGCTGTCCGCGCCGCCGCGTATCCCCGCGGCGAGCGACTCGTCGGATTCTCCGGGGCCCCCGCCGGGCGGAGGGTAGGGCGGACGAGGAGGCTGAGGGGTGGGCACTGAGCGCATTCCTTTGGTACGTACCTGTCCGATGCGGCAGGGAGCGTGAATTCGCCTCCGCCGACGAACGCAAGGGGTGTGGTCATGACCCCCCGCACGGGCGGTTCACCTTTGCACAACTAAGTCGCGCACAACAAGGCGAGAGCTCAAGCTGCGCCTTGTTGATAAAAAGTC
This sequence comes from Streptomyces sp. NPDC102259, assembly GCF_044766465.1. Taxonomy (NCBI): domain Bacteria; kingdom Bacillati; phylum Actinomycetota; class Actinomycetes; order Kitasatosporales; family Streptomycetaceae; genus Streptomyces; species Streptomyces sp. NPDC102259. Next base: position 103,356 of record NZ_JBIWMA010000027.1, on the reverse strand, counting down.
GATAGGTGGGGCCGACTCGCACCGGCCGTCGGGCCTTTCGACGGTCTCTGCCGGACCGGCCGAAATCCGCCCTTGCGCCCCGTGTGAAACACGCGCACACAGTGGGGCGCCGCACACGCTCCCGGCGCACCGGCCCACGCAGTTGGCTGGAACCGGCCACTTCCTCGGAGGCCCCGCGCAGGACGGCGGCTCTCCTGCGCGAAACGGCCGCCGGCCTTGTTCCTCCCGCCCTCGGCCGGCGGCCCGAAACTCTTTGCGGATGCCTAGGGTCTGTCGTTTGGATCATGCCGCGCGCCGGTCAGGCCGGCCTGATCCAAACGACAGGCCCTAGATCTGCCAGGACCGCAACCGGTCCGCCGCGCCGTAGACGTCCGTCTTACCGTCCAGCAGATCGCGGGCGAGGTCGACGAGCGCGCCGTACGGCGGATCGATGCCGACCCCGCTGGTGAACATGTACGCCACCGCCGTCGCGCAGGCGAAGCGGGCGTTGGCCGAGGGCAGGGGTTTGAGCAGGGTGAGGGTGTGCAGCAGCGCGGCGGCCCGCCACGCGGGGTCGGAGTCCACGCCGAGCTTGGGCGGATCGACCCGATGCCGGGCGACGGCGGCGACCAGCGCCGAGAAGTCGTTGACGGTGGGCTGCTCCGGGAGAACCTCTTCGTGGCGCTGGAGCAGCCAGGGGACGTCGATGTGGATGACGGAGGTCATCGGTCAGGCGACCCGCCCCTCGCCCCGCACGGAGCGTTCGTCCTCGGGGAAGGCGGCGGCGAACTCGTCCGCGTGCGAGGCGAAGAACCTGCGGAAGGCCTCCGCGCCCTCCTGGAGCGCCCGGTGCCGCGCGATGTCGGCGGCGGCCGCCTCCCGCACGAGTGCCTTCATCGACGTACCGCGTTCCTTGGCGATCTGCCGCAGGTCCTCCAGCTCGCGATCGCTGAATTCCACATTGAGGGCTGGCATGCCCTTCACGGTACCGCGCGGGTACTTACTCGTAAATATCCCCAGGTCAAACTGATGACCGCGCGGTACCGGAGAGTGTCCGACCCTGCACACAACTGATCAGGGAAGGTCAATTGCCGCTCTGCCCTATCCCTGATCCGCCACGAAGGAGGCCAGTCGGGCCAGCGCCGCGTTCCAGTTGATCGCGGTTTCGTTCGTGGACCAGGACTGGATGTCGTCGATGTAGCAGAACTGGCCCACGCAGCCCTGGAGCTTGCTCTGCGCGTAGGGGTCCTGAATGCTCGAGTTCGCGCCTCCCGAGAGGGTCCCCCGCGGCGGATCCGGCAGGCTGGGGTCCAGCTGGCCCGCGTACCAGCGACTGTGCTGGTGGTGGGCGTTCACCTCACCGTATCCGGTGACGTACGACAGGTTGAGCGCGTTGCGCCCGAGGACGTAGTCCATGCTCTGGACGGCCCCGGCCCGGTACTTCGAGGCGCCGGTGAGGTCGTAGGCCGTGGCGATGACCACCGCGTTGTTGAGGACCTGGTGGCTGGAGCCCCAGTCGTAGCGGTTGCCGTCGGGGGCGTAGGGCATGCCGTACGGCTGTCCGGCCAGCGTGGCGAGATAGGTGTCGGCGCCCCGCACGACCGACGCGCGGACCTTGTCGCGGCCGGGCAGCCTGTTCGGGACGGTCGCGAGGTCGAGACGGCCGGCGGCGGCCGTGCGGGACCAGTCGAAGCCGTTGGGGACGAAGAGGTCGGCCGTGTGCACCGGGGAGTTCACCACCCGGTCGGCGAACTGCTTCTCCCCCGTGCTGAGATACAGCTCGGCCGCCGCCCAGTAGAACTCGTCGGTCGCGTCGTCGTCGTCGTAGGCGCCGCCGCCGACGCCGTCGTTCGGGTCGGCGTACACGTCCGGATGCGCGAGGGCCGCCGTGAAGGCCTTGCGCGCCGCTGTCAGCGCCTTCGCCGCGAAGACCTTGTCGTAGGGCCGGTACAAGCGGGCCGCCTGGGCGGCCGTGGCGGCCAGGTTGAGGGTCGCGGTGGTGGTCGGCGGGTGCAGTTCGCGCTTCTGCGGATCATCGCTCGGCAGCAGTGGCAGGCCGGTCCACTGCTCGTCGTGGATCTTGTGGTGGGCCATGCCGGCGAGCGGCTGCCCGTCCGGCACCTGCATCTTCAGCAGGAAGTCGAGCTCCCAGCGGGCCTCGTCGAGGACGTCCGGCACCTTGTTGCCGCTCTCCGGGAGGGCGAGCGTGCCGTCGCCGAGAGCGGCCGGGTCGCCGGTGCGGGCGAGCAGCGAACGTTCGTAGGTGCTCAGCAGCTCCCAGGTGGCGATGCCGCCGTTGACGACGTACTTGCCGTGGTCGCCGGCGTCGTACCAGCCGCCGGTGACGTCGAGGGCGTAGTCGCACACCCCGGGCTGACACGGGACCGCGGAGTCGCCCTGGTTGGGGGCCGCGTTCACATGGCCGGCCGCCCTGCCGTAACCGGGCCGCAGGTCGTCCCGGATCGCGATGCCGCTGCGCTGCGTGTAGTAGTACTTCACCGCGTCCAGGCGCAGCTGGTCGTAGGCGGCGGTACCGATGTCGAAGGGGCGGCTGGTCTCGCCGTCGGCGACCAGCGTGAAGCCCGTCCCGCGCGTGCGGTAGGCCCCGAAGTCGATGGAGTGGACGTGCTGTCCGGAGGAGACGTCGAGGCCGCGCGGCACGCTCCAGCCGTGCGCGACCGTCGCCCCGGAGCCGTTCTTCAGCTGCCAGGGCAGCTTCGCGCCGGCCTCGGTGACCAGGGTGGCGTTCTTCGGTCCGGTGGGCAGATAGGCGACCTGGTTGACGCGCACGCGCGGCCCGGTGTCGGGCTCGTACACCTCCGGCGGCACCCCGCCCAGCAACGACACGTCGTCCAGGCAGAACCGCCAGGGATCGGCGCTGCCGCCGACCTGGAAGGCGACCTGCCCCTGGGTGCTGTCGACCGGCGAGGTGAACGTGTACGTGTAAGCGTCTCCCGACTCGCTCAGCACCGGGGTCGCCTCGTACCAGGTGTCGTACGGGGAGACGCCGAGGCCCACGATCGCCCGCACCACATGCCCCTCGGGCACTCCGGAGGCGCTGAAGGAGAACCGGTACGACGACCCCTTGACCAGGGTGATCGCGTCCTGACCGACGGCGGAGTCCCAGCGGTTGACGGTGCCGCCCGGCACGTCCGCGCACAGCCGGCCGTCGGCGGGAGCGGGGGTGACGTTGCTGGTCCACCAGGGGTCGGCGGTCGTGTCGAAGCCGCCGTTCCTGACCTGTTCGACCTCGTCGGCGCCGGCCTGCTGCACGGGCAGCGCGGTGAGCGCCGCGCCCAGCAGGGCCGCGAGGGACAGCAGGGTGGTTCTGCGTCGTTTCACGTCCGGGCTCCTCGGGGAGGTGCGGGACGCTCCGTACGGGATGCGGGTGCCATCTCGTGGGAGCGCTCCCAGGGCGGGGTCGCAGGACATGGTTGTTGGAGTCATGACGCCCCGTCAACCGTCCTGACGAGATGGCTTCGAGGCCGTTGTCAGTGGCGCGTCCTAATGTGGACCGTCCGAGCACCGATCACCCATGACGAGGAACCGGAGTTCTCCATGACCACCCTGCCCGACCGACCGAACACCGCCCTGCTCGTGATCGACGTCCAGAAGGGCCTGGTGGCGGGCGCGCCCCGGCGCGACGAGGTGATCGCGAACATCCACACCCTGATCGACGCGGCCCGCGCGCAGGAGGTGCCGGTCGTCTGGGTACAGCACTCCGACGACGACCTCGAACGCGGCAGCGAGAACTGGGAGTACGTCGAGGAACTGGTCCGCCTCGACGCCGAGCCCCTCGTCCACAAGAACTACCAGGACTCCTTCGAGGCCACCGAGCTGGAGTCGGTGCTCGCGGAGCGCGGGGTGGGCCGGGTCGTCGTCACCGGGGCGCAGACCGACGCGTGCGTCCGCTCCACGCTGCACGGCGCCTTCGTGCGGGGATACGACGTGACCCTGGTCGGCGACGCGCACACGACGGAGGACCTGAGCCAGTACGGCGCTCCGGCGCCGGAGCAGGTGATAGCCCACACCAACCTGTACTGGTCGTGGCAGAGCGCACCCGGACGCGCCGCGGGCACGGTGGACACCGCGAAGGTGACGTTCGAGGCGGCAGCCGACGCGAGCTGAGGAGCCTGCGGCGCGGGGCGATCGACGACGGCAGCGCCCGGCCGGACCGGACCGCCGCCTGGTCCGGCCGGCCGGGCCGCCTCGCCCGAGCCGTCCCCGGTCACCAGCGCGAGTCCGGGCCGGAGCGCTCCGGGCCGGGGCGGCGGCCCGGGCCGTGGGCGGCGGTCCGAGCTGGACGTGCGGCCGTGGCGGTCCGGGCCAGTGGTCCGGGCCGGGCGGTGCAGGCCAGCGGTCCAGGCCGGGCGGTGCAGGCTGGGCGGTCCTGCCTAGGCCGCATGGGAAACCCGCCGGCGAGCAGGCCGGCCGGTCAGCCGGTCATGATGCCAACTTGGTGATGCGGACCGAGCCTTGGGGTGTGCCGGGTGCGCTGCTGGTCAGGGTCAGCCGCAGCCTGGAGCCGCGGACCGGGTCGAAGGTGAGAGCCGTCGGCGCGTCCGATGCGGTGGCCCAGTCGACGGTCGCCCCGGTGACCGGCACATAGCGCTCGCCGTCCCAGACCTCCGCCTCGACCGCCGCGGGCAGACTGTGCGTGGCGTCCACGGTGAAGGACACCTCCACCCGGTCGAAGTCCCGGGTGCGCCCGTAGTCCACCGAGACCCAGTCCCGCGGCCGGGCCCCGGCGAAGGCGGGCAGCAGGGCGGTGGCCGCCTTGGTGAAGGCGTTGGACCAGCCGGTGGCCGGGTCGCCGTCCAGCAGGGCGGCGGGCAGCGTGTCCGGGCGGCCCGAGTAACTGGCGTCCGCGTAAGGGGGGTTCACGGGCGCCGGCAGGTCGGGAGTGAAGGCGGCGGGCGCAGTCGTCGCCTTCGAGCGGGCATGCGTGGTGCGCACGGTGGCCGTGCCCTTGCGCAGGCCGTCCACGCGCGCGGTCACTTTCAGGGCGCCGGTCCCGGTGCCGGAGCGGACGATGGCGAGGGCCTTGCCGTGGAAGGCGGTGCGCGTACTGGCCTGGTAGCGCTCGGCGCTCTCCTGGCGCCCGTTGTCGAGGCCGGCGAGGGAGCCGCCGGTCACCTCGAAGGAGATGAGGTGTTCGGCGTCGGGCACCACGGTCCCGTGCGCGTCGACCACGTCGGCGGTGACGAAGACCAGTGAACGCCCGTCCGCGGGAAGGGACTTGCGGTCCGGGGTGAGGCGTACGGCGTGCGGGGCGCCGGCCGTGCGCAGGACGTCGGTGGCGACCGTCCGGCCACCGCGACGGGCCACCGCCTTCAGCTCACCGGGCCGGTAGGGCACCCGCCAGGTCAGGTGCAGCTTGCCCGCGCTGCCGTTGGGACTGGTGTAACTGCCGGGATAGGGGCCGGTGGTGAAGGTCTTGTCGTCGCCGGTGGCCTCGGTGGTCTCCAGGTAGGCGCGGCCGTCGACGGTCCTCTTGGCGTCGAACTTCCGTATGCCCAGGGACTTTCCGTCGAGGTACAGCTCCACGGTGTCGACGTTGGAGTAGGCCCATACCTCGACCGTGTCGCCCGCCTCGTGGTTCCAGGTCGTCGGCAGCAGATGGACCATCGGCTCGTCGACCCACTGGCTCCGGAAGAGGTGGTACATGTCCTTCGGGAACCCGGCCGTGTCGACCGCGCCGAAGAACGACGCCTTCACCGGGAAGACGTTGTACGGGGTGGGCTCGCCGATGTAGTCGATGCCGGACCACAGGAACTGACCCGCGAACCACTTCCGGTCGCGGTCCTTCTTGTGCCCGTACTCGCCGCTCATCGTCCAGGAGGCGAGGTTGTTGTCGTAGGACGAGGTCGCCCGCCTGCCGGGGGTGTGGTTCTCGCCGGTGTTGAGGTGCTCGGGCTCCTGGTAGGCGCCGCGGGTCGAGGTCTCCGAGGACGACTCGGACTCGAAGAGGAACAGGTGCGGGTAGGTCGCGTGCAGGACGTCCACCGACTTGGCGGTGTTGTAGTTGAGGCCGAGGCCGTCCAGCTTGGCGAGCATCAGGTCGGCGGCGGAGCCCTTGGCGGGCGGGGTGCGGTACTTGTCCGAGCCGATGATGAGCGGACGGGTGTCGTCGGCCGCCCTGATCGCGGTGATGATCCGGTCCGCCATGGCGAGGCCGGCGGTGGAGGTGGAGTCGGTGATCTCGTTGCCGATGGACCACAGGAGGACGGCGGGCGAGTTGCGGGCCGCGAGCACCATCTCGGTGGCGTCACGTTCGCACCACTCGTCGAAGAACCGCCCGTAGTCGTACCGCGTCTTGCCGGTCCGCCAGCAGTCGAAGGCCTCCACCAGCATCACGATGCCCAGTTCTTCGCAGATCCGGATCATCTCCGGCGACGGCGGGTTGTGTGAGGTGCGGAAGGCGTTGACGCCCATCGACTTCATGATCGTCATCTGTCGGCGGACGGCGTCGACGCTGATCGCGGCGCCGAGCGCGCCCAGGTCGTGGTGCAGGTCGACGCCCTTGATCTTGGCGTACCTGCCGTTGAGGTGGAAACCCTCGTCCGGGTCGAAGCGGAAGGTGCGGATGCCGAACGGGGTGCGGTAGGTGTCGGTGACCCGGCCGGCGACGCGCAGTTCGGTCTCCAGGGTGTAGCGGCGCGGGGTCTCGAAGTCCCATCGCTGCGGATCGGTCACCGTGAGTTCCTGGGTCTCCGTGGCCCGGTCGGAGACGGCGACCGTGGAGGAGGCTCGGGCGACCGTGCGGCCGTTCGGGGCGAGGACGCGGGAGACGACCTCGACGTCCGCGCTCGCGCCGGACGCGTTCGCCACGGTGGTCGCGACCCGGACGACGGCCCGTTCGTCGGTGACCTCGGGGGTGGTGACGTACGTGCCCCAGCGGTCCACGTGGACCGGCTCGGTGACGACCAGGCGGGCCTCGCGGTAGATACCGCTGCCGGAGTACCAGCGACTGCTCGGGAGCCGGTTCTGCACCTTGACCGCGAGCACGTTCTCGGTGGTGCCGTCGGTGTGCAGCAGGTCGGTGAGATCGAGGGCGAAGCCGGTGTAGCCGTAGGGGTGCCGGCCGACCTCGGTGCCGTTGCAGTAGACGTACGAGTCCATGTAGACGCCGTCGAACTCGATCGAGACGCGCCGGCCGGCGTGGCCGGGGGGCAGGGTGAAGGCGAGGCGGTACCAGCCCAGGCCACCGGGGAAGAAGCCGGTGCCGCTGGTCGTGCCGTTCTGCGTGGTGGGGGTCTGCTCGATGCTCCAGTCGTGCGGTACCGCCACCGCACGCCAGGTCGAGTCGTCGTGGCCGGGGTCGGCGGCGTCCGCGTACTGGCCGGTCGGGTCGGTGATCCCGCCCGGATCGACCAGCGCGAAGCGCCAGCCGTCACGCAGCGCGACCGTGTGGCGGCCGGAGCCGCTCACGGCGGCCGCGGCGGCCTGCGCCGCCGGTGTGCCGAGGAGCGCTCCGGCGGCCGGTGCGGCCGCGGACGCGAGAAGGACCGATCTGCGAGTGACCGTCATGGTCGGCTCTCCCTCATCAGGAACCAGAAGTACTCACAACTGATCGTTAATAAACAGAATCTGACGACGGGCCGCTCCTGCCCGTCAAGGGGCCGGAGACCTCCACTCGTCCCGGCGGCGCACCGTGGCCCCTTCGCACGGGGATCGCACGGGGATCACGCGGGATAGGCCGGTTTTAGCCCTTGACCTCGGCGGGAACTCGCTGTTCAGCCGAGCTGTGGGGGTTCCCGTCCGCAGGGGAACGGGACACACTAGGCTGGAACGGAAGTGGCGTGCCTGTTCACTGTGAGTGTCCGCGATGGAGTGCCGAGATGAGTCCGGAGTATCCGTTCGACGAGGCCGCGACGGCCCGGGCGGTCGTCGACGACTCCGGCGCGCTGATCGGGTGGAACGAGGGCGCCCGGGCCCTGCTCGGCTGGAACCCGGCCGATGTCCTGGGCCGGCCCGCCGTGGAGCTGCTGACCGACGGGACGCCCGACTTCACCGGTGTGCGCTGGGACGGAACGGTCACTTTGCGCCATCGCGACGGTCGTCCGGTCCGGGTGTGGCTGCTCGCCCACCGCTTGCCCGCCCGTGCCGACGACCCGGGACACTGGCTCGTCGTCACCCCGCTGGCCGGAGGCGGCTCCGGCTCCTCGGACGGTCTCCTCGCCGCGGCGGGCCTCGTCCAGTCCCCCTGCGCGGTGGCCGTCTACGACGACCGGCTGCGGCTGCGCCGGATCAACGACGCGATGCGTGACGTCATCGGACTGCCCGAGGAGCGCATCCGGGGCCTGCGGCTCGCCGAGATCGGCGGCGGACCGCAGAGCACGGAGCTCGAACAGCACATGCTGCGGGTGCTCACCAGCGGCCGGGCGCAGGACGTGCAGACGTACATCCGCAGCGGCGGCGAGTCGCGGGCCCACGCCTGGCTGGCCCGGATGGCGCCCGTCACCGACGCGGAAGGCCGGATCCGGGGCGTGTGCCTGTCCGCCCACGACTTCACCGAGAACTACCTCGCACGCGAGCGGCTCCAGCTGGTCAACGAGGCCAGCGTGCGCATCGGCAGCACCCTGGACGTCATCCGGACCGCTCAGGAACTGGCGGAGGTCTGCGTGCCCGCGCTCGCCGACTTCGTCAGCGTCGACCTGCTCGACCCGCAGGACGGCGGGGAGCTGCCGAGCCGGTTCAACCCGCCGGTGGGGCTGCGGCGCGCCGCGCACCACTCGGTGAACCCCGGCAACCCGGAGGCGGTGGCCAAGCCCGGCGAGGTACAGGAGTACCCGACCGGGTCCCCGCAGGCCGACTCGCTGGTCGCGGGGCACACCATCATCGGCTCCCTGGCGGGGGGCGGTCTGGACGCGTGGCTCGCCTGGGACCCGGCACGCGGCGCCCGCGTGCGGGAGCTCGGCATCCACTCCACGATGTCCGTGCCGATCCTGGCGCGCGGTATGACGCTCGGCGTCGCCGTCCTCACCCGGTTCCGCCGGCCGGACCCGTTCACCCCGGACGACGTGCTGCTGGCCGAGGAGATCACGGCCCGGGCCGCCGTCTGCATCGACAACGCCCGCCGGTTCTCCCGCGAGCGCGAGACGGCCCTCGCCCTCCAGCGCAGTCTGCTGCCGCGCACCCTGCCCCGCACCGCCGCCGTCGACGCCGCCTCCCGCTATCTGCCGGCCGCCCGCGCCGGGGTCGGCGGCGACTGGTTCGACGTGATCCCGCTGTCCGGGATGCGCGTCGCCATGGTCGTCGGGGACGTCCTCGGGCACGGCATCCAGGCCTCGGCCACCATGGGCAGGCTGCGCACCGCCGTGCGCACCCTCGCCGACATCGACCTCGCCCCCGACGAACTGCTCACCCACCTGGACGACCTGGTCGTCCGGCTGTCGGAGGAGGCCGGCGGCGAGGGCAACCCCGGCGAGGTCGGCGCCAGCTGTCTGTACGCGGTGTACGACCCCGTGTCACGACGCTGCACGATGGCCAGGGCCGGGCACCCCCCGCCCCTGGTGCTGCGGCCGAACGGCCCCGCCCGGCGGGTCGACCTGCCGGCCGGTCCCGCGCTGGGCCTGGGCGGGCTCCCGTTCGAGTCGGCCGAGCTGGAGCTCGGCGAGGGCAGTGTGCTCGCCTTCTACACCGACGGTCTGGTCGAGTCCCGCGAGCGGGACGTGGACACCGGTCTGCGGCTGCTGAGCGAGACGCTGGCGGCGTACTCGGACTCCCTGGACGAGACCTGCGACCGGATCCTGCACGCCCTGCTCCCGCCCGGCGGCACCGCAGACGACGTGGCCCTGCTGCTCGCGCGCACCCGGGGGCTGCCCGCCTCCCAGGTCGCGACCTGGCACATCCCCGCCGACCCCTCGCTGGTCGCGCCCATCCGCAAACAGGCGGTCGAGCAGCTCTCCCGCTGGGGACTGAGCGAGGCGTCCTTCACCACCGAGCTGGTGGTGAGCGAACTGGTCACCAACGCCATCCGCTACGGCTCCCACCCCATCCGGCTCCGGCTGATCCATGACGCGACCACGCTGATCTGCGAGGTGTCCGACACCAGCCACACCGCCCCGCACCTGCGCCGGGCGAAGACCTGGGACGAGGGCGGTCGCGGCCTGCTGCTGGTCGCCCAGCTCACCCAGCGCTGGGGCAGCCGGCACACCCCCGAGGGCAAGACGATCTGGGCGGAGCTGAGCCTGCTCGACGAGGAGTGAGGCGGCCTCCCGGCCACTTGGCGGGCGCTTTACCCGCGCGTGTTTTCATGGACGGGCACCCGGACCAGCTCACTGGGCGGGCACCGCCGTACCCCGCTCCCGGAGATCCACATCAACGCCCCGCTCGCCGAAACGCTGTCCGTCGTCCTGCTCGCCGCCGCCCTCGGATGGGCCGTGCTGCGGCCCGCCGGGCGGTCCGAGGCCCTCGTCGCCGTCCCCGCCGCCGCCCTGGTGATCGCCCTGGGGGCGGTGTCGCCCGAGCACGCGCTGGCGGAGGCCGAACGGCTCGGACCGGTCGTCGGCTTCCTCGCCGCGGTGCTGGTGCTGGCGCACCTGTGCGACGTCGAGGGTCTCTTCACGGCCTGCGGGGCGTGGATGGCCCGGAAGTCGGCGGGCAGTCCCCGACGCCTGCTGGTCGCGGTGTTCGCGCTGGCCTCGGTGATCACCGCCGTGCTCAGTCTGGACGCGACCGTGGTGCTGCTGACGCCGGTGGTGTTCGCCACCGCCGCCCGGATGGGGGTGCGCGCCAGGCCGCACGTCTACGCGTGCGCGCACCTGTCGAACACCGCTTCGCTGCTGCTGCCGGTCTCCAACCTCACCAACCTGCTGGCGTTCGAGGCGAGCGGGCTGAGCTTCACCCGGTTCGCCGCTCTGATGGCGTTGCCCTGGGTGGTCGCGATCGGCGCCGAGTACCTGGTCTTCCGGCGCTTCTTCGCCGACGACCTGCCCGCCGCCGAGCCCGCCGAGGACGACGGCCCGGCACCCGAGCTGCCGCTGTTCGCGCTGGTCACCGTCGCCTGCACGCTCGTCGGGTTCGTGGTGGCGTCCGCGGTCGGGATCGAACCGGCGTGGGCCGCGTTCGCCGGCGCCCTGGTCATGGCGGGGCGCGCGCTGGTGCGGCGGCGGGTGACGCCGGTCGCCGTGGTGCGGGCGGCCGCGCCGGGGTTCCTGGCGTTCGTGCTGGCGCTCGGCATCGTGGTGCGCGCGGTCGTCGACAACGGGCTCGCCGACGCGCTGCGGCACGCCCTGCCGGACGGCTCGGGCCTGCTCGCCCTGCTCGCCGTCGCCGCGCTGGCCGCCGTCCTCGCCAACCTGATCAACAACCTGCCCGCGGTGCTGGTCCTGGTGCCGCTCGCCGCCCCGGCCGGGACCGGGGCGGTGCTCGCGGTGCTGCTCGGGGTGAACATCGGCCCGAACCTCACCTACGCCGGGTCGCTGGCCACGCTGCTGTGGCGGCGCGTGGTGCAGGCGCGTGAGGAGCGTGTCGGGCTCGGGGAGTTCACCCGGCTGGGGCTGCTCACGGTGCCGGCCGCGCTGGTCCCGGCCGTGGTGGCGCTGTGGGCGTCGCTCCAGGTGGTCGGGGTCTGACCGCTCGGGTCAGTTGTGCCCGCCGCCGAAGCCGGAGCCCGAGCCGTATCCCCCGTATCCGTTGCCGTACCCGGAGCCGCCGTAGCCGTATCCCGAGCCGCCGGACGAGCCCGGCTGGCCGCCCCACGAGCAGTAGTAGTACGAGTAGTACGAGCAGGACGTGGTGGTGTTCGAGCCGGACGAGGAGCTCGTCGGGCTCGTGGTGGTCGGGGCGGCGGACGGCGTGGGCGTCACGGGCTTCGCGGCCTTGGGCGTCGGGGTCGGCGCCGGGGTGTCCAAGGAGGTGCTGTCGGCGCCCCAGTTCACGAACTGCATCTGCGGGTCGGGCTGCGAGGTGTCGATCACCCAGCGCTGGGCGGCGCTGTCCACCCGGTTCTTCAGGACGAGGGCGCCCGATCCGTCGGTGGCGGCGGGCGCCAGCGCGAGGTTCTGACCCGAGCGCGGGACGAGCGTGCCCTGGAGCGTGAAGTCGTACCGGACGTTCTTGGGGTCGGGCTGGGAGGCGCCCGCGCACGGGGCCAGCCGTACCGAGAAGCCCAGGTGGGAGTCGAGGCACAGATCGCCGTTGGCGGCGCTGCGCACCAGTCCGTCCGGTTCGTACGACCACTGCTGGCCGGCCGCGGAGGAGCAGGCGGCGAGTTCGGTCTCGGCGCCGCTGACGGCCTTGGTGCCGACGATGCCGATGCACAGCCCGGAGGCCACGTTGTGCAGTCGGCCGCGCAGGGTGCCCTGGGCGTCCTCGCCGACGTCGACCCAGGACGGGTCGGAGGTGGCCGTGTCCGTCCCGGGGGCCGGGGTCTTCGCCGCCTTGCTGCCGGCGGCGGGGCCGGCTCCGTCCCCGGAGCCGACGACGGCCCACACGCCGAGCGGCAGCACGACCAGCCCGCTCACGGTCAGCACGGCGGCCGCGAGGTTGCGGCGGCGGGCGCGGCGGGCCGCCTTCTGGGCCGAACGGCTCGCGCCCGGGCGGGAGTCGGCGCCGGGCACGGCCCCGGCGCGTGCGACGGCGGCGACCCGCGATCCGATGCGGGAGATCGCCCCGGCGCGCAGCCCGGCGCGCGTGTCGGCTCCGGTGCCGTTGCCGAGCGCCGCGGGGGCGGGGGTCCCGTCGGTGAAGGCCTCGCCCGCGTAGCTCCGGGGCTGCTCCGCGGCGGTCTCGACGGATTCTCCGTCGCCCGCCACCCTGACCTCCACGTAGGCCGCGGCGGCCCAGCCGAGGACGCCCTCGGCCAGTGCGGCGCCGAGCAGACCCTCGAACTGCCGTAGCTGTTCGGCGGTGTGCAGGCAGTGCCGGCACTGCTCCAGGTGGGCGCGCAGATCGGGGTCGAGATCGGCGCCGCCGCGGCGGCAGGTGACGTCCAGCAGTCGGTCGTAGCGGTGGCACTCGTCGTCGGTGGCGAGCTCGCGGTGCACCTGGAGGCACTCCTCGCGCAGCCGCTCGCGGGCCCGGCGCAGTTCGACCCGGGCGCCCTCGTCCTCGAGGCCCAGCAGTCCGGCCGGGACGGCCAGGGGCTCGGCCTCGACCTCGATGTGCCAGAGCAGGCAGCGCGCGGACTGGGGCAGCCGCTGGAACGCCCGGGACAGGAGGCGCCGGTTCAGCGGCGGCAGCAGCCGGGCGGCGGCGCGGTCGCGGTCCTCGCCCTCGGAGCGAAGCGCCGGGTGCAGCAGGTCACGGCGGCCGTCGGCGTCCCATTCGCCGGCGATGCGGCGCACGGTGACCAGCAGGTGGGGTCGCCACGCGGCCGTCGGCCCGTTCTGCCGCAGACTCTCACCGAACAGCCGGGTGAAGGCGGCCGTGGTGAGCATGCCCGCCGCGCGCTCGCCGTCGGTGCACAGCCGTGCGTAGGCGAAAGCGGCCGCCCAGTGGCGGTCCAGGAGCTCACCGACGGGATGCAGTGCGGGTGAGGCCCCCGTCCACTTCTTCAGCTCGGAGCTCAGCTGTTCGTCCGTCGCGTCGAAGCGGCGCGCCGAAGGGGAATTCGACAGGCCTGCGTCATTCACGGTCTGCATTCCTTCCGGGGGCATGCGGCATAAAGTCCATACCAACGGGTATGCGATCCCGCCCACGAAGCGGGATCGGCTCGCACAGGGTTCGGCACCTCGAACGTCCGCGGGGGGTACCGCTCTTTTGAAGCGTGGGGGGTGTGAACGGGAGGTGTCTCGCGCGCACCGGGGAAAGCGTTGTCCGTGCGCCGACAGGGCTCACCTTTGCACAGCCGGACCAGGCGGAACAAGAGATCTCGCGGTTTCGTGCATTGCGTGCGGGCCGAATTGTCTTGACGAAACGTCAACGGCGGAACCTCTGTGGGGTGGTCACTGTATCGGTGTCCCTTTTGGTGCCCCATTCGACGTGCCTTTCCGGACGGTAATAGCCGGGCGCATTCCGTCCCGGTACGCGCCCGGCGGTGTGCCGTGACGGGCCCGGAAGACGCGACTGAAGTGGAACGCGCTCGCGAAGCCGCAGGCCGACGCCACGCGTTCCACGGACAGGTCGGTGCCTTCCAACAGCCGTGCGGCGTGGCGCAGTCGCGTCTCGAGCAGGGCCCGCATCGGGGAATGGCCGACCTGCTCCGTGAAGAGGTGGGCGAAGCGCGAGGGCGACAGCGCGACCTCCGCGGCGAGCGAGCGAACGGTGTGCGGGGCACCGGGATCCGCCGCCATCCGCGCCTGTGCGCGGCGGACCCGGTCGTCGAGGCCGGGCGGCGACGCGGGAGGCCGGGCGGAGGCGGCGGCGAGCAGGACGGCCTCCTCCAGTCCGCACAGGGCGAGTTCCCGGGCCGCGGAGCCATGGGCCACCACGATCCCCAGATCACCGGACGGCACGTCCGCGCCGGTCCACCGGGCGTCGGCGTGCGTGCGCCGCCAGGCTCCCTCCATCCGGTCGTGCAGGGTCGCCGGGACGGGGCCGACGGCGTACAGACCGTCCGGTCCTTCGCCGGTGGCGTACGGGCGGAGCCAGGGCGTCCAGGAGGGCCGGGCCTGGCAGTGGGCCCACCAGAACCGCCAGTGCCGGGCGCCGGGTTCGACGGCGTAGGCGTGCGGGACGCCCGGCGCGAGCACCACCAGGTCCCCGGCGCCCGCCCGTACCTCGCTCCCGCCCTGGCGCAGCAGGCCGCGCCCGCCCGTCGTCCAGGTGAACAGCCAACTGTCCGACCCCTGGGGCCGGTTGACGCCGTACCCGGCGCCCTCGTCGAAGTGACCGACCACCACCAGACCGGGCGGCGGGGACGGATCCGCGGGAACGGGCCCGGCAGTCCTGGGCAGGTCGTCAGCACGCATGGGCATCCTCCCTGAGGGCGCGTCGGCCTAGCGTGGCGGGTCGAGACCAGTGGACCGAGGAGGGCAAGTATGACCGTCACGGACATCGGCGCCGCCGGAGCACCCGTCCTGACCCGGGCGGGGCTGCGGCAGTACCGGGAGGACGGCTTCACCGTCGTACGCGGGCTGTTCGGGTACGACGAGGTCGACCGGTTGTGCGCGGAGTTCACCGAGTTGCACGCGGCCGGGCGGCCGGTGCCCGGACACTTCGAGCCGCGCCCCGGCGCCGCCGACCCGCTGCACGCGTACCCGAGGGTGATGCACCCGCACGAGATCAGCGCCCTGGCCCGGCAGGTGTTGCTGGACGCGCGGCTGCGGGGCGTGCTGGAGGAGCTGCTCGGCGAGGAGGCACTGGCCGCGCAGAGCATGTTCTATTTCAAGCCGCCCGGCTCCCGGGGCCAGGCGCTGCACCAGGACAACTTCTATCTGCGGGTCGAGCCGGGCACCTGCGTGGCGGCCTGGCTGGCCTGTGACGTGATCGACCGGGACAACGGCGGCCTGGAGGTCGTGCCCGGCACCCACCGGACGGGACTGTTCTGCCCGGAGGAGGCCGACGCGGAGGTGTCGTTCGCGCGCGAGTACGTGCCGCCGCCGCCCGGACTCGCCGCGGTGCCGGTCGACATGGCGCCGGGTGACGTGCTGTTCTTCAACGGCAGCCTGGTGCACGGGTCGGGGCCCAACCGCAGCGACGACCGCTTCCGGCGATCGTTCATCGGGCACTACGCCGGGCGGTCGGCGCGACGGATCGGCCAGTACTACCGGACGCTCTCCATGAGCGGGGAGCGGGTGCCGCTGGCGGTCAGCGAGGGGGCCGGGCCCTGCGGTACCGAGTTCGCACCGCAAGGCCCGCACTAGCGCTCCGCGCGTTCGCCGTTCCTCGACCTCGGGTCGGTCGGGGCCGGTGCAGGAGCCTGGCGAGGGCGACCCCGGGCGGGCGGGACCGGCTGATCGCGCCGTCCCGGCCGCCCTGCCTTGATTGAATGGGAGCGCTTTCACACAATCTGCCGATGGCCTTCACCTCCGGGCCTTCCCGAAGGGCGTGGGCGTGTTCCTCATAGGACGTGGACCGGAGCGGGAGCGGCTCGACGGCCTGGTCGCCGGAGTGCGGGAAGGGCTGAGCGAAGCGATGCTGCTGCGCGGTGACGCCGGCATCCGCAAGACCGCGCTCCTCGACCACGCGGCCCGCGAGGCCGGTGATCTGCGCGTGCTTCGGGTGGCCGGGGTCGAAGCCGAGTCAAGTCTGCCGTTCGCCGCGCTGCACCGGCTGCTCGTACCGCTCCTGGGGCACCTGAAGGAACCCGGCGCGCTGCCCGTGCCGCAGCACACGGCGCTGCGGGTCGCCAGCGGCCTGGCCGAGGGGCCCGCGGCCGACCGGTTCCTGGTGGGTCTCGCCACGCTCACCCTGCTGGCGGAGAGCGCGAAACGCCGTCCGGTGCTGTTGTGCGTCGACGACCTCCTGGGTCGACGACGAGTCCCTCGGGGCGCTCGCGTTCGTCGCGCGCCGGGTGCACGCGGAGGGTGTGGGCCTGCTGTTCGCGGCCCGCACCGGCTTCGAGGTGCCGGCGGGGATCACCGTCACGGACGTGACCGGGCTTGCGGAGCCGTTCGCGCTGGAGCTGCTGCGCGAGGCGGTCGGCGGGCCGCTGGACGCGCGCGTGGCGGCGCGGATCGTGGCGGCGACGGCCGGGAATCCGCTCGCCCTGGCCGATCTCGGCGCGGAGCTGTCGGCCGAGCAGCTCTCGGGCGGCCGGGCACTGCCCGAACCGCTGCCCATGGCGGCCGGTTGGAGGCGCACTACCTCCAGCAGGTCCGCGAACTGCCCGCGGCCACCCAGGAGTGGCTGCTGCTCGCCGCCGCCGAGCCGGGCGGCGACCTGGGGTACCTCACGCACGCGGCCCGGCTGCTCGGCTTCGGTCCCGAGGCGTCGGGCCCGGCCGAGGCCGCCCGGCTGGTGACGCTGCGGGCGCGGGCCGGGTTCCGGCACCCGCTGGTGCGGTCCGCGGTGTACGGCGGCGCGACCAGCGTGCGGCGCAGACGGGCGCACGGGGCGCTGGCCCGGGTCACCGACCGTCCCGCCGACGCCGACCTGCGGGCCTGGCACCGGGCCGCCGCCGCGCTCGGCCCGGACGCCCGGGTCGCCGAGGAGGCGGAGCGCGCGGCCGACCGGGCGGGCGCCCGGGGCGGCTACGCGGCCCGCGCCGCGTTCCTGACCCGGGCGGCCGAGCTGACGGCCGAGGCCGGGACACGGACCGGACGGCTGGTCGGCGCGGCCGAGGCCGCCCTCTCGGCGGGTGCGCCGTTGCAGGCGGAGTCGCTGCTGGACCTGGTCGAGGTCGATCTGCTCGACGGCGTCGGGCGGGGCCGGGCACTGCTCGTCCGCGCGCACGCGATCAGCCTGCTCGGCGACTCGGGGGCCTTCGCCCGCGCACCGGCGCTCTGCCTGTACGCGGCGCGCGCCTTCGGCGACGAGGCTCCGGGGTCCGCCAAGGAGGCGCTGCTGCGGGCGGTGGACCGGGCCGTCACCGCCGAGCACCTGATGCGGGACGTCACCCTGGCCGACATCGCCCGCGAAGTGGACGAACGGGTCCCGCGCGAGGGTCCCGCCACGGGTGTCGAGCTGGTGCTGCGGGCCTTCGCCGTCCTGGTCACCGACGGCTACGAGCACGCGGTCCCCCCTATGCGGGCGGCCCACGCGCACCTGCTGGCGCCGGACACGCCGGACGAGGAGGTGCTGCCGACCTATCTGCCCACCGTCACCCTGTCGATGATGATGTGGGACGAGGAGGCGGTGGCTGCCCCTCGGCACGGCGACGGACGTCACCGTATGACTCATTCGATCAGGTCCAGCGCCCGCTCCCAGTCGAACTCCTCACCCTGGGCACGGTCGTAGGGGTACCCGAACCGGACGCCCATGCCGCGCAGCCGTATCAGACTGTCCTGGTAGGCGGGGTGGCCCGCGAGGGTCTCGTTCACACAGGGCAGGACCCCGACGGGGATGCCCAGCCCGGAGACCTCGCACAGGGTGCCCAGCGCGAGGGTGTCGGCGATGCCCGCCGCCCACTTGTTGACGGTGTTGAAGGTGGCCGGGGCGACGACGACCGCGTCGGGCTCGGGGAACGGCCGCGGGTCGCCGGGGCGCCGCCAGGCGGAGCGGATCGGGCGCCCGGTCCGCGCCTCGACGTCGGCGGTGTCGAAGAAGCCGTTCATGGCGTGCGGCGTCGCGATGACGCCCACGTGCCACTGCCGTTCCTGGGCTGCGGCGATCAGCCTGCCGACGTCCGCGGCGATGCCGGCGGCGCAGACGACGACGTAGAGGAAGGGCGGCTGTTCGTCCTGTGCGGTCACCCGCGCACCCTACTCAAGCGGGAAGGACAGCCCTCGTTCGGCCTCGGGGCGCGGCCCGTGGATACGGCGGTCCGCCTCCGCGATCGGCACATCGTCGATGCTCGCCTCGCGGCGGGTCATCAGCCCGCGCTCGTCGAACTCCCACAGTTCGTTGCCGTAGCTGCGCCAGAACTGCCCGGCGGCGTCGCGCGACTCGTACTGGAAGCGGACGGCGATGCGGTGGCCGTCGTGGGCCCAGAGGTCCTTGCGGAGCGCGTACTCGTGCTCGCGGGCCCACTTGGCGGTGAGGAACTCGACGATCGCGGCACGGCCGGTGAGGAAGGTGTCGCGGTTGCGCCAGACCGAGTCCTCGGAGTAGGCGAGGGCGACCTTGTGCGGGTCACGGGTGTTCCAGGCGTCCTCGGCGGCCTGGACCTTCTGGGCCGCGGTCTCCCGGGTGAAGGGCGGCAGGGGTGGGCGGGCGTCCGACATGGCGTCTCCTGGCTCCTGACATGTGGAGAACGAGCGTTCTCCGGTGTGCCTGCTAACGTAGAGAACGCACGTTCTCCCGTCAAGGAAGCACGAACCCCGAGGAGCGGTGGTCGCCGTGGACAGCGCAACGGCCCGTGAGCAGGCGCTCGACGCCGCCGAGAAGCTGTTCTACGGACGCGGCGTGCAGTCCGTCGGGATGGACGACCTCCGGGGCGCCTCGGGGGTGTCGCTCAAGCGCCTGTACCAACTGTTCCCGGCCAAGGAGCAGTTGGTGGAGGCCTACCTGGAGCGGCGGGACGTGCGCTGGCGCGGGCTGCTCGCGGAGTACGTCGCCCGGCGCCAGGACCCCCAAGAGCGCATCCTGGCCGTGTTCGACTGGCTGGCGGAGTGGTTCCGCGAGCCGGACTTCCGCGGCTGCGCCTGGATCAACGCCTACGGCGAGCTGGGCGCGACCTCGGAGCGGGTCGCCCGCCGCGTACGGGAGCACAAGCGGGCGTTCCGGGAGTACCTCGGCGGGCTCGTGGCCGACGCCGGGCTGCCCGAGGCGCTCACCGGCGCGCTGTTCCTGCTGGCGGAGGGCGCGATGGTGACCGCCGGGATCGACGGCGGCGCCGCCCCGGCGACGGAGGCACGCGAGGCGGCGCGGCTGCTGCTGGGCTGAGGAGGGGCCCCGGGCCGGACGTCAGCCGGCGGCCGTCCCGGACACCTTGATCGCGCCGACCGGGCAGGCCCGCGCGGCCTCCCGGACCATCGGGTCGCCGCCGCCGTCCTCCCGGCCGGGCAGAAGGGCGCTGAAGCCGTCGTCGTCCTGGGTGAAGACGCCCGGGGCGGCCAGGGCGCACTGGCCGGCGCCGATACAGACGTCCGTGTCGATGTGAATGTCCGTCACGGGTGCCCCCTACCAGGTCACGGGGAGTTCCAGCATCCCCTGGATGGTGTCGCCCGGCTTCCAGCGGACCGCGTCGGCGGGCACGGCCAGCCGCAGGCCGGGGAGCCGCTCCAGGAGAGCGCCCAGGGCGATCTCCAGCTCCGCGCGGGCCAGGTTCTGGCCGAGACACTGGTGGATGCCGAAGCCGAACGCGACATGGTGGCGGGCGGAGCGGTGCCAGTCGAGGGTGTCCGGTTCGGGGTAGGCGCTCTCGTCGCGGTTGATGACCGAGGTCGCGAAGACCACGCCCTCCCCCGCCCGGATCGTCGTCCCGGCCACCTCGATGTCCTCGGTGGCCCGGCGCAGCAGCCCGTCGGCGATGGACAGCATCCGCATCAGCTCCTCGACGGCCGCCGGCAGTTTCGACGGGTCGGCGCGCAGCTCGGCCAGCCGCTCGGGGTGCCGGAGCAGGGTGTAGGTCCCCAGCGAGATCATGTTGGCCGTCGTCTCGTGGCCCGCGACCAGCAGGATCGTGGCCAGTGCGATCGCCTCCTCCCGGTCCACCGTGCCCGCGCGCACCTGCTCATGGACCAGGGCGTCCAGGACGCCGTCACCGGACGGCGCCGCCAGCTTCCGGTCGATCAGCGCGCCGAGGTAGGCGTCGAGCCGGTCGCGCGCCGCGCGCACCTCGTCCGGCACCCTGCTGCGCAGCAGCCGCCGCGACTGCTCCTCGAAGAACTCGTGGTCGGCGTACGGGACGCCGAGCAGTTCGCAGATCACCGTGGACGGCACGGGCAGCGCGAAGGCGTTCACGAGTTCCGCGGGCGGTCCCTGCGCCAGCATCGCGTCGATGCGCTCGTCGACGATCCGCCGGATGGCCGGGCGCAGGGCGGTGGCGCGTTTGAGGGTGAAGCTCGCGACCAGCAGCCGGCGTTGGACGTGGTGCTCGGGGTCGTCGACGTTGAGCAGGGCGGAGCGGCGGTCGCGCAGCGCCGCGAAGCGGGGCGAGGTCGCCGGGTAGCCGGGGCGGGTGCGGTCGGTCGACAGGCGGGGGTCGGCGAGGAGGGCGCGGGCCGCCTCGTGCCCGGTGACCAGCCAGGCGAGCCGGCCGTCGTAGAGGGTGACGCGGGCCAGCGGACGGGAGTCGCGCAGGGGGTCGTAGGCGGCGGGCGGCTGGTAGGGACAGGTGCGGTCCTGGGGGTAGGCGACGGGGGCCGGTCCGGACCGCCCATCCGTCAGATCCGATGCGTCCGTCGCGCCCGTCGTGCCCCTCGTATTCGTCGTGCCCGTCGTGCCCGTTACGCCCGTCGCGTTCCTCAGGTCCGTCGTGTCCGTCGTGTCCGTCATGGGTGACCTCGCAGACGAAGAGTGCGTCATGCCGATCTTCATTAGATGCCCCGGGCATCTATGGGGCGACGCGGAGTTCGGCCAGATCGACCAATGGGGCGATTCGGCCGGAACCATTCGTTCCGAAGCGTCACTCTTGGGACGGCGGCGGGAAAACCGGTTGCCGTCGCCCTGCCCTCACCCGCAGGATCCGGCCATGTCCACATTCGACGCCCTCCTGCCGCTGACGCCCGCCACCGCTCTCGCGGCGCGCAGCCGACAGCAGCCCGGCCGTCCCCGGAGGCCCGATACCGCGCGACCGTGACGACCGCGCTCGTCGCGGGCCTGGTCGCGGGCTACGGCATCGCCGTACCCGTCGGCGCGGTCGCGACCTACCTCGTCTCCCTCACCGCCCGCACCTCCCTGCGCACCGGCGTGTGCGCCGCGCTCGGCGTCGCCCTCGCGGACGGCCTCTACGCCCTGGTCGCCACGGTCGGGGGCGCCGCCGTCGCCGCCGTGCTGCGGCCGGTGCTGACGCCGTTGCGCTGGGCCTCGGCCCTGGTCCTGCTGGCGCTGGCGGCGCGCGGCGCGGCGACAGCCGTACGCCGGTACCGGGCCCGGTGGCTCGGCACCCGGTCCGCTCCCCCGCCGCCGAGCCCGGCCCGGGCCTGTCTGAGCCTGTTCGGCATCACCCTCCTCAACCCGACGACCGTGATCTACTTCGCCGCGCTCGTCCTCGGCACCGGCGCCACCGAGTCCGTACGACCCCTGGAACAAGGCGTGTTCGTGCTGGCGGCCTTCCTCGCGTCCGCGAGCTGGCAGGTGTCGCTCGCCGGCGGCGGCGCGCTGCTGGGCCGGCTGCTCACCGGCCATCGGGGGCGGCTGCTGACGGCGCTCGTGTCGAGCGGGGTGATGACGGTGCTGGCCGTGCGCATGATGACCTAGGTCGTGGGGCGGATGAATCTCGCGGCCACCGATGTTGAACCAGGTTGCGAGTCTGACGTACGTGACGCGAACGACGCGGCGCGATGACGAAGGGGACGGATGCCATGCCTCTCGAAGGCGAGTACGAAGCCAGCCCGACGCAGTGGGTGCGCGAGCAGGTGGAGCAGTACGAGCGCTCCGGCGGCACCGAGGCGACGACGCTGGGGGACACCGGAATGCCCGTCATCCTGCTGACCACCCGGGGCGCGAAGAGCGGGAAGCTCCGCAAGACGCCGCTGATGCGGGTGGAGCACGACGGCCGGTACGCCCTGGTCGCCTCGCTGGGCGGGGCGCCCAAGCATCCGGTCTGGTACTTCAACGTCAAGGCCGACCCGCAGGTGGAGCTCCAGGACGGGCCGCGCAAGCAGGACATGACGGCCCGTGAGGTCACCGGCACGGAGAAGGCCGAGTGGTGGGAGCGCGCCGTCGCGGCGTACCCGCCGTACGCCGACTACCAGGAGAAGACGGACCGGGAGATCCCGGTGTTCGTCGTGGAGGCCGCCGCCGGCAACTGAGACGTCGGCCTCCGCCCGGGCACGGAAGGGGGTCCTGCGGGGGCCGTTCGAGCGAGGCTGGACGACTCCTCGAGCGTCTTGTAGAAAAATCTGTCGCGGACAGGCATGACGGTGCTCCCACCGGGCACCCGACTGTCAGGCCCCGCCGCGTTCCCCCGTCGCGGCGGGGCTTTCCGCTGCCTCGCGCGCGCCGCGGTCGGTCACGTCGAGGAAGATCTGGTCCGCCTCGGGCACCGTCGCCGCGATCGAGCGCTTGATGCGCACCGCGACCTCCTCGACCCGCTCGCTGTCCAGGCCCGGCATGAGGTCGACGCGGGCCGCCACCAGGGCCGCGTCGAGACCCATCTTCATCGTGAACAGCGCTTCCACGCTGTCGATCTCGGGCTGGGCGTCGAGCAGCGCGCGGATCCGCGCTCCGGTCTCCGGGTCGGCGGCCTCGCCGATGAGCTGGTCGCGGGCCTCGCGTCCGAGCCGGTAGGCGACGTAGACGAGCAGCACGCCGATCGCCAGCGAGGCGGAGGCCTCCCACACGACCTGTCCGGTCACCATGTGCAGGATCATGCCGATCGCGGCCAGGGTGACGCCGAGCACGGCGGTCCCGTCCTCGGCGACGACCGTGCGCAGGGCCGGGTCGCGCATCCCCGCGACCCCGCCGCCCTGTTTGTGCACCTGGTGCAGGGCCCGGGCCAGCGAGGCGCCCTCGGCGACGAAGGCGACCCCGAGCACGATCAGGCCCACCACATAGCCGCTGAGCTTCTCGTCGACGCCCGACCGGAGAGCCTCGACGCCCTGGAAGAAGGAGAAACAGCCGCCCATGACGAAGATCCCCACGGCGGCCAGCAGCGACCAGAAGAAGCGCTCCTTGCCGTAGCCGAAGGGGTGCCGGGCGTCGGCCGGGCGTCGGCTGCGGCGCAGTGCGGCGAGGAGGAAGACCTCGTTCAGACTGTCGGCCACGGAGTGCGCCGCCTCCGACAGCAGCGCGGGCGAGCCCGCGAACAGACCGCCCAGCGCCTTGGCGACGGCGATCACCAGGTTGGCGGCGAGCGCCACCAGTACGGTGACGCGGGTCTTGCGGTCGGCGGCCGACTCGCCGGTGCCGTCGTCTCCTCTCCCTCGCTCCTTCTCCTCGGCCGCCCGCTCGGCGTTCGCATCGGCGGTCCGTTCGGCGGTCCGTGTGGTGTGCCGTTCTGAAGATGTCCGTGTCACCCTCGCCGAATGCCCAGGCGGGTCGAGCTCATACCGTGCCGTCGGCGGAAATCGGGGAACGCGTTCAGCAGGACATGCACGCGAACAGGACACGCACGAGACGACGCGACGTCGACAGGAGGCACCATGAGCGGCGGGGGCGACGGCAACAGCGCGTACGGCCACAAGGCGTTCCAGCGGTCGAAGAGTCACTTCACCGACCGGATCACCGCGGACGGCCGGGACGGCTGGCCGGTGACGGCGGGCCGCTACCGTCTGGTGGTCAGCCGTGCCTGCCCGTGGGCGAGCCGGGCGGTGATCTCCCGGCGTCTCCTCGGCCTGGAGGACGCGCTGCCGATGGCGATCGCCGACCCCATCCAGGACGACCGCAGCTGGCGCTTCACCCTCGATCCGGACGGCCGCGACCCGGTCCTCGGCATCCGCTACCTCAGCGAGGCGTACGACCGCCGGGGCCCCGACCACGGGGACGGCGTCAGCGTGCCGGCGATCGTGGACGTGCCCAGCGGCGAGCTGGTGACGAACGACTACCAGCAGCTCACCCTGGACCTCGCCACCGAATGGACCGCACTGCACCGTCCAGGTGCCCCCGAGCTCTACCCCGACGGGCTGCGCGACGAGATCGACACGGTCATGGCCGACGTGTACGAGGACGTCAACAACGGGGTGTACCGGGCGGGTTTCGCCAGTGAGCAGGGCGAGTACGACCAGGCGTGCGCGGCGGTGTTCCGACGGTTGGAGCTGCTGGCGTCCCGACTGGCCCGGCAGCGCTACCTGGTGGGGGACACGATCACCGAGGCGGACATCCGGCTGTTCACCACACTGGTGCGTTTCGACGCCGTCTATCACGGCCACTTCAAGTGCAACCGCTGGAAGCTGACGGAGAACCCGGTCCTGTGGGCGTACGCCCGGGATCTCTTCCAGACGCCCGGCTTCGGCGACACCGTCGACTTCGATCACATCAAGCGGCACTACTACCAGGTGCACACCGGCATCAACCCGACCCGGATCGTCCCCCTCGGCCCGGACCTGGCCGGCTGGCACGCCGCCCACCACCGCGAGGAACTCGGCGGCCGTCCGTTCGGCACCGGGACACCGCCCGGTCCGGTCCGCGTCGACGAAGAGGTTCCGGCGCGGGGACGACCCTGAGACCCCCTCCACGCAGCACCGAAAGAAGGAGTGAGACACACGTGGCCAAGAAGAAGAAGCTCCCCCTTGCCTACAAGCCCATCGGATTCGTGCTCGGCTGGGCGAGCGGCGCCCTGGCGGGAGCCGCGTTCCGCAAGGCGTGGAAGGCGATACGACACGAGGACAACGCTCCGGACGCCCTGGACCGGGACCGCGGCTGGGGCGAGATCCTGCTGGCCGCGGCGGTCCAGGGCGCGATCTTCGCGGCGGTCCGCAGCGCCGCGGACCGCACCGGCGCGAAGGCGATCGAGCGCTCCACGGGAGTGTGGCCGGCCCAGGACAAGGGTGGCCGGGACTGAGCGGTCGACTGAGCGGTCGACTGAGCGGTCGACTGAGCGGTCCGCCCGGGGGCGGCCGCGGTCGGCGGTGGGTCCGCGGCGCCCCTCGGGGCTCCGCGGACCCATCGCCGGTCCGGTTCCGGCCCGGCCCTGCCCGGCGCCGTCCGGGTGGGGGCCGGGCCGTTCCCGTTCCCGCTCCCGGTTCCGGCTTCAGCCCTGCTTGGGCGCCGTGGGGGGCTCGAGGCGGATGGTGAAGGAGTGTCCGGACGGGTCGGAGTAGCCGCGCTCCTCGTGCGGGCCGGGGGCACCCCTGGTCTCCAGGGGGCGGCCCCCCAGACCCACGACCCTGCGTTCCACCTCGTCGAGGTCGTCGACGAGGAAGTCCAGGTGGGCCTGAAAGGAGTTCTCGGGGCGGGGCCAGCTCGGCGGGGTCGCGTTCACGTCGCGCCGGAAGGCCAGGCGGGTCCCGTCGTCGCCCCTGATCTCCACGCGGTTGGCGGACGCGACGATCTCCTCGGCGTCCAGCAGCCCCTTGTAGAACTCGGCGAGCTTCTCGGGCTCGGCACAGTCGAGCACCACGACGCCCGCTTTCACCAATGCCATGTCGTCGTCTCCTCCGCGAGATCCGGAACGGGGCGGGCGAGTCCCGTCCCCGAACCTTGCGGATACCCCGGTTTCAGTCGGCCACCAGCCACGTCCCGTCCCGCATCAGCTCCCGCCCCTGGATCTCGTCGGCCGCCCGCCAGGCCTGGATCCGGCCGGGGAGGACTCGGAAGTACAGGTAGGGCGCGGCCAGTTCGCGCGGGTCGAAGCCGGTCTTGCCCGCGAAGATCTCGGCGTCCTCCTCCGGCAGCTCGACGGGCGGCACGGCCACGGCGGTGCCCTCGATCATCACGACGTCCTGGGTGGGGCCCACGGCGATGCGCGCGACGCCGGTGGCCAGCAGGTTGCGTCCGGTGGGGCTGGTGGCGGGCGTGGCGAAGAGCAGGGTCGCGCCGTCCCAGACGAAGGAGAGGGGGACCAGATAGGGGGCCGCACCCCCCTCGGCGGCCGTGGCGACCCAGGCGTCGACGTCGTGTTCGAGCCGGTGGAGGGTGTCGTGCTTGCGCTGCTTCGCGGGGCGTGCGGGTGCTGGCGTCATGGTTTCAGTGTGGCCGTCATCGTCCGGTTCGCACCAAATGTCCTGAGCCTGAGGTCACGCGTCCCACCGGTGACTGGACTTCTTGGACAGGTGTCCCGCTATAGTGGACACCTGTCCAAGAAATTGAGGGAGACATGGAAATCCTGGCGAACGTGCTGGTCGCCCTGGTGGCCGCGCTGCATCTCTACATCCTGGTGTTGGAGATGTTCCTGTGGCAGAAGAAGCCGGGGATGTCGTTCCACGGCCTGGACGCGGAGATGGCGAAGCGGACCGCCGCCCTGGCCGCCAACCAGGGGCTCTACAACGGCTTCCTCGCGGCGGGCCTGGTGTGGGGGCTGATCGCGGCCGACCCGACCGGCTTCCGCGCACAGGTGTTCTTCCTGTCCTGCGTGATCGTGGCCGGCGTGTACGGCGCGGCCACGGCGAACCGCCGGATCCTGGTCGCCCAGGCCCTGCCCGGCGCGCTCGCCCTGGCCGCCGTCCTGATCGCGCAGTGACCCGCGGCGAGCCCGAGGACCCGCGCGCGGCCCGCACCCGGGCGCGGCTGCGTTCGGCACTGCTGGAGGAATGCGCCGAGCGGCCGCTGGAGGAGGTCGGCGTCGCCGCCCTGGTGCGGCGGGCCGGGGTCGGCCGGGCCACCTTCTACGTCCACTATCCCGACCTGGAGGCGCTCGCGGTCGACGCCTGCGCGGACGTCGTGCGCGAGGCCGTGGAGGCGCTGCACGCCTGGCGGGGGCGGCCCGACCCGGTACGGGCGCCGGCCGCTCTGCCGGAGTTCTTCGGCTCGCTGACGCCGCACGCCACGCTGTACCGCACCCTGCTGGCGCCGGGCGGCGGCGGGCCGCTCGGCCGCGTGCTGCACCGGGATCTACGGGCCTACAGCCTGCGGGAGCGGGAGCGGGCGGGAGCGGCCGACGCGCCCCTGGTCGCCTCGGCCGTCGCCGCGACCTTCGCGGGGGTGCTGGCGGACTGGCTGCACGGCGACCTCGAAGGCACGCCCGGTGAGATCGCCGACCAGGTGTGGCAGTTGCTGGTCGCGCTGCACGCGAGCCGCTGACCGGCGGTCACGCGCACGCCACCATCTCCTTCGCCAGGGGCCAGGCCTCGACACCGTCGGCGGTGCGGACGTACGCCGTCGAGGCGTCGTCCGTCAGCCACAACCGCCAGTCCTCGTAGCGGTATCCGGTGTCGTGGGCGTCCGCCGGCATCACGGCGTCGCCGTCGTACGGGGAGGTCAGCAGGGACTCCTCGATCACGCCGTCGGGGTCGCGGACGTACTGCCGGTAGTTCTCCCCGCGGCCCGTCCCCAGGAAGTGCGCCGTCTGCCAGTCGCAGTGCTCGGCACCGGGGTAACTGCTCAGCGTCGTGGTCGCGACCCGCTCACCGTGCTCGTCGGTCCAGATCTCCTCGTCGCCGGCGTCGGTGACGCTCGCGGGCAGTTCGGCCGGATCACAGGAGGCGTGGGTCTCCGGACCCCAGCCCGGCCGGTCCTTCTGATCCCGGGCGACGACGACGGCGATCTTCGTCCGGCCGTCCACGTCGTACGAGTACAGCACCCGGTCCGCCTCCTCGCGCTCCACCCGGAAGCCGGAGTGCGGGCCCGTCGGCTCGAACAGGTCGAACCAGAGCCGCAGCCCCTCCTCCGGGGTGTCACCGCCGTCGCGCTCGCTCCAGCCGTCCGGCCCGCCGCCCCAGAAGATCTCCCCGTCGCACTCCAGCGCCCGGCCGGCGGCGCCGGACGAGCTGCGCATGGCCTGCGGGGTGCTCTCGTCCAGCTCCTTGGTGACGATGTCCAGCGGACCGGTGTACGGCGTCGCCGGTGGCGTTCCCGCGACGACCACGTCCGTCTCGACCCCGGTACCGCATCCCACGGCCGCCAGTACCACCAGCAGCCCCGACGCCACGAACCGTGCGCGCATACCCGCCCCCCGTTTCCGTTACCCGGCCGCCCGTTCGCGCCCGCTCCTGTGACGCGGCAGCGATCCGGAACGTTCACCGGGCCGTCTGGAACGTCCTGCGGTACGCCTGGGGGGAGACCCCGATGGCCGCGTGCAGGTGCTGGCGCAGCGAGGCGCCGGTGGCGAAGCCGACCCGGCCCGCGATCTGGTCGACGGAGAGATCGCTGGCCTCCAGCAGGTGCCGGGCGTGCACCACACGCTGCTGGATCAGCCAGCGGCCCGGGCTGATGCCCACCTCGTCGTGGAAGCGGCGGGCGAAGGTGCGCGGGCTCATCCTGGCGTGCGTGGCGAGGTCGGCGAGGGCGAGGGGCTCGTCGAGGCGCTCCAGGGCCCAGGCGCGGGTGGCCGCCGTGCTCGCCGCGCCGGCCTCGGGAACGGGCTGTTCGATGTACTGCGCCTGGCCGCCGTCGCGGAACGGCGGGACCACGCAGCGGCGGGCCACCTTGTTGGCGAGTTCGCTGCCGTGGTCCTTGCGGACGAGGTGCAGACAGATGTCGACCCCGGAGGCGGCGCCCGCCGAGGTCAGCACCCGGCCGTCGTCCACGAAGAGGACGTCCGGGTCGAGGTCGACCCGCGGGTACATCCGGCCGAACGCCTCGGCGACCTGCCAGTGGGTGGTGGCCCGGCGGCCGTCGAGGAGACCGGCGGCGGCGAGGACGAACGCGGCCGTGCAGATGGAGACGATGCGCGCGTCGGGACGGATCAGGGCGAGCGCCGCGGCCACCCCGTCCGGAAGTTCGGCGGTGACCCAGTCGGACGCCACCGGGGCGACGACGACCGTGTCGGCCGTGGCCAGGACCTCCGGGCCGTGCCGCACGCCGATCGTGAAGTCGGCGTTGGTCTGCACCGGACGGCCGTCGACCGAGCAGGTCAGGGTCTCGTAGTGACCGTCGGCCGCGCCGAGGATCCGGCTGGGGATGCCGAGTTCGAAGGGGTAGACGCCGTCGAGGGCGAGGACGACCACCCGGTGCTTGCGCTGCTGTGCCTGCATGGCACGATCCTATCGAAGCTTGGCAATCTTGCCATTTCCCGGCCGGGTGCGGCCCGGCAGGCTGGTTCACCATGAGCACTGTGAACACCATGCGCGTCATCGGCCAGAACGTCCTCGGCGGTCCCGAGGTCCTGAGGGAGACGGAAGTGGAGCGGCCCGCGCCGCGTCCGAACGAGGTACTGGTCCGGGTGCGCGCCGCCGGCGTCAACCCGACCGACTGGAAGCACCGCGCCACGGGCGGGTTCCTGGGCGAGCCGCCCTTCGTCCTGGGCTGGGACCTCTCCGGGACCGTCGAGGCGGTCGGCATCGGGGTGGCGACCTTCGCGCCCGGCGACGAGGTCTTCGGCATGCTGCCCTACCCCTACGGCCACGGCTCGCACGCCGAGTACGCCATCGCCCCGGTCCGCGCCCTGTGGCACAAGCCGGCCGGGATCGACCACGTCCAGGCGGCCGCGCTGCCGCTGGTCTCGCTGACCGCCTGGCAGGCCCTGGTGGAGAACGCCGGCCTCGAGGCCGGGCAGCGGGTGCTGATCCACGCGGCCGCGGGCGGCGTGGGCCATGTCGCCGTGCAGATCGCCAAGGCGCGCGGCGCGTACGTGATCGGCACGGCCAGCGCGGGCAAGCACGACTTCCTGCGGGAGCTCGGCGTCGACGAGGTGATCGACTACCGGGAGAACGACGTCACCGAGGCCGTGAAGGACGTCGACGTGGTCCTGGACACGCTGGGCGGGGACACCTCCGTGCGGTCCCTGCGCGTGCTGCGGCCGGGCGGGGTCGTGGTGTCGATCCTGCCGGTGGGGTCGGACGAGTTCTACGAGGAGGCGGAGCGGCTCGGCGTCCGGGCGGTGCGGATGCTCGTGGACGCCGACCGGGCCGGGATGCGGACGATCGCCGAGCTGGCCGGGACGGGGAAGCTGCGGGCCACGATCGCGGGCGCCTTCCCGCTGGCCGACGCCGCCGAGGCGCACACGCTCGGCGACACCGGCCGGACCACCGGGAAGCTGGTCCTGACGGTCGACTGACGCGCCGTCGGCGAATGACCGTCAGAAGATCGCCGTCAGGCCGACGGTCAAGATGACCGTCAGAAGATGAGCACGGGCTTGATGGTCCTGCCCGCGGTCATGTCCCGTACCGCCTGGTCGATGTCCGCGAACGGATAGGTGCCGATCAGGCGGTGCAGCGGGAGCCGCCCCTCCTTGACCAGCTCGACCAGGGCCGGGATGAAGGCCTGCGTCTCGCTGTCGCCGAGGGTGAGCCCGACGACCCGCTTGCCGCCCAGCAGCCCGTTGACGTCCAGGGCGACCTCACTGCCGAAGGGCGGTGCGCCCACGACGACGAGGGTGCCGCGGGCGGCGAGCGCGTCGACGCCCTGCCGGAGCACGGCCGTGTTGCCCGTGGTCTCCACGATGCCGTCGGCGCCCCGCCCGCCGGTGATCTCCGCGACCGCCTCGCCCAGCGGGGTGCCGCCCGCGTCCACGGTGTGCGTGGCGCCCAGCTCCTTGGCCAGCTGGAGGCGTTCGGCGACCCGATCGACCGCGATGATCGTGGTGGCCGGGGTGAGGGCGGCCGCCATGACCGCCGACAGGCCGACGGCGCCCGCGCCGAGGACGACGATCGTGCTGCCGGTCGCCGGCTTCAGCACGTTCCAGACCGCGCCGACGCCGGTCTGGACTCCGCAGCCCAGCGGGGCGATCGACGCCAGCGGTACGCCGGGGTCGACCTTGACGAGGCTGCGCTCGTCGACCAGGGCCCGCTCGGCGAAGGAGGACTGGCCGAAGAAGTGGCCGCCGAGGGGCTCGCCGTCCCGGCTGATGGTGCTGGTGCCGTCGGCGCGGCGGCCGCCGATGAGGTTCAGCGGCAGCCAGGTGGCGCAGTAGGCGGGGTGGCCGCCGTGACAGTTGCGGCAGTCGCCGCAGGAGGTGAAGGACAGCACGACGTGGTCGCCGGGGGCCACGCCTGTGACGGCGGAGCCGACCGCCTCGACGACGCCCGCGCCCTCGTGGCCGAGGACTCCGGGCAGCGGGAAGGGCAGGCCGCCGCTCGCCACCCCGAGGTCGGTGTGGCACAGTCCGGCCGCCACCAGACGGACGACCGCCTCGTGCGGGGCGGGGTCGTCCAGGACGACCTCGGACAGGGTGAAGGGGGCTCCGCCGGACTCTACGACGGCGGCGCGTGTGGTGATGGACATGGGTTGAACTCCCTGTGCTTCGCGGCGCGTTCAGTCGAGCGAGACGACGACGGACTTGACCTTGGTGTACGCGTTGAGCGCCTCGGGGCCGTACTCGCGGCCGAAGCCTGAGTCCTTGACGCCGCCGAAGGGGACGGCCGGGTCGAGCATCGCCCAGTCGTTGACCCAGACGATGCCTGCCTGGAGCCGGTCGGCGACGCGGTGCGCGCGGGCCAGGTTGCCGGTCTGGACGCCCGAAGCCAGGCCGTACGGCGTGGAGTTGGCCAGCGCGACGGCCTCGTCCTCGCCGTCGAAGGGCTGGACGGTGAGGACCGGGCCGAAGATCTCCTCCTGGACGACCCGGGAGTCGTTCGCGAGGTCGGCGATCACGGTGGGCTTGTAGTAGTAGCCGCCGTCGAGGTCGAGCCGTTCGCCGCCGCAGACGATGCGGGCGCCCTCCTTGCGGGCCAGTTCGACGTACTCCTCGACCTTGCGCAGGTGCTTCTCCCCGGCCATCGGGCCGACGACGGTCCCCACCTGCCGGGGGTCGCCGACCGGCACCCCGGGGACGGCCTCGGCGAGGATGTTCAGCAGGGTGCTGTAGACCGGGCGGGCCACCAGCAGACGCGGGCCGCCCATGCAGAACTGGCCGGTGTTGAAGACGAAGCCCTTGATGACCGCGCCGACGGCCTTCTCCAGGTCGGCGTCCTCGAAGACGAGGTGCGCCGCGTTGCCGCCCAGTTCCATGGTCACCGGCTTGAGGTTCTCGCCCGCGACGCTCGCGGCGTGCCGGCCGATCGCGGTGGAGCCGGTGAAGGCGATCTTGCCGACGCCGGGGTGCCGCAGCAGTGCCTCACCGACCACCGGGCCGGCGCCGGTGACGACGTTGACCACCCCGTCGGGGACGCCGGCCCGCTGGAACAGTCCCGCCATGTACAGGGCGCTGAGCGGGGTCTCGTCGGCGGGCTTGTGGACGACCGTGTTACCGGCGGCGAGCGCCGGGGCGATCTTCGAACCGGCCAGGATCAGCGGGAAGTTGAACGGGGTGATCGCGGCGACCACACCGATCGGGCCCCGCTTGGTGTAGGCGAGGGCGTTCATCGGGGTGTCGCGGGTCGCGCCGTCAAGGGAGAAGGCGAGGGCGGCGAAGTACTCGTAGTCGTTGGCCGCGTTCGTGACGTCGACCGCGTGCGCCAGGGTGATCGGCTTGCCGACGTCCAGGCTCTCCAGCCGCGCGATCTCGTCGGCCTCCGCGCGGATCAGCTCCGCCACCCGGAGCAGCACGCGGCCGCGCTCCCGGCCGCTCAGTGCGGACCACGTGCCGGCGTCGAAGGCCGCACGCGCGGCCCGTACGGCGGCGTCGACGTCGGCGGCGCCCGCCTCCGCGACGGTGGTGACGACCGCGCCCCGGGACGGGTCGACCACCTCGGTCCGCGCCCCGTCCGCGGCCTCGCGCCACTGTCCCCCGATGAACAGCCGACCGGGGTCGATCTCGAAGGTGGTCATCACCACTCCTCAGCATCGTCGCCAAGATTTCAACAAACAGGATTCCTGTTGGTCCGCAGTCTCATTACAGACAGGTTTCCTGTCAATGGTCTACGCTCGACCTCATGGCCGGCACCCAGACAACCAAGGCATCGTCCGCACCTCAGCCCCACAAGGCGCCCCCGTCCCTGCTCTACATGGTGAAGCAGGTGGAGCTGGTCGTGCGATCCCACCTGGACGAGCTGGTCAAGCCGTCGGGGATCACGGCCCTGCAGTACACGGCGCTCACCGTGCTGGAACGCCACGACGGCCTGTCCGCCGCCCAGCTGGCCCGGGACTCCTTCGTGACCGCCCAGTCCATCGCCGACCTGGTGCGCTCCCTGGAGACGCGCGGCCTCATCCGCCGCGAACGCAATCCACGCAACCGGCGCGAGCTGCTGATCCTGCTCACCGCGGAGGGGCGCGCACTGCTGGAGCGGCACGCCGGGCCGGTGCGGGAGCTGGAGGAGCGCATGGTGCGGGAGCTCACCGCACACCAGGCGGAGCAGTTGCGCACAGCGCTCTCCAAGGCGTGGCACGCACTGTCGTAGCACTCGGCGCACCCCTTCGCTCACGGCGCGAAAAAACTCCGGCAGAGTCGGTTGTAATTTCGAAGACATATGTCAATCGAACATGCTGGAATTCACTCGATCGGGGGTAACTTGCTGGGGCGGGGAACTGCTGTCCGCTCCCCGCCCGTTGGAGGCTCCCGACCGGTGGAGCGGGTTGGAGGCGATGTCGTCGTGCTGGAGAAACCCGCAGCGGACACCCCGCATCTGCGCGTCCGCGAGGACCGGGGGTACACGGTGCTGGAGTTCCGCGGCGAGATCGACATCGTCGCGGCGACCGAGATCGGCCCGCTCCTCGACGAGGCGACCGGCGGTCCGGCGCCCCGGATCGTGATCGACCTGAGCCGGATCCAGTTCTTCGACTGCTCCGGGCTGCGCCTGCTGTACCGCGCACGCCGGCGCGTCCTCGACCACGGCGGGCATCTGCACCTCGTCTGCACCCATCGGCTCACCCTGCGGATCCTGCGGGCCACGGGGCTGTACCGGCTGCTGCCGCCCGCCACGACGCTGGACGCGGCCCTGGAACAGCCCGAGGCCACCTCCGGCACGTTATGACGGCGCTCGAAGCGCTCCTCCCGGTATCCCGGTCCCCGGCTACGGGCCGCGCGCCGCGTCGAACAGGGCGCTGACGGACTCACCGTTGTGAATACGGCGCACCGCCTCCGCGAGGGCGGGCGCGATGGACAGGATCCGCAGCTTGTCGGTGTGCTCCTCGACGGGCACCGGCACCGTGTTGGTGCACACGATCTCCAGCACGTCGGGCTGCTCGCTGAGCCGCTTGAGCGCACCGGCCGCGAAGAGGCCGTGCGTGCACGCCACCCGTATCGACCTCGGCTCGGATTCCCGCAGCCGGTCGAGCAGCTCCAGGACCGTGCTGCCCTTGGCGATCTCGTCGTCCAGGACGATGACGTCCCGCCCGGCCACCTCGCCGATCACCGCGCTGATACTGACCCGGTCGTCGGGGTACCGCTGCTTGGCGCCGGCCGCCACCTGGGCGCCGATCATCCGGGCGAAGGCTGCCGCCTCCTTGGCGTTGCCGAGGTCCGGCGAGACCACGGTCGTACGGGTGAGGTCGTAGCGGCGGAAGTGGGCGGCCAGCTCCCGGTGGGCGTGCAGGTGGTCCACGGGCATCGAGAAGAAGCCGTGCACCTGGGGCGAGTGCAGGGTCATGGCGAGGACCCGGTGGACGCCGGCCGCCGCCATCAGGTCGGCGACCAGGCGTCCGCCCAGGGAGATGCGGGGCGCGTCCTTCTTGTCGGAGCGGGCGTAGGAGTAGTGCGGCATGACGACGGTGATCCGGCCCGCCGACGCCCCACGGGCCGCGTCGCACATCAGCAGCAGCTCGACGAGGTGCTCCTGCACGGGCCGGACCAGGGGCTGGACCAGGAAGACATCCCGTTCCCGGCAGTTCGCCTGGAGCTGGACCTCCAGGCAGTCGTTGGCGAACCTGCTGAGTCGGGTGGGGCTCAGGGGCACGCCGAGGTGGGCACAGACCTCGGCGGCCAGCTCGGGGTGGGCACTACCGCTGAACACGGAGATGTCTCGCACGATCGGCTCCTCGCTGATCATGTCCGGCTGGGGCGGGAGCTCTCATGCTACGGACCGGGTCCGTTTTGCCCACCCTCAGGAGTGCGCGGGAGTCCCGCCCGGTCACTCGACGTCACTCGGAGTCCCTCGGACCCCGCGAAAACCGGTCGCCGCCTGCCGTCGCGCCCCGACCCGCTCGAAGCGGCCAACCGGGTGGACCGGCCGGACCCGAGCCGCTCACGGCCCCGAACACCGTCGCCACGCCCCGGCCGGCCACCGGGGCGGCGGGACGGTGGGGCGGTGGGGCGACGGGCCTACGGAGCTGCGGGCTGGCGGGCCTGCGGGGCGGCGGGCCCACGGGCCGTAGTGCCTGCGAGGCGTCGGGGCGGGGCGGTCACCCGGCGGCGCCCCCGGGGCGCCTCGCGGCGCGCTCCAGGACGCTCATCGGGCCGGCCTCCGTGCCCGCACTGTCACAGCTTGTCAACAGCGCGGTCTGACGGGGCAATTGGCGGGCATCCGGACAGCAGGAAGGAGGGCCGCATGACGACTTCCGTCAAGCCCGACAAGCCCACCACGCGCCTCCCCCGGCGTATGCCCGGCTGGGCCAAGGTGCTCACCGCCGTCGTGGTCGTACTCGTCGTGATGTTCGCCGGGATCCGGCTGAGCCTGCTGCCGGGACTGCGCGACTTCTTCGGCACCGAGACCCACGACCGCTCGGGCCCCGCCCTGCTGGAATCCATCCAGGACATGAGCCGTTACGACGCCGCCTCCGGCAACTTCCAGGTCGTCGTCGACCTGGAGAAGGACGCCAAGTACCTCCCCGACGCCATCCGCGGCACCCGCACCCTGTACGTCGGCGCGGGCACCGTGGACGCCTACGTCGACCTCGGCAAACTCGGCGACCAGGACGTGACGGTCAACGACGACCGCACCTCGGCCACGCTCCGGCTGCCGCACGCCCTGCTCGGCAAACCGGCGCTCGACCCCGACCGCTCCTACGCGGTCTCCAAGCAGCGCGGCCTCTTCGACCGCCTCGGTGACCTCTTCTCGGACAACCCGAGCGGTGAGCAGGCCGTGCAGAAGCTGGCGGTCAAGCACATCAGCGAGGCGGCGAAGGAGAGCGAACTGATCGCGCGCGCCGAGACCAACACCACCGACATGCTGCAGGGGCTGCTGCACTCCCTCGGCTTCACGGCGGTGAAGGTGACGTACCACACCTGACCGCCTACGCCCCGGTCCGTCTTGCCGCGGCCCGTCTTGCCGCGGCCCGTGGCAAGACGGACCGCATCCCTCGGCCGTTCGGGGGTAACCGCCCTACTACGCAGGGAAGTTGCAGACTGGAGGACCGGATGGCCCGTACAGCCCTACGTCCGCTTGCCGTGTTCCGCCCACGCGCAGGCAGGACCAAGGAGCCCGCCCCGCCGAAGAACGGGGCCGGGAAGTCGGGCCCGAAGCGCGGCTTCCCCTTCGGGCCGCGCTCGAAATCCGGCTCGAAGCCCGGCTCGACGTCGGGACCGACGTCGGGACCGAAGCCCGGCTCGACGTCGGGACCGACGTCGGGACCGAAGCCCGGCTCGAAGTCGCGCTGGAAGTCGGGACCGAAGCCCGGCTCGTCGAAGAAGGCGGAACGCGCCGAACGCCGGCCGTTGCCGCTCCCGCTCCGACTGCTGGCGATGCTGTTCGCCTTCGCCTTCATGGTGGCGTTCGCCGTCGTGCTCGCCCGGCTCACACTGGAGCCGTCACCCGCCTCCGTGGCGCTGGTGCACTCCAACCTGCGTCCGGGCGACTCCCTGCGCGCCTACCTCGACCAGCCCGAACTCCGCGACGCGGTGAAGCAGATCGGCGGGAACATCCTGCTCGGCGTGCCCTTCGGCGTCCTGGTGCCGGTGGTCGCGCCCCGGGCGCGCGGGGTACTGCGCGTGCTGCTGCTGACCGCGACCGTCATGCTGCTGGTGGAGTTCGCCCAGGGCGCGGTGGTGACCGGACGCGCCTTCGACATCGACGACGTCATCCTCAACACCACGGGCGCCCTGATCGGTTACCTGCTCGTGGGCCGTCGGATGAGCCGTGCGGTGCACGCACGGGAACGGCACCTGCGGCGGAGCGCCCGAGAGGGAGCCTGACCGCCGCCGTCAGTGACGCGGGGTCCAGGTGTACCGGTCCCCGCCCACCCATCGCACGACGTCGGGGTCGTCGAGGTCGTGGACCGTGATCCCGAACGCGGCGGCGATCTCGAGGACGTCGGTCACGTCCCTCGCCTCGCCGACCACCTCGGTGTCGATTTCCACGATGCGGAACGGCGCCGGGCCCGGCTGCACCCCGAGCACCATGATCCGCGGGTGGGAGATACGGAGACTCGCGATTTCGGTCATGACATAGAGGGTAAAGCGGAATCCATCGGTACGAATCATCTGATTTCCTGGTGCGGTCCGGGCGCGGGTGGGGAACTCTGGAGCCAGGAGGTGGCGATGGATCCCGTCGAAGCCCTGGACCGGATCGCCTTCCTGCTGGAGCGCTCCCTGGCGCCGACCTACCGGGTCCGCGCCTTCCGGACCGCGGCCGGCGTGCTGACCCCGCTGCCCGCGGCCGAGGTCGCGCAGCGGGCGGCCGACGGGACCCTGGAGTCGCTGAAGGGCGTGGGCCCCAAGACCGCCCAGGTGGTGCGCGAGGCGCTCGCCGGGCAGCGGCCGTCCTATCTGGAGAAGCTGGAGGACGAGGCCGGCGGGCCGCTCACGGACGACGGTGCGGGGGCCGGGCTGCGGGCGCTGCTGCGCGGGGACTGCCATGTCCACTCCGACTGGTCGGACGGCGGCAGCCCCATCGAGGAGATGGGCCGGGCCGCGGCCGCGCTCGGCCACGAGTGGGCCGTGCTCACCGACCACTCCCCCCGTCTGACCGTGGCCCGCGGGCTGTCGCCCGAACGGCTGCGCCGGCAGCTGGAGGTGGTCGAGGAGCTCAACGCGACCTGGGCGCCGTTCCGGCTGCTGACCGGCATCGAGTGCGACATCCTCGACGACGGGTCGCTGGACCAGGAGCCGGAGCTGCTGGAGCGGCTCGACGTGGTGGTCGTGTCCGTGCACTCCAAGCTGCGCATGGAGTCCCGTGCGATGACGCGCCGCATGGTGAACGCCGTGCGCGACCCGCACGCCGACATCCTCGGCCACTGCACCGGGCGGTTGGTGACCGGCCGGAAACGGCCGGAGTCGGAGTTCGACGCGGACGCGGTGTTCGCCGCGTGCGCCGAGTCCGGTACGGCGGTCGAGATCAACAGCCGGCCCGAGCGGCTCGACCCGCCGCGCCGGCTGCTGCGCCGGGCCGTGGAGGCGGGCACCCTGTTCTCGGTCGATACCGACGCCCACGCGCCCGGCCAGCTGGACTGGCAGATCCTGGGCTGCGCGCGGGCCGAGGAGTGCGGGGTGCCGGAAGAGCGGATCGTGACCACCTGGTCGCGGGCGGACCTGCTCGCCTGGACGCGGGAGGGGCGGGTACCGGCGGGCGTGACCGGTGCCTGAGGTGGTACCCGGGGGGCTCGAGAGAAAGGACCCGTGATGACACGCGCCGCCGTGTTCGACGTCGACGGCACCCTGGTCGACACCAACCACCTGCACGTGACGACCTGGTGGGAGGCCTTCCGGCAGGCGGGCCACCGGGTTCCGATGCACGCCGTGCACCGGGCGATCGGGCTGGGCTCCGACGATCTCGTCGCCCATCTGCTCGGCGACGACCGGGACAAGGACGAGGACGCCGAACTGAGCGCCGCGCACAAGGCGCTCTACGGGCAGTACTTCGACCGGCTGCCGGCCCTGCGGGACGCCGGCCCGCTGCTGCGCAGGCTGCACGACGACGGCTGGACGGTCGTGCTCGCCACCTCCGCGAGCGGGGCCGAGCTGTCCGCCCTGCGGCGCGCCATCGACGCCGACGACGTCATCGCCGCGACCGCGAGCGCGGACGACGTCGAGGAGGGCAAGCCCGCTCCGGAACCCGTGGAACACGCGCTGGAACTGGCCGGGGCGACCGCCGAGGGAGCGGTGTTCGTCGGGGACACCGTGTGGGACATGCGGGCCGGGCGCCGGGCCGGGGTGCGCTGCGTGGGCGTCCTGTGCGGCGGCATCCCGCGCGCCGACCTGCTGGAGGCGGGTGCGGAAGCGGTCTACGCGGACCCCGCCGAGCTTTTGGCGTCCCTGTCGGACAGCCCGCTGGCCTGAGGGACGGCGATCCACGCGGGCCCTTCGGGGCCTTCAGTGCCTTCAGGGCGGCCGGTGACACACATCACCGCGCGTGGCCGCGGACCCGGGAACACCCTTAGGAAGTTCTCCGTTGAACGATTCGTGGGTGTGGATGGGACAGTGTCCCCGGGCCTCACCTTTTGCCCACAGGGACGATCGTTCGGCTGAAGCCCTGTGGAGCCTTTCGCCGAGAGGCGACCGCCATCCGCGCCCACGCTCAGACCGCCCCGACCGTGATTCCCCCGTCCGGTCGGGGCTTTCCCCTGTCCGCGCGACTCGGACCCCACGGCTGCGCCGCTCGCACCGGAGCGCTTGACTTCGAGCGCACTCCAATCCGTAGCGTTCTGGGCATGAGCGACACCGCACAGCACAAGATCGGCTCGGGCTTCGGCGCCACGAGCACCGCCGACGACGTCCTGCGGGACATCGACCTCAGCGGGAAGCTGGCCATCGTCACCGGCGGATACTCCGGCCTCGGTCTGGAGACCACCCGCGCGCTGGCCAAGGCCGGCGCCCAGGTCGTCGTGCCCGCGCGCCGCCCGGACACCGCCCGCGAGAACCTCGCCGGCCTCGACGGCGTCGAGACGGACACCCTCGACCTCGGCGACCTGGAGAGCGTGCGCGCCTTCGCCGACCGGTTCCTCGCCTCCGGCCGGAGCATCGACCTCCTCATCGACAGCGCCGGGATCATGGCCTGCCCTCAGACCCGGGTCGGCCCCGGCTGGGAGGCCCAGTTCGCCACGAACCACCTCGGCCACTTCGCCCTCGCCAACCGCCTCTGGCCGGCGATCGAGCCCGGCGGCGCCCGGATCGTCTCCGTGTCCTCGCGCGGCCACCACTTCTCGGGCATGCGCTGGGACGACGTCCACTGGCGCGACGGCTACGACAAGTGGGAGGCGTACGGACAGGCCAAGACCGCGAACGTGCTGTTCGCCGGGCACCTGGACCGGCTGGCCCGGGACCGGGGCGTCCGCGCGTTCTCCCTCCACCCCGGTGGCATTCTGACGCCCCTCCAGCGGCATCTGCCGAAGCAGGAGATGGTGGACCGGGGCTGGATCGACGAGGACGGGAACGTGCTCGACGTCGAGGGCTTCAAGACCCCGGAGCAGGGCGCGGCGACCCAGGTGTGGGCGGCGACCTCGCCGCAGCTGGCCGGTATGGGCGGCGTCTACCTCGAGGACTGCGACATCGCCGAGCCCGCCCCGGCGGACGGCGAGCGGGTCGGCGTCAAGGACTGGGCGACGGACCCGGAGCAGGCGGCTCGACTGTGGGAGCTGTCGGCACGGCTGACCGGTGTGAACGCGTTCGCGTAGCCGGACGCCTGGCCGGCACCCGGCCGTGAACCTCCGCAGATCCGCGGTGAGGCGGTCGGCGCGGGCCATGAGCGGATCCGGTCGGCCCTCCCCCGTGAGGTGGTCCTCAGGCGGACGGCTCGTCGGGCACGGGGTGGTCGGACTGACCGCTGCCCGCGTGGGGCGCGCCCTGCCGGCCGGTGCCCGACTCGTCGGTGTCGGGAACGTCCGGGACGTCCTCCGCGGACCCGTCGGACTCGTCGGGTCCCTCGGGGGTGTCGACGTCCCAGGGGTCCTCTCCCCCGTCGGCCTGCTGGTCCGGCAGATCGCGCGGGACCGGCGTGCCGTTCTCGCCGGGGCCTTCGGGGCGCTGTGCGGCCACGACGTCCTCCCTTCACCGTCGCGCCGCGCGGGACGCGGGCGACTTCCCCGGGCGACGGTCGCCCGGGCGAGGAGGCGAGTACCTCCACGGTGATCAGCGAAACGTGACGGCACGGCCGGGCGTACGGAGGCGGTCCGACCGGCGAGAGCGGGTCAGCGGGGGGCGCGTTCCCGTAGGACCGTGCGCCAGGCGGGGGCAGGGCCGGTGGGGGTGGGCTCGGGGCGTCGGCCGCCACGGGCGAAGAAGTCGGCGAGCGGAAGGATCGCCGCGCCGACGGTGACCGCGTCGGGGCCGAGCCGTCCCAGTTCGACGGTGACCTTCTGCGCGGGGTGACGCAACGCGTACGCGGTCGCGTGGCGGCGTACGGCGGGCAGGAAGCGGGCGCCGAGCTGAAGTCCGGCCCAGCCGCCGATGAGGATGCGCTCGGGCTGGAAGAGGTTGATGAGGTCGGAGAGACCGGCGCCCAGGTACTCGGCCGTCTCCTCCAGCACCTCAAGCGCCACGGGGTCGGCGGCCTCCGC
Organism: Streptomyces sp. NPDC102259; assembly: GCF_044766465.1. Classification (NCBI taxonomy): domain Bacteria; kingdom Bacillati; phylum Actinomycetota; class Actinomycetes; order Kitasatosporales; family Streptomycetaceae; genus Streptomyces; species Streptomyces sp. NPDC102259. Next base: position 62,004 of record NZ_JBIWMA010000027.1, on the reverse strand, counting down.
GCCCCCCGGCGGATAGGCGGCGCCGAGCATCGCCGTCAGCGCGGTCTCCTCGTCCACGCCCTCCGGCGGCCGGCCCCCCTGCTCCCGCCAGCGTTCCAGCAGCGCCTCCGCGCCCGCGTAGGCCTCCAGACAGCCGAGGGCGCCGCACCGGCAGCGGCGGCCCCGCACCCGTACGGTCAGATGCCCCCATTCGACGGCCCGGCCGTGTTCCACCTCGGGCGTGACGAGACAGGCGCCGACCCCCGAGCCGAAGAGGACGACGACCGCGTTGTGCGCACCGCGTCCGCCGCCGAACCACATCTCGGCCTGGCCGAGGGTCTTGGCGCCGTTGTCGATGAAGTACGGCACGGTCTCGGGAAGGATGGAACGCTCGCGGAGCAGCGCCTCCAGGGGAACGGCGTCCCAGCCGATCGTCTGGCCGTGCACGACGGCTCCGCGTTCGGGGGTGTGCTCGACGATGCCGGGGACGCCGATGCCGACACCGAGCAGTTGTTCCGGGCCGATGCCGGCGGCGCCCAGCACCTCGGCGACGCCGTCCCGGATGTGCCCGACGATCCCGTCGACCTCGTACCGCCGATGCTCCAACGGCCTTTCCACCCGCGCGAGTTCGGTGAGGGTCAGGTCGAACAGCTCGATCCGCACCCGGGTCTCGCCGACGTCCACGCCGATCATGTGACCGCTGGCGGGGACGACGCGCAGCAGGATGCGGGGGCGGCCGCCGTCGGAGTCGACGCTGCCGGCCTCCTCGACCAGCCCGTCGGCGACCAGGTCGGCGACGACGTTGCTGACCGAGCCGGAGCTCAGGCCGGTGGCCGGGCCCAGCTCGAAACGGCTGAGGGGTCCGTCGAAGTAGAGCCGTTGCAGCACGGCCGTCCTGTTGGCCCGCCTCAGGTCGCGTACCGTGCGCCCGTTCCGCCCCGTCATGTCGCTCCCCTTCGCGCCCTGCCCGACCTGCAACATACCCTTGCGGGCGGGCGCACGCGACATTCCTCCAACCCTTAGTTCACGATGTGAGCTAAGAGACGTCCGTGGCCTCGATCTCGTCCAGTGCCGCCACGAGCTGCGGGGCGACCGCTTTCTGCACCCACTCCAGGTGATCCGCGCCGACCGCCCGCGGAATCGTCTCGGTCAGCATGATCAGGTAGAGGTACGCGCGGTAGAGGGCGAGCCGGAGCCGGGCCGACGCGTCGAACACGGCCTGCCCTCCGGCGTCCCGGTAGCCCGCCAGGAACGCCTCGTCCTGCCTGATGTCCTGCAGCAGCGCCAGCGAGACGAAGTCCGCGAGGGGATCGCCCCAGAACATGCGCTCGCCGTCGATGAGACCCCCGATCCGCGGCTTCGCGCCGGCGCGGTCGACCAGGACGTTGCCCGGCCACAGGTCGAAGTGGACGAGGCGGGCGACGGTCACCTCGTCGAGGGCGTCGTACGCGGCCCGCGCGACGGCGGCCACCTCGTCGGCGGGGCGGGGCAGCCGGGCGCCGAAGCGGCGGGCGTCGTCGAGAACGGCGTCGAACATCGCCGTGAACGCGGTGCGCCAGTCGGGGGCGAGCGGGCCGAAGACACCGGAGGGGTAGCCGAAGCCCGGCCCGGTCACCCGGTGCAGCCGGGCGACCTGACCGCCCAACTCCCGCCGCAGCTCGGCCTGTTCGACGGCATCCAGTGATCCGTCCCAGGGTTCGCCGGGGCACACCGTCATCAGCAGCCACTGCCCGTCGAGGGCTATGACCCGCGGTGCCGTCACTTCGGCCCGGGCCGCCCCGCGGCAGAACTCCGCCTCTGCGGACAGCAGTCGGATCTCGTGGCTCAGGCCCGGCGCCGTGGGCGCGACCTTCAGTACGTAGTGGCCGCCGTCCGTCAGGCGGAGCTCCTCGACGGTGTTGTACGTGCCGCCGCCGAGCGGCCCCACGTGGGCCAGCCGGTCGGGCGGGACGCCCGCCGCCGCCAGCACGCTCCGGCCCCGCTCCCAGGAATCCGTCACCCCGCCCGTTCCTTCCCCCGGTCACCCGGCCGCGTAGACGTCCTCCACTTAACGGCCGTCCGCGATCAGCCCGTCGAGCCACGCCTCGGCGGCCGTGTCATCGGCGCCGGGTGCGCGGTCCCGGTACAGGGTACGGAACGCCTCCCGGACACCCGACGCCATGCGCCATGCGCGAACCGTCGCCGCACACATACACCCGCGCCCCGCCGGCCGGCAGCCCCCACACCGCGTCGGACCCGGCGGCGACACGGTGCCGGACGAACATCGCCCCGTTCTCGGGGGCCGCACCGAAGGCAGGACGCAGCGAGACCGCTCCGCGGGGCTCGGCGGCAGCGTAGGCGTCGCGCACGCGACGGGAGCGCGACGAGCGCCCTGCCGCCGTCCGGCTCAGGACGTGCGCGGGGACCAGCGCGGGTCGCGGCCGAGGAAGGCCAGCAGCGTCGCCGACGGGTCGTGGCCGTCCGGGGCCTCGCGCGCCGGGGCGAAGACCTGGTACGCGTCGCGCAGGTGGTCCACGAGGTGCTGCGCCGCCGGCCCGATCCCCTCGGCCGTCCCGGCCGGGAGGGGACGGTCCTGGCCGGTGGCCACGGCGATGTCCCAGGCGTGCACGGCCGCGTCCATCGCGGCGGCGCCGATCGCGAGGGGCAGCGGCAGCGGGCCCAGCGGGGTCGGCACCTGCTCGGTGTCCGCGGGCAGCCCGGCGTACGCCCCGGCCACCGCGTCCAGCACCTTCGCCAGCTCGACCGCCGGGTCGCCGTCGAGCGCGTCGGCCGGGTGGAACGGGTCGCTGTCGGGCCGCCCGCCGGTCAGCGCGAGGCCGTAGCCCTGCTGGTCGATGCGGGCGTGGTTGAGCACCTGGCGTACCGTCCACGCGTCGCACGGGGTCGCCGCGCCCCACTGCTCGTCGCCGACCGCCGCGACCACCTCGCGCAGGTAGGCGTGCGCCCCCGTGAGGACCTCGATGCCCGGCGTGCCCGCCCCGTCGGCCCGGTCGGCCGAGACCGCTTCTTCCGCCCCGGCCGCCTTTTCCGCCTTGTCCGCCTTGTCCGCCATGGAGTTTCCCCCTCCGTCGCATGTACCCGGTGTCTTCCCCGGCTGACGAGATCAATCTATGGTCACTTGCGGACAGGGACAGTCCTCGATGCGGCCGATCGAGGCAGCCGGCCGCCGTCGCGTGTCGCGAGGTGGTGAAGAAACGTTCGAGGCCGCCGGGTAAGGGGAACTGGACTGTCAATGCAAGAAGAAGTACGTGAGCGAGCGGCACCGCTCGTGCGATTGGTACAGCGCCACCGGGAACCCGTCGTCGTCCAGGCATTGCGGTCCGCCACCGCGGCGACGATCGCCTATGTCATCGCGCTGCGCCTGAGCCCCGAGGCGCTGCCCCTCACCGCGCCGCTGACCGCGCTGCTCGTCGTCCAGGTCACCCTGTACGCGACGCTCACCAACGGCATCCGCCGGGTGAACGCCGTGGTCGCCGGCGTGCTCGTGGCCATCGCCTTCAGCCTCCTGGTGGGTCTGACCTGGTGGAGCCTCGCGCTGCTGATCGTGTCCTCGCTGGCGGTGGGGCATCTGGTGCGGGTCGACGAGTACGTCCCCGAAGTGGCGATCAGCGCCATGCTGGTGCTGGGCGTGACCACCGTCGGGGACACGGCGTGGGCGCGCGTGGTGGAGACGCTGATCGGCGCTTTCGTCGGGCTCGGCTGCAATCTGCTGCTGCCGCCTCCGGTGTGGGTGGAGGAGGCGGGCGAGTCGATCGACGGGCTGGCCCGCCGGCTGCGCCGGCTGATGCTGCGCATCGGCGAGGAGGCCGCGGGCCGTACCGCGGTGGAGCAGGCGGCCGCCCGGCTGCACGAGGCGCGCCGCCTGGACCACGACATCGTCCAGGTGGACGCGGCCCTGCGGCAGGCCGAGGACAGCCTGCGGTTCAATCCACGCGTGCGGGAGGGGCTGCTGCACCGGGTGGTGCTGCGCACCGGTCTGGACACTCTGGAGATCTGCACGGTCGTGCTGCGGGTGCTCGCCCGGACCCTCACCGATCTCGCCAAGGAGCGCGAGCCGCAGCCGCTGTTCCCGGACGGGACCGGCGAGGTCGTGGAGCGGCTGCTGTCCGAGATCGCCGACGCGGTGGTCAGCTTCGCGGTGCTGGTGACCACGAGCGTCAGCCTCAACGCGGACGCCGCGGAGGAGCGGCTCACCGCCGAGCTGCGGCAGGCCGCGGCCACTCGCGACAAGCTCGCCCAGCTGCTGCTGGAGCAGCTCCAGCACGACGCGCGCCAGTGGCAGCTGCACGGCGCGCTGCTGACCGAGGCCACCCGCATCATCGACGAGCTCGACACCGAGCACCGCTCCCGCCGCCTCCTGGAGGAACTGGACCGCAACAGCCGTGAGCAGCGTGCCCGGATGCCACGGCTGAACCGGCTGCGCGAGCGCCTGGGCGTGCAGGACGAGCTGTGGCGCAGCCGTACGGGGTTCGGCCGGCGTTCTTCCTGAGCCGGGCCCGGACGGGGTCGGCGTGGGGTCCCGTCCGGTGGCCCGGACCCGCGTCGGCCGCCCGCCCCCGCTCCACACCGGGTGACGGGCACACCCGGGAGGCCGCCGGTGCCACACGTACGGCACCGGAAGCCGGGTTCCCCGCGCCCGTCCCTCCGCCTCGGCGCACCCGGCGCCGCCACCCGGCCGCCCGGCCGATCCTCGGCGTACCCGGCCGCCCGCTGGGCCGAGGTCCGCTTTTGCGTTCGACGGCCCGTCCGGGTCAAGGTGGCTGTCACGGCGGAGGCGTACGACGACCTGAGGTGCGGGCATGGGCAGTGGTACGGAAGCGGCGCACCGGGGGTCCCCCCGCCCCGGTCGAAGCCGCGAGCCCGGCGGAGGCTGGAGCAGGCGCGGCTTCGTCGGGATGCTCGGCGGCGCGGCCGCCGCGTCGGCCCTCGCCGGGTGCGCCGGCGGCACGGACGGCGACGGCGGCCCGGCGAAGAGCCAGGACCCGCCGCACGCCGCACCGCCCGGGCAGCCCTCGCCGTCGGCGTCCGCCGCCCCGGATCCCTCGCGGAGCTCTTCCGGCCCCCGCCCTCTCTACCTGGGCACCTACACCTCCGCCGAGGGCGGCGGCAAGGGCATCGGCATCGCCTCGTACGACCCCGCCTCGGGGCGGATCACCGGCCGGGGCACGATCACCGGCGTCCAGGACCCGTCGTATCTCGCGGTGCACCCGGACGGCGGAACGCTGTACGCGGTGAACGAACGAGAGCGGGGCGCGGTGACCGCCGTGCGGCTGTCCGACGGGAAGGTGCTGGGCAGCCGGCCGACGGGCGGGGCGCACACCTGTCACCTGTCGGTCCATCCGGGCGGCCGGTGGCTGCTGAGCGCCGACTACGGCTCGGGCAGCGTGGCCGTGCACCCGCTCGACGCCTCGGGGGCGCTCGGTGAGCGCACCGACAGGGTGACGCACCGCCGTCCGGCTCCCCGGTCGGGCCAACAGGGGCCGCACGCGCACCAGTTCATCACGGCCCCGGACGGCGGCCATGTCCTCGCCGTCGACTTCGGCACGGACACGGTGTACAGCTACCGCCTGGACGAGCGGGCCGGGACGCTCACGGAGGTCGCGCAGGCGCACACCCGGGCGGGCGCCGGTCCGCGCCACCTCACGTTCCATCCCGGCGGCCGGTACGCCTACCTCGCCGACGAGGCCGACGACACGGTCTCGGTCTGCGCGTACGAGCCGTCGAGCGGCCGGCTGACGATCGGGAGGCCGCAGTCCACGGGCGCGGAGGCGGACACCAACTACCCGGCGCAGCTGGCGGTCACGCCGGACGGCGCGCACGCCTTCCTCGCCAACCGCGGGGACAACACACTCGCCCGCTACGCAGTGGAGGCGGACGGGGCCCGGCTGCGGCTGCTCGGCACGGTGCCGGTGGAAGGCGACTTCCCCCGGCAGGTCGCCCTCTCGCCGGACGGCGGGCTGCTGTTCGCCGCCAACCAGCGCTCCGGCACGGTCAGCGTCTTCCGGGTGGACGGCGCCGACGGTGAACTGCGGCTCGCGGGCGAGCCGTTCGCGTCACCCGTCGCCGTCTGTGCGCTGCCGCTGTAGGGCGCGGGGGCAGGCGGCGGTCGCCGCCTGGGTGAGCAGGACGTGCATGCGCTCGGTGAGCTGGCCGACGTCGTCGGCGGGCGCGTGGAAGGGCAGGCGTACGTCGCCGTGGGCGCGGGAGCGCTCGATGCGCAGCGTCAGTCCGTGCCGGTCGACGGCGAGCGGCTGGACCCGGACGGCGCCGTGCAGACTGTCCCGCCGGACGAGCCGGGTGAGCCGCTCCACCGCGTCGGGGTGGGCGTCGGCGAGATGCGTGAGCAGCTGTGCCTCGGCGGTGGCGAGCGGGTCGGGCTCGGCGCCGGCGAACTCCTCCAGGTCGACGACGACCGCGCCGGTGGACTCCTTGAGCACGACGCGGGTGGCGTGGAAGGCGAGATGGCCGTCCTCGGGGGTGAACCAGCCGGCGAGCCAGAGCCGGGCACGGATCCGGCCGCGTACGGGTACGGGCGCCGCGTCCGCGAACTCCAGCACGGCGGACGGCTCGCCGCGGGGCGCGCAGATCGCGGCCGTGAGCAGGGCGCTGTCCTCGGGGACGTGCAGGATGACCCGACCGTTCCCGTCGACGGTGTGCGCACCGACGAACTCCTCGCGCCCGCCGTCCGCGGTCACCGCGCAGGACCACGAGGCCGCGAGTACCGAACGGGCCCGCTCGGCAGCGGCAGGCACGGCCGCCCAGCTTTGGCTGTCACCCATCCCAAAACCTCCTTAGGTAAGCCTTGCCTAACCTATCGGAGATCCGGGTGTTCGCCAACCACGGCGACACCACGTCGGACCCGGGCATCGGCCGCCGGACCCCGGTGAGCGAGGGCACGGCCGTCCCGTCGATGATCACGCCGGGCCTGCGATGACCCCCAGCAGCGCCCGCGCGCACAACTCCCCCACCTGTTCCCGCGACAGGTCCGACCCCCGCAGCCACTCCAGGCAGACCGCCGTCGTGAACGCCAGCCAGCCGCGCACCGCCAGCCGTACGTCGGGGCGCTCCTCGAAGACCGGACCGAACTCCGGATCGGCGCCGAGCGCCGCCAGGATCTGCCGCTCCTGCGCCGCGAGCGCCCGCCGGTAGACCCGGCGCACGGCCTGGTCACCGGAGGCGTCGGCACGGTGGAAAGCCCGGTAGCCGTGGGCGTGGGCCGCCACGTACGTCAGATAGGCGTCGAGGCCGGACGCCAGCTGCGCACGGACCGGGATGCCGGGAACCGCCGCCGTCATGCGCAGCATCCGCTCGCTCTCGCGCTCCACGACCGCCGCGAAGAAGTCCCGCTTGGTGGGGAAGTAGTGGTAGAGCAGCCCACGGGAGACCCCGGCGATCTCGGCGACCTGCTCGATCCACACGTCGTCGTACGGGCTCTCCGAGAACAGCCGCGCACCGACCGACAGGAGTTGCTCCCTGCGCTCCTCGGTGCTGAGTCTGCGCCGGGTGCGCTCCCCCTGGTTCGCGGCCATGTCCGCACTTTACTTGACGTCGGTTCAACAGCGGCACCAGACTGAGCGCGCTATTGAACCCACGTACAACATGCTCAACCTGCCGCTGCATCAAGGGAGATCGCGTCATGGCGGAGACGACGGGGACGACAGGGACGCCGGAGACGACAGGAACGACGGGCCGGCCGGCCACGACGCGTCCGACGGGGACGGCGACGGCGGACGCCCTGCCGAAGGGGTTCCGCAGCGCGGAGCTCGGCTGGCCCGAGCTGGAGCGCATACCGCATCCGCCGCGCCGGATCCCCCTGCTCGGCGACGTCCTGGGCGCGAGCCGGCGCACGCCCCTCCAGGACTCCCTGCGGTACGCCGGGCAGCTGGGGCCGATCTTCCGCCGCAAGGCGTTCGGCCGGGAGTTCGTGTTCGTGTGGGGCGCCGAGCTGGCCGCCGACATGGCCGACGAGACGCGGTTCGCCAAACATGTGGGGCTGGGCATCGCCAACTTGCGGCCCGTCGTCGGGGACGCCCTGTTCACGGCGTACAACCACGAGCCGAACTGGCAGCTGGCGCACGACGTGCTGGCGCCGGGGTTCAGCCGCGAGGCGATGGCGGCCTACCACCCGATGATGCTGGACGTGGCGGAGCGGCTCACCGGTCACTGGGACCGGGAGCTGGCCGCGGGCCGTGCGGTGGACGTGCCCGGCGACATGACCAAACTGACCCTGGAGACGATCGCCCGCACCGGCTTCGGGCACGACTTCGCGTCCTTCGAGCGGACCCGGCCGCACCCCTTCGTGACGGCGATGGTGGGCACCCTCACCTACGCGCAGCGCCTCAACACCGTGCCCTCCCCCGCCCTGCTGCGCCGGGCCACGCGCCGCAACGAGGCCGACATCGCCTACCTGAACCGCACGGTCGACGAGCTGGTGCGGGCGCGCCGCGACGGCGGCGGCGGGGACGGCGACCTGCTCGACCGGATGCTCGACACCGCCCACCCCACGACGGGCGAACGGCTGTCGGCGCAGAACGTGCGGCGTCAGGTCGTCACCTTCCTGGTCGCCGGCCACGAGACCACCTCGGGCGCGCTCTCCTTCGCCCTGCACTACCTGTCCCTCAACCCCCGCATCGCGGCCCGCGCCCGCGACGAGGTGGACCGGGTGTGGGGGGACGCGGCCGTACCGGGGTACGAGCAGGTCGCGAAGCTGCGTTACGTCCGCCGGGTCCTCGACGAGGCGCTGCGACTGTGGCCGACGGCGCCCGCGTTCGCCCGCGAGGCCCGGGCGGACACCGTGCTGGGCGGGGAGCATCCGGTGCGGCGGGGCGGGTGGGCGCTGGTCCTCACGGCCATGCTGCACCGCGATCCCGAGGCCTGGGGTCCGGACGCCGACCGGTTCGACCCGGACCGTTTCGACGCGGCGGCCGTACGCGCGCGTGCCCCGCACACCTTCAAGCCCTTCGGCACCGGGGCACGGGCCTGCATCGGCCGGCAGTTCGCGCTGCACGAGGCCACCCTGGTGCTCGGGCTGCTGCTGCGCCGCTACGAGCTGCGGCCGGACCCGGCGTACCGACTGCGGGTCACGGAACGGCTGACGCTGATGCCGGAGGGACTGCGGATGCACCTGGAACGGCGGACACCGACGCCGACACCGGCCGGCGGGCCGGTCGGCGAGGAGCGCGCGTCGACGGCTCCCTCAGAGCGCTGTCCAGTGCACGGGGCGGGTGACTGACTCCGGCAGCCTGGTGCCCGCGCTCCCCCGGGCGGCGTTCAGCTGGGGCTGGGTCAGAAAGAAGGCGTCGGTCAGGTCGGCGTCGGCGAGGCCGGTGTCGCGCAGGTCCGCGCCGATCAGATCCGCTCCGCGCAGATCCGCGCCGGTGAGGTCGGCGGCGATCAGACAAGCCCCGCGAAGGTTGGCGCCCCGCAGGTCGGCGCCCCGCAGTCGGGCGCCCATCAGGTCGGCTCCCCGGCGCTCCTTCTTGCGGCCACGGATTCCCGCCCGGGCCAGTTCGCTGGTCTTCAGCAGCAGCACGTTGACGTCCTGACGGTGCGCCGGGACGTCGAGGGCGATCAGCTCGTCCGGGGACAGCCGGGTGAGTTCCTCGGTCTTCGCCAGGGTCCGGCGCAGCTCGCCGTGGATCGGGCGGGCGGCGGGGAGGCCGAGCGCCTCGGTGAGGTACCAGAGGAGTTCGTGGAGCTGCCGGACGACCGGGAACACCTCGGACATCCGGCGGGCTTCCTCGGGCTCCGCCGTACGCCGGTCCCGGCCGCCGAAGGTGACCTGCGAGACCTTCTGCCCGGCGCCGAAGCAGTCGTAGACCGTGCAGCCGGTGAAGCCGCTCTGCCGCAGTCGCGCGTGGATCCCGCAGCGATGGTCCTCGCCGAGGTTGGGGCACGGCCTGCCCGCGGGCTTGTCGATCGCGAAGTCCGCGGAGCGGGCGAAGGGCAGGGCCACGCAGCACAGGCCGAAACAGTTCTCGCAGTCGCCGCGCAGTCCGGTCCGGTCCACCGTCTTGTCTTGCATGCCGTCCAGCCTACTGACCTGCCCTGCCTACTGACCTGGCCTGACCTGCCCCGGCCTGCCTCGGCCTGCCCCGGCTACCGGTCGGACAGCTCCCCTACCGGTTGAACAGCTCGAACGCCACGGCCGGCCTGCCGCCGAACCGTTCGCCCACCGACTTCGCCACCCCGGTCAGGAAGCCCCGTACATAGCTTTCCGGCTCCTCGTCGGTCAGCGCCTCGATGTAGGTGCGGTGTTCGAGCAGCGAGCCCACCGCCCGTTCCAGTCCCGCCGACGCGTCCACGGCGTGGGTCGGCGTCGCGGAGCCCGCCACCGCGACCCAGCGCACGCCGTTCCAGGGCTCCAGGCCCTGCTCGACGAGTTCCGGGAAGATCCAGCGGTTCCCCGCGTCCCCGGCCGCGTCGAGGGTGGCGCGGCCGACCGCGACATGGTCGGGGGTGTTCCAGGCGACCCCACCCCAGGTGTCGCGGTGGTTGAGGGTGATCACCAGCTCGGGGCGGTGCCTGCGGATCGCGGCGGCGATGTCGCGGCGCAGCGCGGGACCGTACTCGACCACGCCGTCCCGATGGTCCAGGAACTCCACCCGCGACACACCCACCACGGCGGCACTGGCCCGCTGCTCCCGCTCGCGCAGCGGACCGCACTCGGCGGGCGCGAGGGTGTCGATGCCCGCCTCGCCGCGGGTCGCCAGCACATAGGCGACCTCACGGCCGGCGTCGGTCCAGGCGGCTACCGCCGCGGAGCACCCGTACTCGAGGTCGTCCGGGTGCGCCACCACGGCCAGGGCGCGCCGCCAGTCCTCGGGCATGGGCTGGAGCCGGCTGCTCGTCGGATCGGTCATGCCCGCAGACTAACGCGTGAGGGGGTCGTCACACCTCGTCACGGGCGAGGGCGAGCAGCCGGTCCAGGACGCGCGGGCCGCCGGCCCGGACGCCGTCGTGCTCGAACTCGTCGGTCACCCAGGTGCGCAGGCCGCGGATGGCGTCGGCGGTGCGCAGGGAGTGGACGGTGTCGACGTACAGGTCGTCGTGGTAGATCGCCGCCGCGACGGGCACCTCGTTGGCGGCGAGGCGCGCGGAGTCGTACAGGGCCGGCCAGTCGGTGCGGGCGGCGAGGAGTTCGGCGGTCTCGCGGAGCGGGCGCAGCGCGGGATCGGTGTCGAACATCCACGGGTGGACCGTCTCGCCGGTGAGCAGCAGCGGTCCGTCGCCGGTGAGCGTCTTCGCCGCGTCGAACTGCGGGAACTCGGCGCGCACCCGGTCGGCGGCCCAGTCGGTGGGGCGGCCGCCCTGGCCGTAGATCGCCTCGTGGAGGAGGGCGTAGAGGGGGTGCCCGGCGAAGGAGAGCTGGCTCTGCATCTCCTCCTGGAAGGCGTCGGACAGCGCCGGACCGTGCGGGGTGGGGACGAAGGCCTCTTCGAGGAGGTGGTGCAGCCGGTGGCTGCCCTCGCCGCCGCCGAGGAGGATGCCGAGCGTCTGGAAGGCCTCGACGGTGAGGCGGTAGCCGTTCGGGAGGGTCACCTCGTGGTGGAGGAGGTGGTCGGCGATACGGCGGACTCGTTCGACGTCCTGCGGGTAGCGCGCGTAGTGCGCGGCGACCTTGCGCTCCATGCGCGGGTAGGCGGCGCGGTACACGTCGTCGGCGTGCGCGTCGAGGGCGGGCAGACCGCCGGTGATCAGCGCGGTGGCCAGGCCCTCGGGGGCGAGGGAGAGGTAGGCGACCGTGCAGAAGCCGCCGAAGCTCTGGCCGAGCACGGTCCAGGGGGCGCCGCCGGTGACCTCCGGGCGGATCAGCTCGCAGTCGCGGACGATGGAGTCGGCGCGGAAGTGCGCCAGGTAGTCGGCCTGTGCGGCCGGGCCGCCGCGCAGCGGGAGCGTCTGGCGGTTGGCCGGGGTGGAGTGGCCGGTGCCCCGCTGGTCGAGGAGGAGGACGCGGTACTCCTTCAGGGCCCGCCCGAGCCAGGCCGGCCTGCCCACGAACCGGTTGGCGCCGAAGCCGGGGCCGCCCTGGAGGTAGAGCAGCCAGGGCAGGTCCTGGTCCGCCTTCTCGCTCGCGACGACCTCGCGGGCGTAGAGCCCGATCGTCTCCCCGCCCGGGTCGGCGTGGTCGAGGGGCACGGTGAAGCGGCGGTCGGTGAGGACGACGCCGGGCTGGCGGTAGCTGACGGACAACGGAGGCTCCCGGGACGATCGGTGTACGGGCCGCGTCCCAGTTCAGCACATGTCCGGGCGGTGTCGGAGCCCGGGGGATCATGAACAGCTACTGAACGGGCACTCAGCGCGGTACTGAACCGCCGCTCAGCGCGCCGAGAGGCTGGACCTGCGCACCACCAGCTCCGGCTGGAGCACCACCCGCCGGTGTTCGTGCCGGCCTGCGCCCGCGCCTCCGGCCCCTCCCACCCCTCCTTCTTCGGTCTCCTCCAGCAGCATCTCGGCCGCCAGGGCGCCCATGGTGACGGCGGGCTGCCGTACCGAGGTGAGGGGGACGGCCGCGGCGGCCGCGAACTCGATGTCGTCGTAGCCGACGATGGCCAGGTCCTCCGGCACCTTGACCCCCGCCGAGTACATCGCCTGGAGCACGCCGAGGGCGAGCAGGTCGTTGGCGCAGAACACGGCGGTGGGGCGGCGGTCGCCGAGGCCCAGCAGGCGGGCGCCCGCGTCCCGCCCGGCGGCCACGTCGAGGCGTTCGGTGGGCAGCTCACGCAGGCATTCGGGGCCGAGGCCCGCCTCGGCGAGCGCGTTCAGGGCTCCGGTACGGCGGTCGCGGACCTGGGTGAAACCGGGCGGACCGCTGACATAGGCGATCGAGCGGTGCCCGGCGTCGACCAGATGGCGGACGGCGAGCGCGCCGCCCGCCACGTCGTCCACGGACACCGAGCACTCGGTGGTGCCCTCGGAGACCCGGTCGACGAGGACGAAGGGGATGCCGTGCCGGCGGAAGGAGGCGATGTTGCGGCCGGTCGCGTCGGCCGGGGTGAGCAGCACGCCGCGCACCCGCTGCTCGGCGAAGAGCGACAGGTACTCGGCCTCCTCGCCGGCGCTCTCGGCGCTGTTGCAGACCATCACGCCGAGCCCGGCGTCGCGGGCGGCCCGCTCGGCGCCGCGGGCGACGTCCACGAAGAACGGGTTGCCCATGTCGAGCACGAGCAGCCCCATGATCCGGCTGCGTCCCGCGCGCAGCTGGCGGGCGGACTCGCTGCGCACGTAGCCGAGCCGGTCTATCGCCGAGAGCACCCGCGCCCGGGTCTCCGCGGCGACGGTGTCGGGGCGGTTGATGACGTTCGACACCGTGCCGACGGAGACTCCGGCGGCACGGGCGACGTCCTTGATTCCCACCGGCTGGGCCATCAGGCGGGGACCTCCAGGTGAACGGGGTACGGCGGGACGGCCTTCACATTACCGTCACCCCGCCGCGCCCCTGTCCGAGTACGGATACGGGTCATGCGGGCAGTGCGAAGTCGATGACGTGGAGTGCCGAGGGGGTCGTCCCGCTCGACTTCTCCTGGTACATGAACGACAGCACGTTGTCGGCCTTGACGCGCAGTTCGTCGATCACGACCTCGCCGAAGGCGTTGAGGCCGCTGCCGTCGAAGAGCACCGTCCAGTCCGTGTAGCCGGAGGCCTTGGAGGCCCCGGCGATCCGGCCGAAGGGGAAGATCGCGTAGGCGTTGTCGTACTTGTCCAGGACCAGCTTGGTGCGCTGGCTGGAGCCGAGGACGACGGGGATCTCCGTCTTCTGCCAGCTCCCGGAGGAGTTCTTGCGCAGATGGAAGGCGCGGCCGTTGGCCGTGCGGTCGCCGACGTAGTCGGTGGTGCACTGGCCGAAACGGCCGGGCACGTAGCTGATGATCGCGTGCGGGAGGCCGGTGGAGTCGGTGGTCTGGCTCTCCTGGTTCATCAGGGAGTGGTCGGGGTTGAGCGCGTCCACGACGAGTCCGGCGTCCGTGACGGCGACCTTGTCGGAGCCGCCGGTGGTGCCGACGACGGCGCCCGCGTTGTTGCGCCAGGTACGGCCCCGGTCGGTGGAGTAGACGTAGCCGGTGTCGTGGTTGGTGATGCCGCCGCTGGAGCACATCACGGCGCCGTTCTGCTCGCGCCAGGTGAAGAAGGAGTGCAGCCGGCCGTTGACGTCGTAGTCGATGCCGTGCAGGTACATGTTGCGGACGGTCGAGGTGCCGTGCTCGCTGGTGTAGGTGCCGGTGGAGCTGGACCACTCGCCGAGGTTCGTCCAGGCCGAACCGTCGTACTCCGCGAGGGCGTTGCGGCCGTTGCCGGAGATGCCGACCCGGTAGCTGAGCTGGAGCTTCCCCTCGGGGGTCGCGACGAACTGCGGGTAGGTGAACTGGGTGGTGAGCGCGAGGCCGTCGAGGGTGGTCTGTACGGCGCCGAAGACGGACGACGTCCAGGAGGTGGTCGCCGGGTTGTCGAGGAGTCCCGCGGCCGACTTCACGTAGAAGAAGCCGTCGCTGTGGGAGTCCATGTTGAGGTGCAGACGCCCGTCGACCTTGGAGACGCCCATGGAGATGACGTTGTGCGAGTCGCCGGCCTTGAGCTGGTGCGCGAGGGTGACCGTGGACCAGGTGGTGCCGCCGAGGACGCGGCGGGCGACGACCGCGTTCTTGGTGGAGGTGTACCAGGCGGCGTACTGATAGCCCTTGTAGGTCAGCAGACCGTTCTTCTGGAACGAGTTGTTGTTGACCAGGCCGTCGTAGGACACGAAGAACACGGCCGTGGCGTCGAGTCGGGTGGTGGCCTTCTTGGTGACCGAGGGGCCGGGGTCGGCGGCGCGCGCGGTGCCGGCGGCGAGGACGGGGGACGCCGCGGCGCTGAGGAGGGCGCCGGCCAGCAGGGTGCGTCGTCTCATCTCGGGGGGACTCCATCGTCTGCGAGAGCGGGAAACGGAGGGGAACTGAGGGGAACGGAGGGGGCGAAGGGGACGGAGGGGACGGAACGGGTGTCAGGCGAGGTGGAAAACCTCGGTGAGAGGCTTCATCGCCTCGTCGGGCCGGGCTCCGTCGAGGGCCTCGAAGAAGGGGGCCATCTCCGCCTGCCAACGGGCGTTGACGTCGGTGGCCTCCATGCCTGCTTGGGCGGCGGCGAAGTCCTCGGTCTCCAGATAGCCGACGAGCAGGCCGTCGTCTCTCAGGAACAGCGAGTAGTTGTGCCAGCCGGTGGCCGAGAGAGCGTCCAGCATCTCCGGCCACACGGCGGCATGACGTTCGCGGTACTCGGCCAGCCGGTTCTGACGGACCTTGAGCAGGAAACAGACGCGCTGCATGAAGTACCGCTCCTTCGTGGGGGGTTGAAGCGACCGTCGAGCGGTGACTAGAAGTTGAACTGGTCGATGTTCTTGGCGTCGAACACGGTCGGCTTGCCGAGGCTGATCACGCCGTCCTTGCCGATGGTGTACGAGGTGCCGCCGGCCTTGAAGGTCTCGCCCTCCGCGCCGGTGATCTGGCCCGAGACCAGCGCCACCGCCGTCTGGGCTGCCAGCGCGCCGAGCTTCGCCGGGTCCCACAGCTCGAAGGCGTCGACGGTGCCGTTCTTGACGTAGGTGCGCATGTCGTTCGGGGTGCCGAGGCCGGTCAGCTTGACCTTGCCCTTGTACTTGGAGCCCGACAGGTACTGGGCGGCCGCCTTGATGCCGACGGTGGTCGGGGAGATGATCCCCTTCAGGTTCGGGTACTCCTGGAGCAGGCCCTGGGTCTGCTGGAAGGACTTCTGGGCGTCGTCGTCGCCGTACGCGACCTTGACGAGCTTGATGTCCTTGTACTTGGCGTCCTTCAGCTCGTCCTTCATGAAGTCGATCCAGGTGTTCTGGTTCGTCGCCGTCTGCGCGGCGGACAGGATCGCGATCTCGCCCTTGTAGCCGATCTGTTCGGCGAGCAGCTGCACCTCGGTACGGCCCAGGTCCTCGGCGGACGCCTGTGAGACGAAGGCGTTGCGGCACTCGGGGTTGGTGTCCGAGTCGTAGGTGACGACCTTGATCTTGTTGCTCATGGCCTGCTTGAGCGCGGTGCACAGGGCGCCCGGGTCCTGGGCGGACACGGCTATCGCGTCGACCTGCTGCTGCGTGAGGGTGTTGACGTAGGAGACCTGGCCGGAGGTGTCGGTGCCGCTGTTGGTGCCGACCTCCTTGTAGCTGGAGCCCAGCTCCTTCAGAGCCGCCTCGCCGCCCTTGTCGGAGCTGGTGAAGTAGGGGTTGTTGACCTGCTTGGGCAGGAAGCCGACGGTCAGGCCCTTCTTGGTGGCCGCGTTCGGGTCGGCCTTGCCGGCCGAGGCGGCCGCGCCGGTGCTCTCGTTCTTCACGTCCTCCTTGGTCGTGCCGCCGCAGGCGGTGGCGGCGAGCGCGAGGGAGGAGACGGCGGCGAGGGCCGCACAGGCACGACGGAGGGATGACTTGCGCATCACGGGGTTCCTTTACGAGGTGTGCGAGGCGGAGTTAAGCCGTCGGAGTCGGGGCCGTGGCTCTACGACCGGCCCGTGCGACGGAGATCTGCCGTGCGACCCGGGGGCCGAGCACGGAGACGACGAGCAGGACGCCGGTGACGACGATCTGCGACTGGGCGGAGACGTCCTGGAGGCTCATCACGTTCTGCGCGGCGCCGAGCAGGAAGACTCCCGCGACGGCGCCGCCGAGCGTGCCCCTGCCGCCGTCGAAGTCGATGCCGCCGAGCAGGACGGCGGCGATGACGGACAGTTCGAGGCCGGTGGCGTTGTCGTAGCGGGCGCTGGCGTAGTGCAGGGCCCAGAAGATGCCGGTGAGGGAGGCCAGCAGGCCGGTCACCGTGAACAGGATCAGCTTGTGCCGCCTGACCCGGATGCCGGCGAACCGGGCGGCCTCCTCGCTGGCGCCGATCGCGAACAGCGAGCGGCCGAACGGGGTGGCGTGCAGGACGACCACGGCGATCGCGAGCAGGACGACGAAGGGCAGGAAGGCCTGCGGGAGGAAGGTGTCCCCGAGCCGGCCGGCCGCGAAGTCCAGGTACTGGGTGGGGAAGTCGGTGACGGCGTCGGAGCCGAGCACGATCTGCGCGATGCCCCGGTAGGCGGCCATGGTGCCGATGGTGACGGCGAGCGAGGGAAGCCCGAGGCGGGTCACGAGCAGGCCGTTGACGAGCCCGCACACCACGCCGAGCAGCAGGCAGATCGGGATGATCGCCTCGATCGTCAGGCCCTGGTTCCACAGGGCGCCCATCACCGCGCCGGACAGCCCGGCGGTGGAGGCGACGGACAGGTCGATCTCGCCGGAGACGACCAGCAGGGTCATCGGCAGCGCGATGAGCGCGATGGGCAGGGTGTTGCCGATCAGGAACGACAGGTTGAGGGCGTTGCCGAAGCCGTCCACGAGGGAGAACGAGAACAGCAGCAGGACGATCAGGAGGGCGCCGACGACCGTGTCCCACCTGAAGGAGGACCAGCGGACGGCGCGGGTGAGCGACTCAGGCATGGCCCGCGTCTCCCTTCTTGACGGTGGTCTTCTCGGGGGCGGTGGTGGTCCTGGCGGCGGCCGACTTCTTCTTCAGCGCGGACGCCACCCGCAGGGCGACGACCCGGTCGACGGCGATGGCCAGCAGGAGCAGCACGCCGTTGATGGCGAGCACCCAGACCGAGCTGACGCCGAGCGCGGGCAGGACGCTGTTGATGGAGGTGAGCAGGAGCGCGCCGAGGGCCGCGCCGTAGACGCTGCCGGAGCCGCCGGTGAAGACGACGCCGCCGACCACGACCGCGCTGACGACGGTGAGTTCGTAGCCGTTGCCGGTCCCGGAGTCGACGTTGCCGAAGCGGGCCAGGTACATCGCCCCGGCGAGGCCGGCGAGACCGCCGCAGAAGGTGTACGCGGCGAGGATCCGCTTGCGGACCGGGATGCCGGCGAGCCGGGCGGCCTCCGGGTTGGAGCCGAGCGCGTACAGCTCGCGGCCGCTGCCGAAGTGCTTGAGGTAGTACGCGGTGGCGATGAGCACGGCGAGCGCGATCAGTGCCAGCCACGGCACCGCCGAGAGCCCGCCGGAGCCGAAGTCGACGAACGAGTTCGGCAGGTCGGCGGCGGTGATCTGGCGGGAGCCGACCCAGATGGAGTCGATGCCGCGGATGATGTACAGCGTGCCGAGGGTGACGACGAGGGCGGGCACCTGACCGAGGCTGACCAGCAGGCCGTTGAGGAGTCCGAAGCCGACGCCCAGCAGAACGGCCAGCACGATCGCGATCACCGGGTTGCCGCCGCCGTGCAGATACGTACCGGCGGCGAAGGCGCTGATGCCGAGGGTGGAGCCGACCGACAGATCGACGTTGCGGGTGATGACGACCAGGGACTGGCCGGTGGCGACCAGCACCAGGATGGTCGCGTTCAGCAGCAGGTCCTTGACGCCCTGCTCGGACAGGAACTCGCTGTTGCCTGCCTGGGTGACGGCGATCATCACCAGGAAGACGACCAGGATGGCGAGTTCGCGCATCTTGAAGACGCGGTCGACCAGCCGGGTGCCGCTGGACTTGGGCACCTCGGCGACCGGGGCCTCGGGGGAGGTGGTCACCGTCATGCGGCTGCCCTCCCGGTGGCTGCGGCCATCACGGTTTCCTCGGTGGCTTCGGTGCGCGGGATCTCGGCGGCGAGCCGGCCCTCGTGCATCACCAGCACGCGGTCGGCCATGCCGAGGATCTCGGGCAGGTCGGAGGAGATCATCAGGACGGCGACCCCGTCGGCGGCCAGCTCGCTGAGCAGCCGGTGCACCTCGGCCTTGGTGCCGACGTCGATGCCGCGGGTCGGCTCGTCGACGATGAGCACCTTGGGGCCGGTGGCCAGCCACTTGGCGAGCACGACCTTCTGCTGGTTGCCGCCGGAGAGCGTGTTGACGGTGTCGGCGAGCCGGGCGTACTTCACCTGGAGCTTGACCGCCCAGTCGAGGGAGCGGCTGCGCTCGGCGCCGCGGTCCATCAGGCCGGCCTTCACGGTCGTCCGCAGGCCGGTCAGGCCGATGTTGCGCTCGATGGACATGTCCATCACCAGGCCCTGGGCCCGCCGGTCCTCGGGGACCAGCGCCAGGCCGGCCGCCATCGCGGTGGAGGGGGCGCCGTTCGTCAGGGTGCGGCCGTCCACGGCGACCTCCCCGGCGTCCCAGCGGTCGATGCCGAAGACCGCCCGGGCGACCTCCGTGCGCCCGGCGCCGACGAGTCCGGCGAGGCCGACGATCTCACCGTGCCGGACCTCGAAGGAGATGTCGGTGAAGACACCCTCGCGGGTCAGCCGGCGGACGCTGAGGGCGACCTCGCCCGGGGTCACGTCCTGCTTGGGGTAGAGCTCGTCGAGGTCGCGGCCGACCATCCGGCGGACCAGGTCGTCCTCGGTCATGCCGGCCAGCGGTTCACTGGCGATCCAGGCGCCGTCGCGCAGGGTCGTCACCCGCTGGCAGATCTCGAAGATCTCCTCCAGCCGGTGCGAGATGAACAGCACCGCCGCGCCCTGCTCACGCAGGGTGCGCACGACGCCGAAGAGCCGGGCCACCTCGCTGCCGGTGAGAGCGGCGGTCGGCTCGTCCATGATCAGGACCCGGGCGTCGAAGGAGAGCGCCTTGGCGATCTCGACGATCTGCTGGTCCGCGATGGACAGGCCGCGCGCCGGACGGTCGGGGTCGAGGGCGACGCCCAGGCGCCGCATCAGGCCGGCGGTGGCCGCGTGGGTGGCCTTGTGGTCGATCCGGCCGAGGGCGCGCCGGGGCTGGCGGCCCATGAAGATGTTCTCGGCGATCGACAGGTCGGGGAAGAGCGTGGGCTCCTGGTAGATCACGGCGATCCCGGCGTCGCGGGCGTCGCCGGGGCCGTGGAAGACGACGGGCTCGCCGTCGAGCAGCACCTGGCCCGCGTCGGGTCGGTGCACTCCCGCGAGGGCCTTGATGAGCGTGGACTTGCCCGCGCCGTTCTCGCCGGCGAGGGCGTGCACCTCGCCGGGGAACAGCTCCAGGGAGACGCCCCGCAGGGCGCGAACGGCGCCGAAGGACTTGGTCACGTCCTTCAACGCCAGCACCGGGGCCGGTCCCGCGTCGGACGGGTGAGTCATAAATGGCTCCTCGACGACGCCTGGGACATTCCCTCACAGCGTCGTGAAAGGTTTCAACTGGATTGCCGGGACGTTAGGCATCCGGGCCATGTCACGTCAATGGGTACGTCTCGAAAAGTTTTCGATAGTCGAAGGTCACGCGGCGGTCACGGAGAACGAAGCAGTACGGAGGGCTTGACACTCTCTTCGCGGGCTCATAGCTTCCCGTTCTGAATCGTTTCATCCGGGAGTTGTTCCGGACCGATGTCACAGGAGCCCGAAGTGACCGACCTCGCCGCGGTGAAGGCCGCGCTCAAGACCCAGGCCGTCGAGACGCCGTCGTGGGCGTACGGGAACTCAGGCACCCGTTTCAAGGTGTTCGCCCAGGAGGGCGTCCCGCGCACCCCGCAGGAGAAACTGGACGACGCGGCGCAGGTGCACCGGTTCACCGGCGCGGCCCCGACCGTGGCCCTGCACATCCCCTGGGACAAGGTGGAGGACTACTCCGCACTTGCGAAACATGCCGAGGATCGCGGGGTGAAGTTGGGGGCGATCAACTCCAACACCTTCCAGGACGACGCCTACAAGCTGGGCAGCATCTGCCACCCGGACGCGGCGGTGCGGCGCAAGGCCCTCGATCATCTGCTCGAGTGCGTCGACATCATGGACGCGACCGGCTCCACCGATCTGAAGCTGTGGTTCGCCGACGGCACGAACTATCCCGGCCAGGACGACCTCCGGGAGCGCCAGGACCGGCTCGCCGAGGGCCTCTCCGCGGTGTACGAGCGGCTCGGGGACGGGCAGCGGATGCTGCTGGAGTACAAGTTCTTCGAGCCCGCCTTCTACTCCACGGACGTGCCGGACTGGGGCACGGCGTACGCGCACTGCCTGAAGCTCGGACCGAAGGCGCAGGTCGTGGTGGACACCGGGCACCACGCGCCCGGCACCAACATCGAGTTCATCGTCGCCACGCTGCTGCGCGAGGGGAAGCTCGGCGGGTTCGACTTCAACTCGCGGTTCTACGCGGACGACGACCTCATGGTGGGCGCCGCCGACCCGTTCCAGCTGTTCCGGATCATGTACGAGGTCGTGCGCGGGGGCGGGTTCACGTCCGACGTGGCGTTCATGCTCGACCAGTGCCACAACATCGAGGCGAAGATCCCGGCGATCATCCGGTCCGTGATGAACGTGCAGGAGGCCACCGCGAAGGCGCTGCTGGTCGACCGGTCGGCGCTGGCCGCCGCGCAGGCCTCCGGTGATGTGCTGGAGGCGAACGCGGTCGTGATGGACGCGTACAACACGGACGTGCGTCCGCTGCTGCGCGAGGTGCGGGAGGAGACGGGGCTGGACCCCGACCCCATGGCGGCCTACCGGCGGTCCGGGTGGGCCGAGAAGATCGTCGCCGAGCGGGTCGGCGGGGAGCAGGCCGGTTGGGGCGCGTGAGCGTCTGCCCGGATCCGTCTCCTCGCGGGGCACGGGCCGGCCGTGGCTGGTCGCGCCCGCGCGGCGGAAGCCGCGTATCGATACGGCCCCACGCCCCTGAAGAAGCTCCACTCATCCTCTTCACGTAAGGACTGGAAGTTCATGGCACCGCACCCCGAAGCCGCCGCCCTCCTCGGTCGGTCCCATCGGCTGGGCGCCGATCCCCGTAACACCAACTACGCCGGCGGCAACACCTCCGCCAAGGGCGCCGACACCGACCCCGTGACCGGTGGGGACGTCGAGCTGATGTGGGTGAAGGGGTCCGGTGGGGACCTGAGCACCCTCACCGGGGCCGGGCTGGCCGTGCTGCGGCTCGACCGGCTGCGGGCTCTGCGGGACGTCTACCCGGGCGTCGAGCGCGAGGACGAGATGGTCGCCGCGTTCGACTACTGCCTGCACGGCAAGGGCGGGGCGGCGCCGTCGATCGACACCGCCATGCACGGGCTCGTCGACGCCGCGCACGTCGATCATCTGCACCCCGACTCCGGCATCGCGCTGGCCTGTGCCGCCGACGGGGAGAAGCTGACGGCCGAGTGCTTCGGGGACGCGGTCGCGTGGGTGCCCTGGCGGCGGCCCGGGTTCCAGCTGGGACTGGACATCGCCGCCATCAAGGCGGCCAACCCGCAGGCGATCGGAGTGGTCCTCGGCGGGCACGGGATCACCGCCTGGGGCGACACCTCCGAGGAGTGCGAGCGCAACTCGCTGCACATCATCCGCACCGCCGAGGCCTTCCTCGCCGAGAAGGGGAAGGCCGACCCGTTCGGACCGGTCCTCGAGGGCTACGGGGCACTGCCCGAGGACGAGCGC
Organism: Streptomyces sp. NPDC102259; assembly: GCF_044766465.1. Taxonomy (NCBI): domain Bacteria; kingdom Bacillati; phylum Actinomycetota; class Actinomycetes; order Kitasatosporales; family Streptomycetaceae; genus Streptomyces; species Streptomyces sp. NPDC102259. Next base: position 39,686 of record NZ_JBIWMA010000027.1, on the reverse strand, counting down.
CGGGAGCGGGCCGCCGCGCTCGCCCCGTACGTGCGGGCCATCGCCTCCCAGGACCGGCCCCAGGTCGGGCACTTCACCGACTCCGAGGCCGTGCTCGACTTCGTGGCCCGCGCCGAGCACCCGCGGCTCGCCGCACTCGGCACCTCCTGCCCCGACCACTTCCTGCGGACCAAGGTGCGGCCGCTGGTCCTGGACCTGCCGCCCACCGTCCCGGTGGAGGACGCGGTCGCGCGGCTGAAGGAGCTGCACGCCGGGTACCGCGAGGAGTACGCCGCCTACTACGGTCGGCACGCCGACGCCGACTCGCCCGCCATGCGCGGCGCGGACCCGGCGATCGTGCTGGTCCCGGGCGTGGGCATGTTCTCCTTCGGCAAGGACAAGCAGACCGCGCGGGTGGCCGGCGAGTTCTACGTCAACGCCATCAACGTCATGCGCGGCGCCGAGGCGGTGTCCTCGTACGCGCCGATCGAGGAGTCGGAGAAGTTCCGCATCGAGTACTGGGCCCTGGAGGAGGCCAAGCTCCAGCGGATGCCCGCGCCGAAGCCGCTCGCCACCCGGGTGGCCCTGGTCACGGGAGCCGGCAGCGGGATCGGCAAGGCCATCGCCCGGCGGCTGGTCGCCGAGGGCGCGTGCGTCGTCGTCGCCGATCTGAACGCCGAGAACGCGGCCGCCGTCGCCGAGGAGCTGGGCGGGGCCGACAAGGCGGTCGCCGTCACCGTCGACGTGACCTCCGAGGAGCAGATCGCCGGCGCCTTCCGGGAGGCCGTGCTCGCCTTCGGCGGGGTCGACCTGGTCGTCAACAACGCCGGGATCTCCATCTCCAAGCCGCTGCTGGAGACGTCGGCACGGGACTGGGACCTTCAGCACGACATCATGGCCCGCGGATCGTTCCTCGTCTCACGTGAGGCGGCGCGGGTGATGATCGCGCAGGAGCTGGGCGGCGACATCGTCTACATCGCGTCGAAGAACGCCGTCTTCGCCGGCCCGAACAACATCGCCTACTCCGCCACCAAGGCCGACCAGGCCCACCAGGTCCGGCTGCTGGCCGCCGAGCTGGGCGAGCACGGCATCCGCGTCAACGGCGTCAACCCGGACGGCGTGGTGCGCGGGTCGGGCATCTTCGCGGCCGGCTGGGGCGCGCAGCGGGCCGCGACCTACGGCATCGAGGAGGAGAAGCTCGGCGAGTTCTACGCGCAGCGGACCATCCTCAAGCGCGAGGTGCTGCCGGACCACGTCGCGAACGCGGTCTTCGCGCTCACCGGCGGCGAACTCACCCACACCACCGGACTGCACGTCCCCGTCGACGCGGGTGTGGCGGCCGCGTTCCTCCGGTGACGGCCGTGCGGTCGTACGCGGCGGTCGACCTCGGCGCGGCCAGCGGGCGCGTCATGGTCGGCCGGGTCGGCCCGGACTCGCTGGAGCTGTCGGAGGCGCACCGCTTCCCCAACCGGCCGGTCCGGGTCCCCGAGGGGCTGCGCTGGGATGTGCTGTCCCTCTACGCCGGAGTTCTTCAGGGGCTGCGGGCGGCCGGCCAGGTGGACTCGGTCGGCATCGACAGCTGGGCCGTGGACTACGGCCTGCTCGACGCCGACGGAAGCCTCCTCGGCAACCCGGTGCACTACCGGGACGCCCGCACCGAGGGGGTCGCCGAGAAGGTGTGGGCGACCGTGCCGGCGGCCGAGCTCTACGCGGCCACCGGGCTCCAGTACGCGCCTTTCAACACCCTCTACCAGCTGACGGCGGCCCGCGAGACCCGGCAACTGGCCCACGCCCGGCGCCTGTTGCTCATCCCCGATCTGCTGGCGTACTGGCTGACGGGCGAGCAGGGCACCGAGCTCACCAACGCCTCCACCACCCAGCTGATCGATCCCCGGACGGGCGACTGGTCGTACGACGTCGCCGCCCGGCTGGGCATCGACCTGAAGCTGTTCGCGCCGCTGCGCCGACCCGGCGACCCGGCGGGGCTGCTGCGGGCGGAGGTGCTGGAGGAGACGGGGCTGACCGGGCCGGTGCCGGTGACGACGGTCGGCTCGCACGACACCGCCTCCGCCGTGGCCGCCGTCCCGGCGACCGGGGAACGGTTCGCCTACATCTGCACCGGCACCTGGTCGCTGGCCGGCCTGGAGCTGACGGCGCCCGTGCTCACCGAGGAGAGCCGGGCCGCCAACTTCACCAACGAGCTCGGGCTGGACGGCACGGTCCGCTACCTGCGCAACATCATGGGCCTGTGGCTCCTCCAGGAGTGCCTGCGGGCCTGGGGCGACCCGGACCTGGGCGGGCTGCTGCGGGAGGCGGCCGCCGTGCCCGCGCTGCGCTCGGTGGTGGACGCCGGGGACGCCGCCTTCCTGGCTCCCGGGCGGATGCCGGAGCGGATCGCCGAGGCGTGCCGTGCGTCCGGGCAGCCGGTTCCCGGCACGCCCGCGCAGATCACCCGGTGCATCCTCGACTCGCTCGCCCTGGCCCACCGGCGGGCCATTGACGAGGCGCAGCGGCTCGCCGACCATCCCGTGGACGTCGTGCACATCGTCGGGGGCGGCACCCGTAACGCGCTGCTGTGCCGGCTCACCGCCGACGCGTGCGGGCTGCCGGTGGTGGCCGGTCCGACGGAGGCCGCGGCCCTCGGCAACGTGCTCGTCCAGGCGCGGGCCCACGGCCTGGTCGGCGACCGCGCCGACATGCGCCGGCTGCTCACCCGTACCCAGCCCCTGACGCGCTACGAGCCGCAGGGCGACACCGGGCGGTGGCGCGAGGCGGAGGCCCGGCTCGCCACGCGGTGAGCCGGGGTCTCCCCCGGGCCCCTGCACGGGACTAGTCTGCACTCATCTCTGCACTCATCCGATGACCTAACCGCGAGGAGCCGCGATGCGTGTCGCACTGTTCCTGACCTGTGTCAACGACACGCTCTATCCGGAGACCGGCCGCGCCGTGGTGAAACTCCTGACCAGGATGGGCGTAGAGGTCGACTTCCCGATGGCCCAGACCTGCTGCGGCCAGGCCCACTACAACACCGGCTACCGCCATGAGGCCGAGCCGCTCGCCCGGCATTTCTCCGATGTATTCGGAGAGTACGAGGCGATCGTGACGCCCTCCGGGTCGTGCGGGGCGATGGTGCGGGAGCTGTATCCGCGGATGGGTGAGCGGGCCCGGGCCGAGGGGCGCGGGGACACCCTCGCCGCCACCCTGGCGCCGGTGGTCCCGAAGACCTACGAGCTCACCGAGTTCCTGGTGGACGTGCTCGGGGTGACGGACGTCGGCGCGTACTACCCGCACAAGGTGACCTATCACCCGACGTGTCACGGGCTGCGGGGACTGGGGCTCGGGGAGCGGCCCCGGCGGCTGCTCCAGGCGGTCAAGGGGCTGGAACTGGTGGAGCTGCCGGGAGCCGACGAGTGCTGCGGCTTCGGCGGCACCTTCGCGCTGAAGAACGCCGACGTCTCGGCGGCGATGGGCGCCGACAAGGTGCGCAACGCCGAGTCGACGGGCGCCGAGGTGCTGTGCGCGGCGGACAACTCCTGCCTGATGCACATCGGCGGGACCATGACCCGGCTGGAGACCGGCATGCGGCCCGTGCACATCGCGGAGATCCTGGCGAGCACGGAGGAGGAGCCGACGTCATGAGCGGGACGTTCGTAGGAATGCCGGCCTTCCCCGAGGCGGCGCACGAGGCGGTCGGCAACCAGACCCTGCGCGCGAATCTGCGGCACGCCACGCACACCATCCGGGCCAAGCGGGCGAACGCCGTGGCCGAGGTGTCCGACTGGGCGGAGCTGCGGGAGGCGGGCAAGCGGATCAAGGACCACACGCTGCGTCATCTCGACCGGTACCTGGTGCAGTTGGAGGAGTCGGTGACGGCGGCGGGCGGCATCGTCCACTGGGCCGCCGACGCGGACGAGGCCAACCGGATCGTGGCCGACCTGGTCAAGGAGACCGGCGAGTCGGAGGTCCTCAAGGTCAAGTCCATGGCCACGCAGGAGATCGGGCTCAACGAGGCGCTGGAGGCGGAGGGCATCCGCGCCTACGAGACCGACCTCGCCGAGCTCATCGTGCAGTTGGGCAAGGACCGGCCGTCGCACATCCTGGTCCCCGCGATCCATCGCAACCGGGGCGAGATCCGGGACATCTTCGCCCGCGAGATGAGCGAGTGGGGCCGCCCCGCCCCCGAGGGGCTGACCGACACCCCCGCCGAGCTCGCCGACGCCGCCCGCCTGCACCTGCGCGAGAAGTTCCTGCGCGCCAAGGTCGGCGTCTCCGGCGCCAACTTCATGGTCGCCGAGACCGGCACCCTGGTGGTCGTGGAGTCCGAGGGCAACGGGCGGATGTGCCTCACCCTGCCCGAGACGCTGATCTCCGTCGTCGGCATCGAGAAGATCGTGCCGACCTGGCGGGATCTGGAGGTCTTCCTCCAGACGCTCCCCCGTTCCTCGACGGCCGAGCGGATGAACCCGTACACGTCGACCTGGACGGGCACGACGGACGGCGACGGCCCCGGCGCCTTCCATCTGGTGCTGCTGGACAACGGCCGCACCGACACCCTCGCCGACGAGGTGGGCCGGCAGGCCCTGCGCTGCATCCGCTGCTCCGCCTGCCTGAACGTGTGCCCGGTGTACGAGCGGGCCGGCGGCCATGCCTACGGCTCGGTCTATCCGGGCCCGATCGGCGCGATCCTCAGCCCGCAACTGCGCGGCACCGGGAGCGAGATCGACGCCTCGCTGCCGTACGCCTCGTCGCTGTGCGGGGCCTGCTACGAGGTGTGCCCGGTGGCCATCGACATCCCGGAGGTGCTGGTGCACCTGCGGGAACGGGTCGTCCAGGGCGGCCCGGTGACGCGCGAGGGCAACAAGGTGGTGCTGAAGCCCGCCAAGGGTCATGCCGCCGAACGGGCCGCGATGCGGGCGGCGCGCTGGGCGTTCGGACGGCCCGGCGCCCTGCGCGCCGGGCAGCGGCTGGCGTCCCGGACCCGCCGGCTCCACCCCCGTACGCTGCCCGGCCCCGGCCGGGCGTGGAGCGATACGCGGGATCTGCCGGCGGTGCCCGCGGAGCCGTTCCGCGACTGGTGGCAGCGTACGAACGGCGGGACCACCGGCGAAGGAGCGGCGAAGTGAGCAGCAGGGAGCGGATTCTGGGCCGGGTGCGGCGCGCGCTGGCCGATGTGCCGCAGGACGACCAGCCGTACGGGGAAGCCGTCGCGCGCGACTATCTGCGCGAGCACGGCGCCCGGAGCACCGAGCAGACGGTCGAGCTGCTGGCGGAGAACCTGGCGGACTACCGGGCCGTCGTGCACCGGTGCGGCGCGGACGAACTTCCGTCCGTGCTGGCCCGGTTGCTGACGGAGCGGAAGTCGGCGGCCGTGCTCGTGCCGCCCGGCCTCGACGAGGCGTGGCTGGCGGAGGCGGACACCGCTCGGGTGACGGACCGGGTGGAGAGCGACGCGCACGAACTCGACCGGGTGGACAGCGTGGTCACGGCGTGCGCGGTGGCGGTCGCCGAGACGGGGACGATCGTGCTGGACGGCGGTCCCGACCAGGGGCGGCGCCGGATCACCCTGGTCCCGGACCACCACATCTGTGTGGTGCGCGTCCCCGAGCAGGTGGTGTCGTCCGTGCCACAGGCTCTCGAACGACTCGACCCGGCCCGCCCGTTGACGTGGATCTCCGGTCCTTCGGCGACCAGTGACATCGAGCTGGACCGGGTGGAGGGGGTGCACGGCCCGCGCACCCTGGAGGTCATCCTGGTCGGCTGAGCGCCCTCGACCGCACGGCCCGGAGATCGCGAAGATCCCCGGGCCGGCTCACGCTCTCCCGTCGTACCCCTCCCGGGCCTGCGCCACCTTGGGCAGGTTGCCGGTGGCCCAGTCGGCGAGGTGGGCGAAGAGCGGGGCCAGGCTGAGGCCGAGTTCGCTGATCTCGTACTCGACGCGCGGAGGCACCTCCGGGTGGTAGGTGCGCACCACCAGGCCGTCGCGCTCCAGCTGGCGCAGGCGCTGGGTCAGCACCTTGGGGGTGATGTTGGTGATCGCGCGTTCCAGTTCGCCGAACCGCTGACGGCCGCGGGCGTGCAGCGTCCACAGGATCGGTGTGGTCCAGCGGCTGAAGACGATGTCCACGACGGGGGCGATGGGGCAGGCGAGTTCGGGATCGGTCGGGTCGCCGGTCATGTGTACCCCTCGGGGAAGTCACTTTCCTCTGGGTACCTACTATACCGGCGGTGTTAGCGTCGCTCAGCAACGTCAACAACCCATTCCGAACAAGGAGTTACCCATGATCGTGGTGACGGGGGCGACCGGGAACGTCGGTCGTGAGCTGGTCCGTTCGCTGGCGGCCGCGGGCGAGCGGGTGACCGCCACGTCCCGGAACATCTCGGACGCCGAAGTCCCGGACGGCGTACGGGCGGTGCGCTCGGACCTCATCGACGCGGAGAGCCTGCGGCCGGTGCTCGACGGGGCCGACGCGCTGTTCCTCCAGAACGGCGGCGGCGGCATCCATCTGCTCAGGCCGCGGGATCTCCTCGACGTCGCCAAGTCCGCCGGGGTCGGCCGGGTGGTGCTGCTGTCCTCCCAAGGGGTGGCGACCCGGCCGGAGTCGGAGTCGCACGGCGCCCTGGCGGGCGCGATCGAGGACGCCGTCCGGGAGTCGGGGCTGGAGTGGACGATCCTGCGGCCGGGCGGCTTCCACTCCAACGCCTACGCCTGGGCGGAGCCGGTCCGCGCCCACCGCACCGTCGCGTCCCCCTTCGGCGACGTCGGTCTGCCCACCGTCGACCCGGCCGACATCGCGGAGGTCGCCGCGGTGGCGCTGCGGGAGGAGGGACACCACGGTCGGGTCCACGAGTTGACCGGGCCCGCCCCCACGACGCCCCGGCAGCGGGCGGAGGCCATCGGCAGGGCGATCGGCGAGCCGGTCCGGTTCGTCGAGCAGACCCGGGAAGAGGCACGCGAGCAGATGCTGGCGTTCATGCCGGAGCCGGTCGTCGAGACCACCCTGTCCATCCTCGGCGAACCGACGCCCGCCGAGCGGCTGGTCAGCCCGGACGTGGAACGCGTCCTGGGCCGCGCTCCGCGCACCTTCGAGGACTGGGCACGGCGCAACGCGGCCGCGTTCCGGTGACCTCAGCAGTAGGTCATCGGACAGCCGTGCCGTAGCGAGAACTGGGCGGCGCGCAGATAGAGCGCCGTGTAGAACGCCGTGGCCAGGTCGTCGGCCCAGGTGCCCGGCCGGCCGGCGGCGGCCTTCTCCGCCTCGCCCTCCAGGAACCAGAAGGTCAGTTCCAGGTTGCCGAGGGGCGCCGGGACCAGGTCCAGCGGCAGACCGAGGGCCCCGGCGAGCCGCTCGGCGAGCGCGAGGACGTACGGCGCCCCGACGACCAGCGTCTCGTCCGTGTACGCGGAGCCGACGGGCAGGACGACGGCTTCGTCCAGGGCGAACGGGACCAGGACCGACCAGTCGAGGAAGGCGTGCCGCTCCTCGGGGGTCAGCCGTGTCCGGCACAGCTGGTCGAAGCCGTCCATCGACGGGCTCAGCTTCTCCTCGAACCGGCCCGGGGCCCTGCCGCCCTTCGGTTCGTACGGCGGCCGGCCGCGCCGCGCCAGTTCGGTGTTCAGCGCGGCGGCCACGTCCGCGTGGCCCTCCTCCCCCGCCGTCGACCAGTCGTCCGCACCCACGTCCACGAGATACACACCCATGGGCGCAACGTACCGGGCGCCACCGACAACGCCCCGATCCCTGATGACAACCGGGGTGAACAAGCGCTTAGATAGGTGATCGAACACTCGCCAGGAGCACGACCGATCCACCCGGAGGCCCCGTTGTTCACGTCCGTCGACGATGTCTCCGCCCGGCTCGCCGAGAGCGGCTACCTCGCCTCCCCCGCCGTCGCCACCACCGTCTTCCTCGCCGACCGGCTCGGCAAGCCGCTCCTCGTAGAGGGCCCCGCAGGTGTCGGCAAGACGGAACTCGCCAAGGCCGTGGCCCAGGTGGCGGGGGCCCGGCTGGTGCGGCTCCAGTGCTACGAGGGCGTCGACGAGTCCCGGGCGCTGTACGAGTGGAACCACGCCAAGCAGCTGCTGCGGATCAGCGCGGGCCGCGACGAGAGCTGGGACGAGACCCGCACGGACATCTTCAGCGAGGAGTTCCTGCTCCCGCGACCGCTGCTGACCGCCATCCGCGGCGACGAGCCGACCGTCCTGCTGATCGACGAGACCGACAAGGCCGACGTCGAGGTGGAGGGACTCCTCCTCGAGGTGCTCAGCGACTTCCAGGTCACCGTCCCGGAACTCGGCACGATCACCGCCACGCGCCGCCCGTTCGTGGTCCTCACCTCCAACGCGAGCCGTGAGCTGTCGGAGGCGCTGCGCCGCCGCTGTCTGTTCCTCCACATCGACTTCCCCGAGGAGGAGCTGGAGCGGCGGATCGTCCGGCTGAAGGTGCCCGGCATCGAAGCGGCGCTGGCCGAGTCGGTGGTCCGGGTGATCGGCGCGCTGCGCGCGATGGACCTGCGCAAGGCGCCCTCCGTGGCCGAGACCATCGACTGGGCGCGCACCCTGCTCGCGCTCGGCGCCACCACCCTGGACGCGGACGTCGTACGCGACAGCCTGGGCGTGATCCTCAAGCACCAGGACGACATCCTCAAGGCCGGCGCGAAGCTCGACCTGGACGCCGTGTGAGCGCCGAGGTCGCCGACCGCCTGGTCGGCTTCGTCGCGGCGCTGCGCGCGCACGGCCTGCGCGTCGGCACCGGCGAGACGGTGGACGCCGCCGAGGCGGCGGCGGCGCTGGGGTTCGCCGACCGTGGGCTGCTGCGCGAGGGGCTGGCCGCCACGCTGCTGCACTCCACCGACCAGCGGCGGGTGTTCGACACCGTCTTCGACCTGTACTTCCCGTACGGCGTCGGCGCGCCCGAGGGTGAGCCCGGCGACCGGGACGACCTGCGTGACCGGCTGGCCGCCGCGCTCGCCGAGGGCGACGCGGAGCTGCTGGGCCGGCTGGCGATCGAGGCCGTCGACGGGCTGGGCGGGTACGGGAGTTCACCGGGCGCGGACGGCTGGTCCTCGCACCAGACGCTGCAACGCCTGCGCCCGCAGACGCTGTTGGCGCGGGTGCGGGACGACATCCGCGCCCGGGGCGGTGACGTCGGGTTCACCGACCGGCTCCTCGAGGACGAGATCCGGCGACGCATCGAGGCCTTCCGTGCGCTGGTGGCCGGGGAGGCGCGGCGCCGGGTGGCGGAGCGGCGGGGGCGGGACGAGATCGCCCGGCGGGCGGTGGCGCCGACCGCCGACCGGGTCGACTTCCTGTACGCCGGGAGGGACCGGCTGGCCGAACTGCGGCGGACGGTACAGCCGTTGGCCCGCAGACTGGCGACCCGCATGGCCGCGCGCCGCCGTCGGGCCTCCCGCGGCACCATCGACCTGCGGCGGACCCTGCGCGGCTCGCTCTCGACGGGCGGGGTGCCGATGCGGCCCGTGCTGCGCCGCCGACGCCCGGCCCGGCCCGAACTGGTCCTGCTGTGCGATGTGTCGGGTTCGGTGTCCGGCTTCTCCGACTTCACGATGCTGCTGGTGCAGGCGCTGCACGACCAGTTCAGCAAGGTGCGGGTGTTCGCCTTCGTCAACCGGATCGACGAGGTGACCGGCCTGCTCGAACACGGCGCGGCCGACCCGGAGGGCCTCGGCGCCCGCATCCGGGCCGAGGCGAGCCTGACGGGTTACCACGGCAGCAGCGACTACGGGGTCGCCCTGGGTGAGTTCACCCAGCGGTACGGTGCGGCGGTCGGCCCACGCACCACCGTGTTCGTGCTCGGCGACGCCCGGACGAACATGAGCGATCCGAACCTGGCCGCGCTCCGGCAGATCGCCGAACAGGCCCGTCACGTCCACTGGTTGAACCCGGAGCCCCGGACCCTGTGGGGCACGGGCGACTCGGCCGCTCCCGAGTACGCCGAGTCGGTCGCGATGCACGAGTGCCGCAACGCTCACCAACTCGGCGTTCTGGTGGGCCGGCTGCTTCCGGTCTAGCGCACTGCCGGACCGGTCCCTGCTTCCCGTCGCTTCCCGTCCCTACTCGGCCTTCGCGTAGTCCTTGGCCATCGCTCCGGCGAAGTCGTACACCACGCACTGTTCGTCGCCCACGACCCAGGCGTCATGGCCGGGCGACACCACGAAGACGTCGCCGGGGCCCAGTTCGCCCTCGCCGCCCTCGTCCATGGTGATGTGCATGCGGCCCTGGACCACATATCCGTTGTGGTGGATCTGGCAGGTGGCGGTGCCCGCGAGCGACGCCAGCGACTCGGACCATCGCCAGCCCGGTTCGAAGGTCGCCACGGCGAAGTCGAGCCCCGTCATATGAACGGCCTCGAGGTGGCCACGGGGGAAATCGCGCCGCTCGTCCGGCTTCTCGAGGGCCTTCACTTCCATCATGACGCTCCCTCCTTCCGGCCGCGCCTCACCACGGCCCGGGGACGGTCTCCCCGGCGGCCCTGGGCGTCGCCGGTCGGGGGCCGAGCCCCACCCCTCCATCCTCCGCCCGTCCTGCGGGGGCCGCCAATCGGTGGTACCGGGCCCTCAGGCGCCTCCGCACAGCTCGGCGAAGCGGCCGGTGTCGATGTTGCCGCCGGAGACGATCACGCCGACGCGCGAGGGCAGGGCGCCGGCCCGCCCGGCGAGGAGGGCGGCGAGCGGGGTGGCGCCGCTCGGTTCCACGACGATCTTCAGGCGCTCGAAGGCGAACCGCATGGCCGCGCGGATCTCGTCGTCGGACACCAGGGCGATGTCGTCCACGAGCCGCCGGTTCACCGAGAAGGTCAGCTCCCCCGGTGTGTGCAGGGCCTGGCCGTCGGCGATGGTGCGCGGCACCGGGATCTCGACCCGCCGGCCTGCCTCCAGCGACCGTTTCGTGTCGTCCCCGGCCTCCGGTTCCACGCCGATGATCCGGGTGCCCGGCCGCAGCCCCTTCACGGCGGTCGCGCTGCCGGCGATCAGCCCACCGCCCCCGACCGGCACCAGCAGGGCGTCCAGTTCGCCCGCCTCCTCCAGGAGTTCGAGCGCGGCGGTGCCCTGGCCCGCCATCACGTGCGGGTGCTCGTAGGGCGGGATCAGCGCCAGACCCCGGTCGGCGGCCAGCGCCTCGGCGATGGCCACCCGGTCGCCGGTGTAGCGGTCATAGGTCACGATCTCGGCGCCGTAGCCCTCCGTCGCCGCCCGCTTGGAGCGGGGCGCGTCCTCGGGCATGACGATCACCGCGGTGGTGCCGAGCTCCCGCGCGGCCAGGGCGACGGCCTGGGCGTGGTTGCCGGAGGAGTACGCGGCGATGCCCCGGGCGAGCTGCTCGGGGGCCAGCCGGGAGGCCGCGTTGTAGGCGCCGCGGAACTTGAACGCGCCGACGCGCTGGAAGTTCTCGCACTTCAGCAGGACCTCGGCGCCGACCAGCGCGTCCAGCGTGCGGGAGCGGAGCACCGGCGTGCGGTGCGCGACCCCCTTGAGCCGGGCGGCGGCGTCGCGCACGTCGTCGAGGGTGATCGGCGGGGGTGTGGTCGTCACGGGTGTGCTCCCTCGGGGTTGTCGTCGGTGCTGCCGGTGCCCTCGGTGCCGTCGGCTCCGGTCTCGTGGGCGGCTCTGGCCTGGGAGAGGTAGCTGTAGGCGGAGGCGCGGGAGATGCCGAGGCGGGCGGCGACCTGTTCGATCGCGCGCCGCACGGCGAACACGCCGCGTTCGTCCAGGCTGCGGAACAGCGTCAGCCGTCGTGACCGGTCGAGGCCGGCCCAGGTCTGGCCCTGACGCCGCAGACGGTCGTCGAGGAGGGCGTCGACGACGGAGTCGATGTCGTCGCCGAACGTGGTCACGGGCGCGTCGGCCCGGCCGCCCGCCACTCCCGCGAGTGCGGCCAGCAGGCCCTGCACCCGGTCGACCTCGGTGACGTCCACGTTGACGCACAGCGCGCCGAAGACCGCGCCGGTGGAGTCGCGCAGCACCATCGTGGACGACTTCACCAGCCGTCCCGCGCCGGTGCGGGTGACGTAGTTCAGCTCGTCGACGGCATCGCCGCCGCGGGCGAGGACCCGCATGCCGATCTCGCTCATCGCCCCGCCGACCGTCCTCCCCGTCACCGATCCGGCGACGGCGACGACGGACTTCTCCGGTCGGCGGTAGTCGTGCAGCACCACCTCGCACACCGGCCCGAACGTGGCCGCGATCCCGTCGACGACGGGGGTGAGCGCACGCAGGATCACGTCGCGCTCGGTCTCCCGGGATTCCATGACACCGATTAGACCACACGTCCAGACACTGGACCAGCAGTCCAGATCGGCCGCGCCGCGGCGACACCTTCAGGGGAACCATCGATCAAGGGGGTGGTTCGCCAATTACCGTGTCCCTAGGATGTGTTGTCGACCGCGCCAGCCCGTGGTGCGGTGGCGTTCTGGGGGAAGAGATGCAGCCTGGCAAGCAGCTGTCCACGTCGATCGATGCGGCCGTCCCCACAGCCGCCCGCATGTACGACCACTACCTGGGCGGCAAGGACAACTACGCGGCCGACCGCGCGGCCTGCGAGGAACTCGACAAGGTCGTCCCGAGCACCCGCGCCCTCGCGCTCAACAACCGACGCTTCCTCCAACGGGTCGTGAAGACCCTGACGCAGGAGTTCGGGATCCGGCAGTTCCTGGACCACGGCTCCGGCCTGCCCACCCAGGACAACGTGCACCAGGTCGCCCAGCGCGTCGACCCGACCGCACACGTCGTCTACGTCGACAACGACCCCATGGTGCTCGTGCACGGCCGGGCGCTGCTGGAGCAGGACGAGCGGACGACCGTCATCCACGCCGACATGCGGCAGACCGAGGCGATCTTCACGCACGAGGACACCCGGCGGCTGATCGACTTCTCGCAGCCGGTGGCCGTGCTGTTCAACTCGGTCTTCCACTGCATCCCCGACAGCGACACCGACGGGCCGCAGGCGGTGGTCCGCCGGGTGACCGAGCGTCTCGCGCCCGGCAGCTTCCTGGTGATGTGCCAGCTGGTCAGTGAGGACCCCCAGGTCAGGGAGTTCGTCACCGACTTCATGGACAAGGCCACCCAGGGACACTGGGGCCGGGTGCGTCAGGAGAAGGACGTCGCCGCGTTCTTCGAGGGCACGGACATCCTCGACCCGGGGCTGGTGGAGGTCTCCACCTGGCGGCCCGACACCGAGGTCACGCCCCGTCAACTCACCCAGGAATGGATCGAGTTCGGCGGTGTGGGCCGCCTGAGCTGAGCCGGTTCACCTCACGGAGCGGCGGCATAGCGCCGCTCCGCCGTCTCTCTCAGCAGCGCCATGGACGCACGCGGATCGAGGGCCTCGTCCGCGAGCCGGTCCAGCGCGACCCGGTACTCCTCCGTCTCGTCCCGGTCCTCCAGGAAGGTCGCGCTCCTGATCTGCTCCAGATAGACGACGTCGGGCAGATCGACGCCGCCGAAGCGCAGATAGGTGACCGGTATGGCCGGCGCGGAGGCATGCGTGACGTCCAACGGCACGACCTGGACCGTGACATGGGGCAGGCCGGCCAGCTCCACGAGATGGGTGAGCTGCTCGCGCATCACCTCTCGGCCGCCCAGCACCCGCAGCAGCACCGACTCGTCGAGGACCGCCCACACCCTCGGGGCGTCCGGCCGCCGCAGCAGTTCGGTGCGCCGCGTCCGCAGCTCCACCCGGCGCTCGACCTCCCGGGACGTGGCCGAGGGCAACCCGCGCTCGACGACGGCACGCGCGTACGCGGGGGTCTGCAGCAGACCCGGCACGTACTGGATCTCGAAGGTACGGATCGCGGTGGCCGCCTCCTGGAGACCGACCAGCCGGTCGAACCACTCGGGCATGAGCCGCTTGTCGTAGCGCTGCCACCAGCCCGGCTCGCCCGCCTGCCGCAGCAACCGGAGCAGCACGGAGGCCTCGTGGTCGTCGGTCTCGTACAGCGACAGGAGCGCGCGGACGTCCGCCTCGACGGGCGGCTTGCGGCCCTTGCCCGCCTCGATGCGCGACAGCTTCGCCGCACTGAACCCGACGGCCCGCGCGGCCTGGTCCTGGGAGAATCCGGCGTCCTCCCGGATTCCCGCCAACTGCACGCCGACCAGCATTTTCAGCAAGGTCGGGGCGGGCTCGGCCCGGTTCAGATACGGTTCGAGGCGGGACACTCGAGGCGACTCGACAGACATCCTGACTCCCCGTGGACCGGCAGACGACAGACCGCAGTATCGCATCCGAAGCCCTCCGGCCGCACGCGGCAGGGGAATTGAGCCTCCATGCGGCCGACTCAGACCAGGTGGTCGAACTCCCCGTCCTTGGCCCCGGCCACGAACGCGGCCACCTCGGCCGGCGTGTACACCAGCGCCGGACCGTCGGGGTCGCGGGAGTTGCGCAGCGCGACGCCTCCCCCGTCCAGGGCCGCGACCTCCACGCAGTTGCCCTCGGCGTTGCTGTGACTGCTCTTGATCCAGCGGGCCCCCAGCGAGCTCGCCCGCACTCCGTTCGACACTGACGACATTGAACTCTCCTCGCTCGTACGCGCAATTTCTCGTGAAATTGCACGAGGACCTCGTCAGCGTGGATAATAGCCATGTCGTCAACCGCACTTCCAACCCCACGTCCTGACGTCGCCTCAGGGAGATGCCCCGTGTCATCACCTGCGCAGATCCGGAGCCACGAGTCCGTCCTCGTCCGCGGCTCCCCCAGAACCGCCGCCCTGTACCTCACGGGCAGCCGCCAGGGATTCGCCCAGGCACGGGAGTTCACCCAGCGCACCCTCGACTGCTGGTCCCTGGAGCACTGCACCGACGACGCGCTCACCGTCGTCACGGAACTGGCCGCCAACGCCGTCCTGCACGGACTCCCGCACACCTCGACGGACGAGTTCCACGTACGACTGCGGCTCACCCTGCGCCGCGCGCACCTGGTGTGCGCGGTCACCGACCCGAGCGACAACCTGCCCGTCCACTCGAGCACCGCGGGCGCCCTCCTGGAACACGGCCGCGGACTGAACATCATCGAGGCCCTCTCCGAACACTGGGGCTGGACCCGGCGCTCCCCCGTGGGCAAGACCGTCTGGGCGATGCTGCCGACCCGCTCCCGTCCTGACCCCGACCCGACATCTGACACCTGACATGACTGCCACGAAGAGACCCGCACCGCTGAAGGACCTGGGACACGTACCGTGGCCCGAGATCAAGGACTCCACCGGCTCCGCGGCGGGCATCCCGTTCCTGCTCACCACGCTCGCCCGCGGCGACGCCGACAGCGCCGGCTCCGCACTCGGCCAACTGCGCCGCCGGATCTGCCAGTTCGGATTCGTCGTCGACGAGGCGACGGCGGCCACGGTGCCCTTCCTCTGGGAACTCGTCCGGCTCCCCCAGGTCACCTGCCGCGCGGAGATCCTGCGCCTGCTGAAGAGCATCGCCGACACCCGGCAGTGGGAGACCACCGCCGCCGCGTATCCCAAACTGCTGCACCACCCCGACAACTACGTGACATGGGAACGCGCGGCCCGGCACGCCGTCCACGCCCAGCGCGACGTCCTGCGTCAACTGCTCGCCGAGCGGGACACCGAGATCGTGCGGGCCACCACGGAACTCGCCGCGGCCCTGGCCGACTGAACACCCCGCCGAAGGGCACACCGAACCCGACGCCGTTCCTTCTGCGCACGGTCGCCGCACCCGACCGCTAGGTTGACCGCATGAGCAACCTTGACCGCGCGCCCGTACCGAGTGTGTGCGGCGGCCGTGGATTCGTCGTCGCCGAACCCGTCCGCGAACTGCTGAGCCCCCGGCACGTGAAGCTCGGCGGATCGACGGAGGTGCGCCGGCTGCTGCCGAACCTCGGCAGGCGCATGATCGGCGCCTGGGCGTTCGTCGACCACTACGGCCCCGACGACATCGCCGACGAACCCGGCATGCAGGTCCCGCCGCATCCGCACATGGGGCTCCAGACCGTCAGCTGGCTGCACGAGGGCGAGGTGCTGCACCGCGACTCGACCGGCAGCCTCCAGACCATCCGGCCCAGGGAACTCGGGCTGATGACCTCGGGGCGGGCGATCAGCCACTCCGAGGAGAGCCCGCGGTCGCACGCCCGGTATCTGCACGGCGCCCAGCTGTGGGTGGCGCTGCCGGACACCCACCGGCACACCGACCCCCGCTTCGAGCACCACGCCGACCTGCCCACGGTCACCGCTCCCGGCCTCACCGCCACCCTGCTCCTCGGCGCCCTCGACGGCTCCACCTCCCCCGGCACGACGTACACCCCGCTCGTCGGCGCCGACCTGGCACTCGCCCGGGGTGCCGACGTCCGGCTGCCGCTGCTCCCCGACTTCGAGTACGGCGTGCTGTCGATGTCCGGCGAGGCGCACGTCGACGGGGTGCCGCTGCTCCCGGGCTCGATGCTCTACCTCGGCTGCGGCCGCACCGAACTGCCCCTGCGGGCCGAGTCCGAGGCGGGCCTGATGCTCCTCGGCGGCGAGCCGTTCGAGGAGGAACTCGTCATGTGGTGGAACTTCGTCGGCCGGTCCCAGGAGGAGATCGCCCAGGCCCGCGAGGACTGGACGCAGGGCACCCGCTTCGGCGAGGTGAAGGGCTACGACGGCGGGCCCCTGCCCGCACCGGAGCTGCCGGCTGTCCCCTTGAAACCCCGCGGGAGGGTGCGCTGACCTGGCGAAACGCCGGATCTTGAGGCGCAAGCCCCGTACCGCAGCTCTGGTCGGACGACTGCTCACCGCGCCTGCAGTTTTCCCACCAGCTGGGCCGCCTTCGGCGGGACGCCCTTCTCCGACACGGTGTCCTGCAGCTGCTTGACCAGCGCGTCCACGTCGATCTGGGCCAGCACCACGTTGGTGACCCGGTTGGTGACCGCCTTCTGCACGTCCGGATCGGAGGCCAGCGGCCCCACGGTGGCGACGTAGCGGTCCGTGTCCCGCACGATGCTGTTCGCCCAGACCGCGACGACGGACAGCAGCGACAGCAGCGCCGCGAAGAGAATCAGCAGGACCGAACCCGTGGACCGGAACGGGTGATGCCGCGCCGCCCGCGGGCGCGCTTCGCTCTCCAGGGCGCCCACTCGGTGCCGCAGCTCTTCGAGTTCACTGCGCTCCCGGTTCGATAGCGGCTCGCCGCCTGCGTCGGTCATGGGCACCAGAAGATCCGCCCGATGCCGAACCGGCGACCCGGGTGAGCCTGACGGGTGAACCGCGCACGACGTGCGACCGCCCCGGTCCGGTGATCCAATGGAACGGGGAAGCCACGAGCCCAGAGGTGACGCCGTGAGCGACGTATTCGACGACGTCGACATATCCGGCGATATGGGGCCGATCGACTGTCTGGTCATCGAGTTCCCGGGCAACCGAATGACCGGCGGGGGCCTCCCCCTCCTGCTCGATCTGGCGGACCGCGGTCTCATCCGGATCCTCGACCAGACGTTCATCCGCAAGGACACCGACGGCTCGGTGACCGGCCTGGAGATCGGCGACCTCACCGGCGACATGACCAGCAAGATCGAACAGCTGAAGCAGCTCGGCGAACTCAAGACCCAGGGCGTCCTGACGGAGGCGGAGTTCGAGGAGCAGAAGCGCAGGCTCCTCGATTCCTGAGCGCCCCTGCGACGGGTGGTCCGAGGGCATCGAACTCCGTGATCACTGGGAGGTTCCCTCCCGGTCTGTGCCGGCCGGCGGGTTTGGGGCTGACGGCCATCGGAGAAGTAGCGTCGTCGCAGCGGCTCCGGCCGCCGTGCCTGTTCCGCGGGGGACCGGGTCGACCACCGGCGCGGTCATCTCCGACGGGCGGCCCGCCCCCATGTCTCGCGGGCACCGGATTCGCGTGGGATCAGCCGGTGATGGCCGTTTGCCGGGCGCCGGAATCGTTCTTCTCTGTCTGCGTCCCGCGGTAATCGCCCGTCACGGGTGAGTCCGGTTTTACGCGGGCTCCGGTGCTATAGGGCAAGGACGTCCTAAGGACGTCCGCACGTGGGAGGTCGCATGAAGACGGCAGCACATGCAAGGAAGCGCCCGGCTCCGCGCTGGACAGCACGTCTGGCCCTGGTTGCGGGAGCGGCGGCGGTGGTGGTCCTGCTGTTGTTCGCCGGACTCCAGAGCCTCCTGCTCGTGGCAGTGGGAGGGGCCGGGCTGGTGATCGCGGCCGCGGGCGTGTGGTGGGCGCTGGCGCGCACGGGGGCGGCCAGGGCGCTGGCCGTCGTACTGGCATGCGCCGCGCCCGTCGCCGTAGTGGTGCTCTACGCGGTGGCAGGGCTGCTGTGGGTTGCGCTCGTCTCGCTCGCCCTGTGGGTACTGGCCATCACCTGCGGCCGAGCCGCGCTGGCCGCCGTCCGCGGACCGGCGGCCGCCCGGGAACGCGCGGTCGCCGCCCCGCTGCGGCCGTTCCTCATCATGAACCCGCGCTCGGGCGGCGGAAAGGTCGAGGCGTTCCACCCGGAGGAGAAGGCGAAGGCCCTCGGCGCGCAGGTCGCCGTCCTGGACCCGGACCATCATCAGGACGTGGCCGCGCTCGCCCGGCAGGCCGCCGACCACGGCGCCGACCTGCTCGGCGTCGCCGGCGGCGACGGCACCCAGGCCCTGGTCGCCGGAGTGGCGGCCGAACGGGGCCTTCCCTTCCTGGTGATCTCCGCCGGTACCCGCAATCACTTCGCCCTGGACCTCGGCCTGGACAGGGACGACCCCTCGCTGTGCCTGGACGCGCTCACCGACGGCGTCGAACTCCGCATCGACCTGGGCTACATCGGCGACCGCATCTTCGTGAACAACGCCTCCTTCGGCGCCTACGCGACCGTCGTCCAGAGTCCCGCATACCGCGACGACAAGGCCGGTACCGCCCTTCAGCTCCTCCCCGACCTGCTGACCCACCACAACGGCCCGCGTCTCACCGTCCGCGCGCAGGGCACGACGGCGGTGATCGAGGCACCCCAGGCCGTACTGGTGAGCAACAACCCCTACCGGATGGACGATCCGGCGGGCATGGGCCGTCGCGAGCGGCTGGACTCCGGCGTCCTCGGGGTGCTCGGCATCAAGGTCGACAACGCGGCCCAGGCAGTGGGTGTGCTCCGCGGCAGGCACTCACCCGCTCTCGCCTCGCTGACCGCCCAGGAAGTCGTCGTGGACGCCGACGCCCCCACCGTGCCCGTGGGCGTCGACGGCGAGGCACTCGTCCTGCCCACCCCGGTCCACTGCCGTATCGAGCCGCGCGCCCTTCGCGTCCGCGTGCCCCGCCACCGCCCCGGCGTCCCCCAGGGCAGGCCCCCCATGAACTGGCGCCGGGTGGAACGGCTGGCGCGGACGATGGGACGAACCGCGGCGGGGCACCACCACGGCTGACACCCCGGCACGAAGTAGGCGCCCCCACGTGCACGGACGAGAGCGCGCAGCGGCTTCCCGCAAGCCGAGGAGGAGCACATGAACCATCCGGATCCTCCCCCCGATCACGCGGCGAGCGCTGCGGCGCGGCCGTCCGGGCCGGCCCGCCGCCAAGCGGTGCTCGCGGTCCTTCGGACGGCCGTGACCTCGACCGGACTCGTCGTCGGGTACTACCTGCTGCCCATGGACTCGGGGTTCTCGGGTGGCTCGGCGGTCGGAATCGTCGTGGGCCTGCTGGCCATGCTGGCGCTCTTCGCCTGGCAGATCCGTACGATCACCCGCTCCCCCTCCCCCCGTCTGCGGGCCGTCGAGACCCTCGCTACGACTCTCCCGCTCTTCCTGCTGCTCTTCGCGGCGGCCTACTACCTGCTCGAGCGCAGCACGCACGGCAGCTTCAGCGAACCCCTCACGAGGACCGACTCCCTGTACTTCACCCTCACCGTGTTCAGCACGGTCGGCTTCGGCGACATCACCGCCGACACGCAGACGGCACGCATCCTCACGATGGTCCAGATCACCGGCAACATCCTGCTCGTCGGCGTGGCCGCCAAGGTGGTGGCCGGGGCGGTGCAGAGGGGTCTGCGCCGGAAGGAGGAAAGTGACAGGTAGCGAGTGGGAGGCCGACGCGGAGACAGGACCTGAGCGATCACGGCGGGCGATCGTCAGGCGCGTACACGGCCTCCGCATCTGCGTCCGACGAAGTGACTGTTTCCGCCCCTCGCAGCGTCCCGGTGAGCTGGGGGTCGTCGACGGATATGTGCGTGAGGTTCTCGACGAGGAATTGCTGGTGGCCCGTCTGCGGTGGGTGGCCGGCGGTGATCCGGCACGGCTGACGGCGGCATGCGGCAGGGGGCGGACAGCGAAGGGACTGACGCCGTCGTGATCGGCGCCGTGCCGACCTGCTCCTCACCGGCATGGGCACGGTGCCGATACGTACGCGTCTGCCTCTCTCCCCCTTGGGCGCGCCTCCCGGTGATACTCCCGGCTTCACCGGCTCGATGCGGCACTGCTCGGCACGTCCTTCCGGCGCAGGGGTCCTCGAACAGCGCCGGGCGGGCTGACTGGGCAGCTGCCCCCACTCATCCTCACCCCCGTCACTGCCAAGCGGCTGACACGCGTGGCGGGTCGCGGGGACCATATCGAATCAATTGCAACTATGCGCCTATGGGATCAACTGCAGACACTGCTGCCAAGTCGGCGACAACCCGTCTCGTCCTGCCGACACTCGCGGCAGGTCAGTTCCTGATGGCCCTCGACAGCTCGGTCATGAACGTGTCGATCGCGACCGTGGCCGAGGACCTGGACACGACGGTGACCGGGGTCCAAGGAGCCATCACCGCCTACACCCTCGTGATGGCGATGTTCATGATCCCCGGCGGCAAGGTCGGCGCCCTGATCGGCCGAAAACGCGCGTTCATGATCGGCTGCATCATCTACGGCTGCGGCTCCCTGACCACGGCACTCGCACCCAACCTGACCGTCCTCCTGATCGGCTGGTCGTTGCTCGAGGGCATCGGAGCCTCGCTCATCCTGCCCGCGATCGTGACGCTCGTGGCGAGCAACTTCACCGTGGAACGGCGCCCCGCCGCCTACGGACTCGTCGCGGCCGCGGGGGCCGTGGCCATCGCGCTGGGGCCGCTCATCGGGGGCCTCGCGACCACGTACTTCTCCTGGCGCTGGGTGTTCGCCGGCGAGGTCGTGATCGTGCTCTTCATCGTGCTGTTCGCCCGCCGCATCACCGACGCGCCAGTCGGCGAACACGCGCGCATCGACCTCGTCGGCACCGTGCTCTCCGCAGCCGGGCTCGGGATCTTCGTCTATGGAGTGCTCCGCTCGGACGAATGGGGCTGGTTCCAGCCGAAGCCCGACGCGCCCTCGTGGCTCGGGGTGTCGCTGGTCGTATGGCTGATGCTGGCCGGCCTGCTTCTGATCTGGCTCTTCCTCCGCTGGGAGGCCCGCGTGGTGAAGCAGCGCAGGGACCCGCTCGTCGACCCCGCCATGCTCCAGAACAAGCAGCTCACCGGCGGCCTCACGATGTTCTTCTTCCAGTACCTCGTGCAGATGGGCGTCTTCTTCGTCGTACCGCTCTATCTGTCGGTCGCCCTCGGCCTGTCCGCACTCGAGACCGGCGCCCGCATCCTGCCCCTCTCCCTGACCCTGCTGGCGGCCGCGATCCTGATCCCGCGCCTCCTCCCGGACGTCTCGCCCCGGCGGGTCGTACGGCTCGGGGTCCTCGCGCTGCTCGCCGGCGCGGTGGTCCTGATGGCCGCGCTCGACACCGACGCCGGCGGGGAGATCGTCACCATCCCCCTCCTGCTGATCGGGCTCGGCATGGGCGCGCTGGCCTCCCAGCTCGGCTCGGTCACCGTGTCCGCCGTGCCAGAGGCGCAGAGCGCCGAAGTCGGTGGAGTCCAGAACGCCGTCACCAACCTCGGCGCCTCGATCGGCACGGCACTCGCCGGCTCCATCATGATCGCCGCGCTCACGACTTCGTTCCTGACCACCGTCGAGCAGAACCCGGACGTCCCGGACCAGGTCAAGAGCCAGGCCAACGTCGAACTCCAGAGCGGCGCGCCCTTCCTGTCGGACGCTCAGCTCGGAGAAGCTCTCGACGACGCCCACGTGAGCGAGGAGAAGTCCCAGGAAGTGCTCGACGCGAACACCGAAGCAAGGCTCGACGGCCTGCGCGCCGCACTCGCCGCCCTCGCCCTCGCCGCCCTGGTCGCCCTGTTCTTCACCTCACGGATCCCCAAGACCCAGCCTGGCGCGGCAAGGCTCACCGCCTGACGACGCTTCGCCGGGCCGAGCGGCCCACGGCCGGAATCCGACGACCGGCTCTGCCCGGCCGGCACGACGGGCGCGAGGCCCCTGCCAGAGCTAGGCTTTTCACATGTGAGACGACCGAAACGAGGCGTGGTCCATGTGCCAGTGGCTCGCTCACCCGGGAACGCTCATCCCGCTCGACGATCTTCTCAACTGACCGGCGCACTCGATCATCGACCAGAGTCTGCACTCACGACTCGGCGTGTAGACCACCCATGACGACGGCTTCGGCATCGGCTGGTACGCCACACCCTGCCAACCTCCGCGACACAGGCCCGGCGTGGAGTTCCCCCTCTCTACCGCTCTCCTTCAGACCCGCGTCGATGCCCTTCGCGCCCTCCACCCCGCGATGGAGGTCCTCCCACATGTCTCCGACGGGACCCGCCTCGCCGTTTCCGAGCCCTTCGGCCCCCGCCAAGAGGCGCGGCGCCCTGTGGCGTCCCATGATTGGTTCATGAGCCATCACCATTACCAGTCCCAACTGTTGGATGACCTGGACACCCGGCTCGTAAGGGCCGGAGCGGTGCTCACCGCCGTCGGCGTGGCGCTGGCATGTTCTGGCATGGCGCTCGCGGGCTTCGCCGTGTTCTCCGCCGGCCGGCGGAGAATCCATCGTATGGAAGTGCCCCCCACCGAGCAGGCAGCGGAAAAGTGGCGGCAGGCCAAGGAAGCGTCCCGGGCGGGCATGCGGGCGTGGCAGGACGCGGCCGCAGGCGGTAACGGGGTGCCGCCGAGCCGGTCCTGATGATGGCGTCCGTCTACGACGTGGTTCGTCGCGAGGGGTTCCCATACCGAGCGGCCTCGGCCGGGCCGTGGCGCACCGGACGGCGCTGACGGCACGGACCTGAGCGCTCCGCCACGAGCAGCCGGGTCCGCCGTGCACGCGCCCTAAGCCTTCCGCAACGGCACCCGCCAGCTCAGCACGGTCCCGCCGCCCTCGGGTTTCCCGACCTCCAGTCCGCCGCCCAATTGCTCGGCCCGCTCTGCCATGTTGCGCAGCCCGCTGCGGCGGCCGCCGGCCGGGATGCCCACACCGTTGTCGGTGACCGACAGGCGCACCTCGCGGCCGTCCGTGGCCAGGACCACGTCGGCACGACTCGCACGGGCGTGGCGGGCGATGTTGGTCAGTGCCTCGGAGAGCACCGCCACCACGTGGTCGGCGGTCTCCTTCGGCACGTCGGTGTCCAGCAGGCCCTCCATCCGCGCACTCGGGGCGAAACCCAGGACCGGTGCCGCCTCCCCCACGACCCGTACGGCGCGGGCCCGCAGACCGGCCTCCCCGGCGCCGTCGCGGGTGCGCAGTCCGAAGATCGTCGATCTGATGATCTTGATGGTCTCGTCGAGGTCGTCCACCGCGCGCGCCACGCGTTCGGAGGCCCCTTCGTGCTCGATGAAACGGCCGGCGCTCTGGAGGGTCATGCCAGTGGCGAACAGCCGCTGGATCGCCAGGTCGTGCAGGTCGCGGGCGATCCGGTCCCGGTCCTCCAGCACGGCGATCTGCTCGGCGTCCTCGCGGCGCTCCGCCAGTTCCATGGCGATGGCGGCCTGCGCGGCGAAAGCCTGCAACGTCTCGGTCTCCGTCGCCGAGAACGCCGGCCCGCCGGCCTCTCGTGCCAGCAGCACCACGCCTCGTGGACCCGCCTCGTCCGTGCCGATGGGCACGGCCACGGCGGGGCCGAGTCCACCGAACCGGGGAGGCTCGAGGGAGATCCGTTCGTCGTGGCCGACGTCGGCGCTGGTGACCGGAGCCGCGCCGGCGAAGGCCAGTCCCATCAGGCTCTTGTCCATGGACAGGACGAGCCCCCGGTGCGCCTCGGCGTCCATCCCGACGGCGATCTCCACAGCGAGCGCCCCGATGTCGCCCATGGGCAGTGCGACCGCGGTCAGGGCGGACTGGGTGATATCGCCCGCTCGCTCGGCGATCAGGCCGAGGACCTCGGTACGCGCACCGCCGGACATGAGGCTGTGGGTGATCTCCGCGTTCGCCCGCAGCCACCGCTCGCGCTGCCGGGACTCGGCGTACAGCCGGGCGTTGTCGATCGCGACTCCGGCCGCCACGGCCAGCGTCAGCGTGACCGAGATGTCGTCCTCGTCGAACTGGGCACCGCCCCGTTTCTCGGTCAGATACAGGTTTCCGAAGACCTGATCGCGCACCCGGATCGGGACGCCGAGGAAGGTGTTCATCGGCGGGTGGTGGGCCGGGAAGCCGTACGAGGCCGGGTGATCGGAGATCTTCGCCAGACGCAGCGGCTCCGGGTGACTGATCAGCTCGCCCAGGATGCCGTGGCCCTCCGGGTACGGGCCGATCTCGGCGATCTGCTCCTCGCTGACACCGACCGTATGGAAGGCGGACAGCCGCTTTCCGTCCGGACCGATCACGCCGAGCGCCGCGTATTCGGCGTCGACGAGCACCGCTGCCGCCTCCACGATGCTGCGAAGGGCCTGTTCCAGGTCCAGCTCGCGGCCGACCGCCAGTACCGCCTCCAGCAGGCTGTGCACCCGGTCGCGGGTGCCGCGGGCAGCGTCCAGCCGCGCCTGCAGCTCCTCCAGCAGCTCGTCCAGTCGCAGCTGCGGCAGCCGTACGCGGGCCTCCTCGGGGCTCACCACCTGTGTTCCTCCCAGGTCCCCTCAACGCTCGGACGCCCACCGGTCCGGTCATGTGCCACGTTAGTGCTCGGCCGGAGCGCGCGGTAACCGATCGGGCCGAGTGCACGGTGTTTCCCGCCTGGGCCGACCGGCCCCGCGGAGGGGCCCGACAGCCCCTGCCCCTCCCGTCCCGGCAGTCCGACGCTGGAGCTGTGTCCAGCCCGCGGACCCACGGAGGAGACCGGCGCCATGGTCCGTTACGTGTACGACTTCGCAGAGGGCCTGCGGCGGCACCCTCTCGACGACGGAGGTTCGCCCCCTGACCCGCCCCGACGAACCCGGCGCGACCGCCGGCCCCGCCGGCGCGCCGTTCGACATCGCCATCGCGGTGGACCGGCTGGTGACGAACGGGCTCAAGGCACTCGCCGACTACGAGGCGCTCGACCAGGAGCAGGTCGACCACATCGTGAGAAGGCGTCGGTCGCCGCCCTCGACCAGCACACGGCGCTCGCGATGCTCGCGGTGGAGGAGACCGGTCGCGGCGTCTTCGAGGACAAGGTCCATGTTTCGACGACCGTCAGGTCCGCGACCGCACTCTCCCGCGCCGGCGCGTGCACCGCGCCGCCCTCCACGGCGACGGTCACCACCGGCAGACCCGGCTGCCGCCGCCATGTCCGCGACGCGGCGCAACGAAGGACCGGTGCGGCCTCGTCGCGGTCCGGGACCGCGTACAGCGGACGAAGGGCGACGCCGTGCCTCTCGGCCTCCGCCGCGGCCCAGTCCGACGCCCGTACTGAGATCAAGGAGCCGTTCACTCCTACGGCTATGTGACGTGAGGTCATGGCTGTCCCCCTGTTGTGGGTATCTGCCCGGTGGAGGCGTCGCGTGCCATGGGCACCGGCCTCCTCGGACCATGCTGCTCGGGCTCCGAGGCCCGCGGCAGACGCCGAGCGGGCCCGCCCGAGTGCCGAACGGCCCTTGTGGCAAGGGCCGTTCAGAAGGGGAGGCGTACGCCGTACAGGGTGCGTCCGGCCGCGAGTTCGCGACCGGTGACCAGCTCCGGATCGATGCGTACGAAGATCTCCCGAGGCGCCGACACCCAGGAACGCGGTCCGGTGCGCAGCAGCCGTTCGTGCTCGGCGGGGTCGGTGATCAGGCCGGCGGCTCCGGTGACCACGACACTCCACCCGGAGTGTGTGGCCGCGTCGACCTCGTCGGCCTCGAAGGCGACCACCGCTCCGTCGATCGCGCGCACCAGTTCCGAGGCGGCCGAGGTGCGTATCAGCACGGCGTCGTCGCGGTCCAGGGCGAAGTTGACCGGCAGGACGGCCGGCAGCGCGTGCCGGGTGTACACGATGCGTCCCACGGGCACCTTGGCCAGCAGGCGTAGGCACTCCCGCCGGTCGAGTTCGCGGAATCCGTCGTTGGCGTCCATCTGCCTTCTCGTCTCTCACCTGGTGAATCCGGGCCGCGCTGGGCCGTCCTCAAGCCGTGAGGAGCCTGTGGCCAGGGACCTTCGGTGCCTGGCCGGCCTGAGAACGACCCCGTTCAGACCGTGATGCGGCGTCCCGTGACGGCGTACGGCTCGACGCGCACCCACACGTCACGCCGACCGCCCGCCCACGGTGTGCTGTAAGCCTGTCGCGCGAGCCGTCGCGCCTCGTCGACATCCGTCACCCTGCGCGCGTGCCCGCGTACCAGCACGCTCCAGCCCTGGCTGAAGGCGTCGTCGATGCGATCGATCTCGAAGGCGACCTCGCTGCCGACCCCCAGCGCCGGCGTCGCGCCGCTTGCGGTCCTGAAGACGATCGTGCCGTCGACGACGCTGTAGTTGACAGGGACGATCACCGGACCCTGGGCGGTGGACACCGCGAGCCTTCCGACACCGTGCGTCGAGAGCAGGTCGCCGCACTCGGTCCTGCTCAGCTCGGTGAACTCGGGTGAGTGCCCGGCCCGTCCGGGACCGGGCGGCAGGTCGGCGTCCCCTCCTGCGAGCGACAGGACCGTGGTCTCCAGGGCCCCCGCCAGTCTGAGCAGCGCGCCGTGGCTCGGTGAGGCGTCGGGATGTTCCTCCAGGTGCCTCAGGTAGCCGGGATCCATGCCTGCCCGGCCGGCCGTCTCCTCACGTGTCAGTCCGAGCTGGGTGCGGCGTGTGGCGAGCCGGCGGCCCAGATCTCCCGACGGTGCTCCCTCCGGCGCCTTCGCCGTGTGTTGTTCGGTCATGACCTGTCACGTCCTCTCGTCAGGCCGCCCGGACAGCGACCTCCTCGTGCGACTGCTCGCCGAGGACCACCTTGAGCGCGCCGGTGTCGGCGGCCCGCGCGAAGACGTCGTACGCCTCCTCCATGCGGTCCAGCGGGAAGGTGTGGGTGACCAGCTGCGCGGTGGGCAGCCTGCTCGCGGCTGCCATGCGCAGCAGGGTGGGCGTGGAGTGGGTGTCCACCAGACCCGTGGTGATGGTCACGTTCTTGATCCACAGGTCTTCCAGGTGCAGGGTGGCGGGCTTGCCGTGCACGCCGACGTTGGCGACGTGGCCGCCGGGCCGCACCACGCGGGTGCACAGCTCGAAGCTCTCCGGCACACCGACCGCCTCGATGGCCACGTCCGCGCCGACCCCGTCGGTGAGATCGGCGATCAGCAGCTCGGGGTCCTCGCGGGCATCGGCCACGGCATCGGCGCCGAGGCGTTTGGCCGCCTCCAGCCGGGACGCGGCCAGGTCGACGGCGACGATCCGCTCGGGTGCGAACAGGCGCGCGGTGGCGATCGCGGCGAGGCCGATGGGCCCGGCTCCGACGACGGCGACGGTGTCTCCCGGACGGACCCGTCCGTTGAGCACGCCCACCTCGTATGCGGTCGGGAAGATGTCCGCCAGCAGGACGGCGTCCTTGTTCTCCACCGCGCTGGGCAGGGCGTGCACCGACAGGTCGGCGAAGGGGACACGGACATACTCGGCCTGGGTCCCGTCGATCAGATGGCCGAGGATCCAGCCCCCGCCGCCCCGGCACTGGCCGTAGCTGCCCTCTCGGCAGAAGCGGCAGCGACCGCACGCGCTGATGCAGGAGACCAGCACACGGTCGCCCGGGCGGACGGTCCGGACGTCGCTGCCGACCTCGACGATCTCGCCGACCGCCTCGTGGCCCAGGACGGTCCCCGGACGCACCTCGGGCACGTCACCCTTGAGAATGTGCAGGTCCGTACCGCAGATGGTGACGGCGCCCACCCGCACGACGGCGTCGGTGGGCTCCTTGATGCCAGGGTCCGGGACCTCCTCCCAGGCGGACTGCCCGGGGCCGTGGAAGACGAAGCCTTTCATGTCGCTCCTCACCATCCCGTTGTTCGCGTGCCGAGTCGCCCTACACATCCAGCTTGTCTGGTGATCACCCGATCCGCTTGGGCCGTCCGGCCCACCTCGCGCGCCGGACGGTCCCTTCACGGCGGGTGCCCTCTTCGGCGCGGTCGAGGGCGGCGCGCAGGTAGGTGCGGCCGATGCGGCCGAAGCCGTTGATGCCGACGCGTACGGTCATGGCGGTGATTCCTCCCAGGCGGTGAGGCGCGGGTCAGCTGTTCCAGGTCCACTCGGCGACCTCGGGCAGGTCGGTGCCGTGTTCGCGGATCCAGGCCTGGTGCCGGGTGCGTGCGTCGGCCATCTGCTGGCGTACGGCGGCGGCGCGCACCGCGAGGCCGGGGACGCGGTCGATGACGTCCATGACGAGGCGGTAGCGGTCGAGGTCGTTGCGCACGACCATGTCGAACGGCGTGGTCGTGGTGCCGGACTCCTTGTAGCCGCGTACGTGCAGGTTGCGGTGGCCGGTGCGGCGGTAGGCGAGGCGGTGGATCAGCCAGGGGTAGCCGTGGTAGGCGAAGATCACCGGCTTGTCGGTGGTGAACAGGCCGTCGTACTCGAAGTCGCCCATCCCGTGCGGGTGTTCCTCACGCGGCAGTAGCCGGGTCATGTCGACGACGTTGACCACGCGGACGGCGAGGTCCCCCAGGTGCCGGCGCAGCAGCTGGGCGGCGGCGAGCACCTCCTGGGTGGGGACGTCGCCGGCGCAGGCCAGCACGACGTCCGGCTCACCGCCGTTCTCCGTGCCCGCCCACTCCCAGATCCCGGCGCCGCGGGCGCAGTGGGCGCGGGCCTCGTCCATGGACAGCCAGTCGAAGCACGGCTGCTTCCCGGCCACGATCACGTTCACGTAGTCCCGGCTGCGCAGGACGTGGTCGGCCACCGACAGCAGGGTGTTGGCGTCCGGCGGCAGGTAGACGCGTACGACGTCCGGGCTCTTGTTGAGGACGTGGTCGACGAAGCCGGGGTCCTGGTGGGAGAAGCCGTTGTGGTCCTGGCGCCAGACATGCGAGGTGAGCAGGTAGTTGAGGGAGGCGATGGGCGCGCGCCAGGCCAGCTCCCTCGACGTCTTGAGCCACTTGATGTGCTGGTTCACCATCGAGTCGACGATGTGGACGAACGCCTCGTAGCAGGAGAACAGTCCATGCCGGCCGGTCAGCACATACCCCTCCAGCCAGCCCTGGCAGGTGTGTTCGGAGAGGATCTCCATCACCCGGCCATGGTGTTCGAGGTGCTCGTCGACGGGCAGGTGTTCGGCCTGCCATGCCTTTCCGCTGACGTCGAAGACGGCCTGGAGCCGGTTGGAGGCGGTCTCGTCCGGGCCGACGAGGCGGAAGTCGCGGCGCCCGACCGTGCCCTTCATCACCCGGGCCAGGAGGTCTCCCAGGACGCGCGTCGGTTCGTGCAGGGTGGTGCCCGGCTTGTCGACGGGTACGGCGAAGTCGTCGAGCGGCGGGAGGGGCAGGTCCCGGACGAGCAGGCCGCCGTTGGCGTGCGGGGTGGCGCCGAGCCGCTTGGCGCCGTCGGGGACGCAGGCGAGGACGTCGGCGACAGGCCGTCCGTCCTCGCCGAAGAGCTCCTGGGGCCTGTACGAGCGCAGCCACGTCTCCAGCTGGCGAAGGTGCTCGGGGTTGTCCCGGGCCTGGGCCAGGGGGACCTGATGGGCGCGCCAGGTGCCCTCGACGGGTACGCCGTCCACCTCGGCGGGGCCGGTCCAGCCCTTCGGCGTGCGCAGCACGATCATGGGCCACTGCACGCGCTCGGTGACGCCGTCCTCGCGTGCGGTCCGCTGCATCACGGCGATCCGGTCCAGGGCGTCGTCCATCGCCGCCGCCATGGCCCGGTGCACCTAGAGGGCAGGACGCTCAAGCGGTTCGCCGGACATCGCAACCCGGGCGTGGCCGGGCCGGCTGAACACGTTCGCCCACCTGCTGTCGTTCGTGCCGTACCGCGAGGTGCCACCGTCGGTGCCGAAGCTCCCGGAGCGGTCCCCGTCGACCAGCTGCCGGCGACCGCCGCGGGATCAACGGGCCCATGTCCACGCGGCGAGCCTCCGAGCAGCCGGCCATCGCTCTCACATCCCCTCGGGTACGACCGCGACGGCGCAGCCGGCGTGGTGCAGCACCGCATGGGCCACGCGCCCCAGCTGGAGCCCGAGGTGTCCCTGGTTGCGGCGGGAGCCGACCACCAGCAGGTCGGCCTCGTGCGAGGCGTTCAGCAGAACCCTGCGGGCCGGGCCCTCGACCGTCAGCCGGTGCAGGTCCACGTCTGCGGGCGTCTCCTTCAGCGCCCTGTCCAGGGCCTCGACGGCGTGCTGTTCGTGCAGCCGCGCGGGTTCGCCGACGAGCAGGGGGTGGTCGGTGCTCTCGTGCGCGGGGCACCGCCAGGCCCGTACGGCGTCCAGGCTCGCATGGCGCAGCCCCGCCTCCCGGACGGCGAAGCGCAGCGCCGCGGAGTCCGCGCCCTGCTCCCCGACGCCCACGACCACGCGGCCGCGCGCACCCACACGGACCTGGTTGTCGTTGCCGGGACGCACCACGATCACCGGGCAGTCGGCGTGCGCGGCGACGCTCAGGCTCACCGACCCGAGCAGCATCTCCGCCAAGCCGCCGCGCCCTCGGGTGCCGAGCACCAGCGCGACGGCTCTGCGTCCCTCGCGAACGAGGGCGTACTCGGGCTCCTCCGGCAGCACGTCGGTGGAGATCTCGACGGCTGCCCGGCGCAGGCGGGCGCGTTCCGCGGCCACCCGCACGATGTCCTCGGCCCGCACCTGCTCGGACGGTTTGCCGATGTCCTCCGCGAGGGACTCGCCCTCGTAGCGCTCCCAGAGGGAGGCGTACACCACCCGCAGTGGGATCCCGCGCAGGGCGGCCTCGTCGGCCGCCCAGTCGACGGCCCGCAGGCTGGGCCCTGATCCGTCGACCCCGACGACGATCGGGAGGTCCATCGTCCTCACCGTCCCGCGTCGAGGTCGAACACGATGCGGGCCTTGACCTCGCCGCGCAGCACCTCGTCGATGCACTCGTTGACGGAGGCGAGCGGGCGGGCCTCGTAGACGACCTCGGTGCGGCCCGCGGCGTGCAGCTGGAAGACTTCGGCGAGGTCCTGCCGGGTGCCGACGATCGAGCCGATCACCGAGGTGCCGTTCAGGACGGTGTCGAAGATGGGCACGCGGACGGTCCCATGAGCGGGCAGGGCGACCATGACCAGCTTGCCGCCGCGTCGCAGTCCGGAGTTGACGGCTTCGAAGGCCGCGTCGTTCACCGCGAGGGCGATGGCGGCGTGGGCGCCGCCGTGCCGCTTGAGGACCTCGCCGACATTCTCCTTGCGGGCGTCGATGACGATGTCCGCACCGAGTTCGGCGGCCAGCCGGAGCTTGTCGTCGGTGACGTCGATCGCGGCCACGGTCGCACCGGCGATCTTCGCGTACTGCAGGGCCAGATGGCCGAGACCGCCGATGCCGGAGATCGCGACGAGCTGGGCGGGCCGGACGCCCGCGACCTTCAGCGCCTTGTACGTCGTGACGCCCGCGCAGGTCAGGGGAGCGGCTTCCAGGGCGGTGATGCCGTCGGGCACCGGCTGCGCGAAGTCCGCCCGGGCGAGCATCTTCTCGGCGTGTGCGCCGTCGCAGCCGTAGCCGGTGTTGATCTGCTGCTCGCACAGGGTTTCCCAGCCGGACAGGCAGTGCTCGCACCGCCCGCACGCCCGGCCGAGCCAGGGCACGGCGACCCGCTGCCCGACGGACAGGTGGGTCACGCCCTCGCCGAGCGCCTCCACCAGGCCGACGCCCTCGTGCCCCGGGACGAACGGCGGGTTCGGCTTGACCGGCCAGTCGCCGTGGGCCGCGTGGATGTCGGTGTGGCACAGCCCGGAGGCCTCCACCCGGACGCGGACCCGGCCGGGGCCGGGCTCCGGGTCGGGGCGTTCCTCGATGACCAGTGGCTCACCGAACGCTCGTACGACCGCTGCCTTCATGGTTCTCTTCTCCTCGCACGTGAGGGGACGTTGTCCGGGGGCGCGTCAGCCGTGGGGGACGACGGCGACGGGCGCGGTGGAGTGGTGCAGGACGGCATGCGTGACATGACCGATGTGCGCGCCGAAGGGGTTGCGGCGCATCCGCCGACCCACGACCACGAGGGAGGCCTCGCGTGCGGCCTCCACGACGTGGACGGCCGCGCTGCCGTAGCGGGACGCCTCGATGACCTCCACATCCGGGAACTTGCGCCGCCAGGGCCGCACCGCCTCGGCGAGAGCCTCGGCGTCCCCGAGGGCCAGTGCCTCGTGCAGCGCGGGATTGGCGGGCGTGCCGTACGCGTAGTACGGCGGCGGGTTCCAGCCGTGGACGACCCGCAGGGACGTCGCCCGGCGCCTGGCTGCGTCGAAGGCGAACTCGATCAGCGTCTCGTCCGGGTGCTCGACGTCGAGCCCGAGAACCACGGGCAGGAAGGGCGTCGCGACGGAAGGAACGCCGACCGGATCCGCCTCGTGCTCGTCGGCCGCCACTTCCAGGGCCCGCACCAGCACGACGGGACGGTCCGCGTGCGCGAGGGTGGACAGACCGACCGAGCCGACCATGGACCCGCCGAGCCCGCTGAGGCCGCGCGAGCCGAGGACGAGCAGTTCGGCGCTGTTCGCCGCCTCGGCCAGCGCCTCGGCAGGATGACCGGACACCTGCTCGGTGCGCACGTCGACGCCGGGGTGGCGCATCCGGAGACCTTGCGCGGCTTCCCGGGGGATCCTCTCGGTCCAGTGCTGCTGGGTCTCGGCTCCAAGGAGCGGCGCCTGGGCCATGGGCTCCGGCACCGGCTCCCACACGTGGACGATCTTCAGGGGCAGGCCGCGCAGCTTCGCTTCGCGGGCCGCCCATTCCGCGGCCGCCCGGCTCTCCCGCGAGCCGTCGAGACCTACGGTGATGCTGCGGAGCATGATCTCCACCTCCTGGGACAAGGGATCCGATTCCAGAGTCGTCTTCGAGCGGTTCCTCGTGCAGGGGCCACTGGTCCCGAATCCGGGCCGAGCGACCCCGTACGGCTCGGCGCGGCGGACCTGATGACCGGCAATCGCGTCGGCGTTGTTCAGCGCAGCCAGCTGTGGTCGCGGACGATGGGCAGCCTGGCCCAGAGCCTGCCCGCGCCCAGAGTGTCGTCGGCGGCGGCAGCGGCCACGACGATCAGGGCGACGGCGTAGATCAGGTGGTAGTCGACGAACGGATTCGTCGACATGCTCGCCGAACCGTCCGAGAGGTGCTTGGCCGGCGGCCACTCGGCGATCCACATCAGCGCCATCATCGCGGTCCCGGCGACGGCGGCGATCCGCAGCGCGACTCCCGCGATCAGGGCGAGGCCGATCCCGAGCAGACCGAGCATGAACAGCCAGTTCGCCCACGGATCGCCGGCCCAGGAGTGGAAGGTGGACTCCATCGGCCCGACGGCGACGGATCCGAGGAAGCCCTTCGTCGGCGACCCTCCGTCGATCCACCCCTTGCCGGATGGGGTGGCGTAGCCGAGGCCGAAGGTCTTGTCGAGGAAGGCCCAGAGGAAGACGAACCCGGTGAGCAGACGCAGGGACGCGAAGGCGTAGGCCCGCGGGGTGTGCGTGTCGGTGCGTGCCGACACGGCCGGCTCCGAGGCGGGGGCGGTCCGGTTCCTGCGTAACGAGGCAAGGTGGAAGCCGGAGCTCCGGTGCGGGTGCTCGTGAACGGCCATGGTGGTGGTTCCCTTCGGGGACGGTCGGGTCGTTGCCTGACGCGACTCACTCTGGTCCCGCACGTCGGCCGGCGCCGGATGCCGAAGGTCTGCGTCGGTGGGGCCGAACGGCCCTGTGTGCGGGGGCCGTTGGGCTCGATGCGGCGCTGCGGACGCGCCGGACCTGGCCAGAGGTCTCGGACCTGGTCACACAGCGGTGGATCACGAGGGCGGACGGCGGAAGGTGGCAGATGTCCAGGAGTTCGGCCAGGCGCGTCCCGGGGTGGCGCCGGCTGGTGCCCGGGCTCGCTACCCTCCTCGATTACCGGCGCGCGTGGCTCCCGGGTGATCTGCTCGCCGGGGTGACCGTGGCCGCGTACCTGGTACCGCAGGTCATGGCCTACGCGGGGGTGGCCGGGCTGCCCCGGTCACCGGTCTGCGGGCGACGGCCCCGGGCTCGACGCCGACCAGGTTTCCTCGCCCTGGGCGCGGCCAATCCCGGCGCCGGGGCACTGCACGGCTTTCCGGTGAGCAGCAGCGCCAGCGGCACCGCGCTGCCTCCTCGGCGGGCGTCCGGAGGCAGGCGTACTCACTGGTCGTGGGCACGGTGGCACGCGCCATGCTGCTCTTTCCGGGCCCGCTGCTGACGCGCACACCGTCCGCCGTGCTGGGCGCGCTCATCGTCTGTGCGGCGGTCCGCATGATCGATCTCGCGGGCGACTGCGTGTGTTCGGCGTCCCGGTAGGTGGGGTGCCGGCGGACCTTGGCCATGAAGGACTCCACAGCGGCCACTCGGGCCCGCCGGCGTTCCCGAAGGTCCCGACCCGGAAGGGCCGTGCAGCCCCAACTCGCCTTGGGGGCATTCAGCCGATCGATGCCGAAAGGCCCCGATCACTGGGCCACATGGCCCATGGTCCTCGCCGAGGGCCGAGCGCACGCTGGCACTACAAGTTCGTAGCCCGCAAGGGAGGCATGTCATGCTC
This sequence comes from Streptomyces sp. NPDC102259, assembly GCF_044766465.1. Lineage (NCBI taxonomy): Bacteria > Bacillati > Actinomycetota > Actinomycetes > Kitasatosporales > Streptomycetaceae > Streptomyces > Streptomyces sp. NPDC102259. Next base: position 4,906 of record NZ_JBIWMA010000027.1, on the reverse strand, counting down.
GCCACCTCCACCCCCGACATGGTGCGCTCGCTGTCCGCCGAACACCGCGAGCGGCTCATGCGCTGCGCCCGCGAGGTCTCCGTCCCCCAGGGAACGCGACTGGTCGAAGAGGGCGAACGCGCCGACCGCTTCTGGATCATCCGCACCGGCATGGTCGAACTCGACATGCACGTGCCGGGCCGTCGGGCCGCCGTCATCGAGCGCCTCGGCCACAACGAGCTGGTCGGCTGGTCCTGGCTGTTTCCCCCGCACGCCTGGCAGATGGGCGCCGAGGCGATGACACCGGTACGGGCCTACGAGTTCGACGCCACGGCCGTCCGGTCCATGTGCCACGACGACCCGGCCCTGGGTAACGAGGTCGGCCAGTGGGTGGGCCGGGTCCTCGCCCACCGTCTGCGCTCCGCCAGGACCCGCCTCCTCGACCTGTACGCCCCTCACGGGGCCGGCAGCCTCATCTGACCCGGCCGATTCCGACGGATACCGAAGGAGAGGCCATGCACGGCACCCCGCACATCGTCAGTGATGTCATGACCCACACCGTCGCCGCGATCGGCCGAGGGGCGGCTTTCAAGGAGATCGTGCAGCTGATGCAGGACTGGAAGGTCAGCGCCCTGCCCGTCATCGAGGGCGAGAGCCGGGTCGTCGGTGTCGTCTCCGAAGCGGATCTCCTGCCCAAGGAGGAGTTCCGCGACAGTGACCCGGACCGGTACACCCAGCTGCGCCGTCTGTCCGACCTGGCGAAGGCCGGGGCCGTGACCGCGGGGGAACTCATGACCTCCCCCGCCCTCACCGTGCACCCGGACACCACGCTCGCCCAGGCCGCCCGGACCATGGCCCGCGCCAGGGTCAAGCGGCTTCCGGTGGTGGACGCCGTGGGCCTGCTGCAAGGCGTCGTCAGCCGGGCCGACCTGCTCAAGGTCTTCCTCCGCACCGACGACGAGATCGCCGAGGAGGTTCGGCGCGAGGTCGTGTCGTACCTCTTCCCCACCCCGGACTCGCGCGTACGCGTGGAGGTACTGGACGGCGTCGTGAACCTCGCCGGCCAGGTCCGCGACACCGCCTTGGTGCCGGTGGCGGCACGGCTGGTCCGCGGCGTAGAAGGGGTCGTGGATGTGGCGTTCGACCTCACACGGATGCCGCCCGTGCAGGAGTAGGGCCGGTCGGCCCTGGTGCATTCGACCCCGGCGCGTGATGATCGGAATCAGGGGCAGGTAGCGGTAGCGGTCTGTCCGCCGCCGGGGAACGAGGGGTCACCATGCCGGAGCAGCCACGCACCTTCAGCGAGCAGAACCCGATCCGGGTGTTCCTGCTGGACGACCACGAGGTCGTCCGCCGCGGCCTGGCAGACCTGCTCGAGTCCGAGCCGGACATCTCGGTGATCGGTGACGCGGGCACCGTCGACCACGCCCTCGCCCGGGGCCCCGCGCTGCGCCCCGACGTCGCCGTCCTGGACGTGCGGCTGCCGGACGGCGACGGGATCTCGGTCTGCCGGGAGCTGCGCAGCCAGATGCCGGACCTGGCGTGTCTGATGCTGACCTCGTTCGACGACGAGGAGGCCCTGCTCGACGCGATCATGGCCGGCGCCTCGGGGTACGTCCTCAAGCAGATCAAGGGATCCGACCTCGTCTCGGCGGTGCGCACGGTGGCCTCGGGCCAGTCGATGCTGGACCCGGCGACCACAGCCCGCCTGATGCGCTCGCTGCGGGCCGACCCGATGGACACCCCCGCCGTGCCGTCGGAGCTGGCGGGCCTGTCACCGCGCGAGAGGGACATCCTGGCCCTCATCGGCGAGGGTCTGACCAACCGCGAGATCGGCAGGAAGCTCTACCTTTCCGAGAAGACGGTCAAGAACCACGTCTCCCGCCTCCTGGCCAAGCTGGGCGTACAGCGCCGGGTACAGGCCGCGGTCCTCGCCTCCCACCTGGAGCAGCCGGAGGCGGGGGAACACCGGGCGAAGTGACGACGGGAAGTCCCAGCGAAGTCCGGCGGTCGGCCTCGGAACCTTGCTGTCCGGCACCATGACGGCCGCCGAGGTCCTGCGGACATGGCCGATCACCCGAAGGAGCGGCGACGGCAGCACCTTCCCGACCGCCCGGCCACCTGGCCACCTGGCCACCTGTGCCGGTCTCGCCCCGGCCACCCGGAACTCGGGGGCTCCTCGATCCGCGGCGAACAGCCTTCCCGGAGGGGAAACAAGCAGCTCAAGAGGGCCTTCTTCCTCTCCGCGTTCGCCGCCCTGGGCGATCCGGCATCGCGGGCCTACTACGACGGGAAGATCGTCCAGGGAAAGCACCACACCCGGGCCGTGCCCCGCCTCGCCAGACGCCGGACCGACGTCCTCTTCGCGACGCTCCGCGACGGAACCTTCTACGAACCGCAGCCCGTTCGGGCTGTCGCTCTGCAGACCTAGACCATGGTCAGGAGGTGATCCGTCGGTCCGTAGTCGATCTTCCAGTCGGCATAGACCCCGCAGAACCCATCCTTGATGCACCGCAGACCCACGGTCACCCAGCGGACGGATCCGTCGGCACCGAGCGAGAACGCGACCGCGGCCTCGAACTCCTCGCTCCCGCACGGGCAGCCGGCCGCACCGGGCTCGTCGTCCTCCCAGGACTCCTCGTTCCAGTACTCCTCGCTGTCCGCGATGAGCGCACGGCTGCCGCAGCCCGAACACTCTCGTTCCGCGCCGCACGCGTTGACCAGCACGAAGAACACATGACCGCCGCACCTCTCGCAGACGGAACGAGCGATCTTCACCGGGCGGCCGTCGCGGACAGGAACGTGGCGTCGAGGCCAAAAGGCATGACCGCGGTCATGGCCTACTCCCTGAATTCGGTCGAAGCGGGCCGGCGTTGGGTGTTCCTTTCGGCTCCGCATCTCGACGCCAGAAGCGCCCATTGTTAACAACGAGTGCATGGCATTCACTTATATAGTTACCGTCATGCAACTGGATTTGAATCTGCTCACCGCCCTGGACGCGCTGCTGGAAGAAGGCAGCGTGGCCGGGGCCGCGGCCCGGCTCCACGTCACCGCACCCGCGATGAGCCGCTCACTGGGCCGCATCCGCAAAGCCACCGGGGACCAGATCCTGGTCCGCACCGGACGCCACATGACGCCCACCCCCCGTGCGCTGGCCATGCGCACGGAGGTCCACGCCCTGGTACAGCAAGCTCACCAGTTGCTGTCCGCCCATACGGACCTCGACCTGGCGGGCCTGGAGCGGGTGTTCACCGTCCGCTGGCACGACGCCCTCACCACCGCCTGCGGGACCGCCCTCGTCGCCGCGGTGCACCGCCAGGCCCCAGGGGTGAAGATGCGTCTCACGGTCGAGCCCGGCCACGACACCCCTGAGCTGCGTCGCGGGGAGGTCGATGTGGCCTCAAGTGCCGACCCGCCGTCTCAGCCCGACATCCGTCACCGACTCATCGGCCAGGACAGGATCATTCTTGCTGTCCGGGCGGGTCATCCGCTCACCGAAGGGCCGGTGACCGTCGAGAGGTACGCGGCGGCCGATCACGTGACCGTCTCCCGGCGTGGAAGCCTGCTCGACCGGGTCGACGAGGTCGTCGCCGCCCTCGGCCACGAGCGCCGTGTCATCGTCTCCGCCCCTGCGACGGACACCGCGCTACAGCTCGCCCGTGACGCCGACGTCGTGGCCACCCTCCCCGACGCGGTCACCCGCTCTGCCCGCGACCAGCTGGGCCTGACCACGCTTCCGCTGCCATTCGACCTGCCGCCCGTACCTCTCTATCTGCTCTGGCACCAGCGTTACGACGACGACCCTGCCCACACCTGGCTGCTCAACCTGGCAACACAGACTCTCCAAGCCCTGTTCACCACCCCACACGGCCCTGATCATTAGCGACCCGCCGCGTTCCCACCACCTACGGTCCCGGTCTCGCGCAGCACCTCTCCGCTCTCGCTCCGCAAGGGGTCGACATCGCTCTCGACACCGCGGCCTGCGGATCCTTGGACGACCTCGTCGCGACCACGGGCGACCCGACGCGCGTCGCGACGGTCGCCGACCACGCAGCCGGGCAACGCCTGGGCACGCATGTGGTCAACGCGGAGAACGACTCAACCCTCCTGTCCGCAGCCGCGGAACTAGGCCGGCAAGGCCTCTACACACCCCGTATCGAACAGACCCATCCCCTGGAACGGATCGCTGACGCCCATGCGCACGCCGAGCGCGGACGCACACGCGGAAAGATCGTGATCTGCATCTGAAAGCGGGCCCGGGCTGGTGGGCGGTTCCGCCACCCGGCTCTGAGGCATCAGAAGCGCCGGCCCGCCAAGCGATGATCTTGGCGGGCCGGGCGGGGTGGGCGGGGTAGGCGACCACGTCGCGATCTCGGGATCCTCGGTGCGGCGCTGGGCGCGAACCTCGTAGTGGAGTTCCGAGGCCGCCAACAGCGTGTCGAGCTCACTCACACGGTCGCCGTCGGGTGATCGACCTGCCGATGACATGACCACCGGCCAGGACCTGCCCCCTTGCCGTGCGCCGGCCCCGCCCGACGCTTCGCCCCACCGAGTCGGCCGTGACATGCAGGCCCTCAGCGACTCGGCGTCCCCGCCGTCCTTCAAGTGCTCATCGAGCGCGGCGAGGAGACAACAGACTCAATTGCATGAGAGTCAACCCAGAAGTGCTTTACATGCACTTGAAGTTAATCATCGGTTCTTCTACTTTCAAGCTGCAGGCGCGAACGCAGCACCATTTCGCCTGGTCCGCTTGTTCACCCTCCTCAGATGGGAGCACCACCATGTCCGAGTCGATTCAGACGACCGAAGTTGCTGCGACCGCCGGCTCCTCGTCCGACGCCTACCTGCTCGCCCAGACCGCGATCGCCGTGCGTGAGGCGGGTTCGGCGCTGCGCGAGCGCTTCGGCGAGGTGGTCCGTTACCAGAG
>NZ_JBIWMA010000026.1:0-123299 GCF_044766465.1 Streptomyces sp. NPDC102259 | reverse complement strand
TGGCCCGCGACCTGGGCCTGCCCGTCGTCGGCGGTGATGAGGGTCGAGAGGATCTTGACGGCGGTGGTCTTGCCGGCGCCGTTCGGCCCGAGCAGGGAGAAGACCGTTCCTTCGGGGACGGTCAGGTCGATGCCGTCCAGGACGGTCTTGTCGCCGTACGACTTGCGCAGACCGTTCGCCGCGATGGCCGGGTTCGTCATGACGGCTCCTCAGAGGCTGCGGGCGACGATGTCGCCGTAGGCGGTGGTCGCGTGGATGTTCAGGCCGGCGGTGCCGTCGGTGTTCTTCAGCGTGTTGTGGATCCGGCCGTAGGAGGTGCCGGCGTCCAGGGCGGCGGAGACTCCGCGGGCCGCGCCGACCGACACCTGGCCGGCGTCGGTGCGCAGCATCACCGTGCCGCGCACGGCCTCGGCGATCCGGATGTCGCCCTTCTTGGTGCTGATCTCGGCGGGGCCGTTGAGGCGGCCGACCGTGACGTCACCGGCGAGCAGGGTGAGGCGGACGCTCGCGGCCTCGTCGAGCTTGATCGATCCGTGCGAGCTCTCGACGGCGACGTCGCCGAGCCGTCCGACGCCCCGGAACTCGGCGCTGGCCGCCTTCGCCTCGACCCAGGAGTCGGCGGGCAGTTGGATGGTCACCTCGATGGATCCGGAGTCGCCGAGGATCCGGTGCTGGACCGAGGCCTCGACCCGCAGGACTCCGCCGCCGAATTCGACCTTGGCCTGCTCCGCCGCCTTCACGTCGCGGCCGTTCGAGGCGTCCGCGGGCAGGACCTCGACCGTGGTGTCGGCCCGGTCGGCGGCGATGAACCGGACGCGTCCCGCGGGGATGTCGAGGACGGCGGCGATCGGGGCGGGGGTGTCGAACTTCTGCATCGTGCTCTCCTTGGCCCGTTTGTTTCTGACACCGGAAAAGCTACGTTGCATTCATAGATCTCTCAACACCATCGTTGCACTCGATCGATATAAACCCAGGTCACAGGCTATAAATCGTTGCAACGGTTTGAAATTCAATGCAACGACAGCCGCACGAACGTTGCAATGAGTGAGAAGTGAACGCTATGCTGACGTCACCACGGCGCACGAAGGAGACCGCGATGCCGGGAGGCAGACTCACCCAGCAGGAACGCCAGCAGATCTCGCTGGGACTGGCCGACGGCCTCGCCTACGCGGAGATCGCCAGACGCCTCGATCGTCCGACCTCGACGGTCACACGTGAGGTGATGCGGAACGGCGGCCCCACCGCCTACCGTGCCGACCTGGCCCATCACGCGACCGAACGCCGCACCCACCGCCGCAGACAGGCCACGCCCCGGGGGACGGAGGCGCCCGCGCCGGCCCACGGACGCGACGCCGAGGCCGTGCGCGAGTACGAGGAGATGTTCACCACCCTGCTCATGGGACAGGGCCTGCCCAAGATGATGTCCCGGGTGCTGACCTGCCTCTACACCACCGACGCGGGCAGCCTCACCGCGTCCGAGCTCGTCCAGCGCCTCGAGGTCAGTCCGGCGTCCGTCTCCAAGGCGGTCGCGTTCCTCGAGAGCCAGGGCCTCATCCGACGGGAACGGGACGAAGGCCGCCGCGAGCGCTACGCCGTCGACGACGACGTGTTCTATCAGTCGACGATCGGCGCCGCCCGGTCCAGCGCCCAGCTCGCCGAGGCCGCCCGGCAGGGTGTCGGCGTCCTCGGCTCCGGCACCCCGGCCGCCGCCCGCCTGGAGAACATCGCCCGCTTCGTCGACTTCGTCGCCGAGGGCATAACCCGCGCGGCGGAGCAGGCCCGCGAGGTCCTCCACACCAAAGCAAAAGTGCCCTCGGACGGCACCGCCGAGCCGGGTGCGGAGCGCGGATAGACGGCCGACCGGGCGGTTCAACCGGTCAGGTGGCGTTCCAGCCAGTCCGCGGCGGCCCGGCGGAACAGCCGCCGGTTGTCCGCGCGCAGGAAGTCGTGCCCCTCGTCGCGCAGGGTGAGCAGCTCGGCCGGGATGCCCCGGTCGCGTGCCGCTCGTACGAACTGCTCGGACTCCCCCGGCGGCACGTTGGTGTCGTGTTCGCCGTGGACGGCGAGCAGCGGGACGCGCAGCGCGTCGATGCGCGTCATCGGCGAGAGCGCCCGCAGCAGTTCGCGGTCGCGCTCGGGGTGGCCGTACTTGTGGGCCGCCGACTCGGCGAGCCAGGGCTCCGTGCCGGCGAAGAAGGTCGCGAAGTCCGACATGCCGCAGACGGCGACGCCGGTGCGGAACAGATCCGGGTGCCGTACGAGGCAGGCGAAGGTCAGGTAGCCGCCGTACGAGCGCCCCATGACCGCCAGTCGGGTCGGGTCGGCGGGGCCCGCGGCCACCGCGTGGGCCGCGCAGTCGGCGACGTCGTCCAGCGCGGCGAAGCGGCCGGCGCCCAGGTCGGCGTCGACGAACGATCTGCCGTGTCCCGAGGAGCCGCGGACGTCGGGGGCGAAGACGTCCAGTCCACGCCCGGTCAGCTCGTGGTAGAGCGGGGTGAAGACGGGGCGTTCCTGCTCCTCCGGACCGCCGTGCAGGTGGATCACGCAGGGCGCCGGGTCCCCCGGGGCCCGGCCCGGCGCCCGGTAGTACCAGCCGCTCAGGGGCAGCCCGTCCCGCGCCGTGAGCCGCAGAAGGACGGGGCGCACGGGCGAGCGGCCCGGCGCGACGGCGTCCTCGTCACGGGACGACCAGGGGGTGCGCGTCAGGGACACGCCCGCGGCGGCCCACCACACCCCGGGCCGCCGCTGAGACCCGGACAGCGCCGGCAGCAGTCCCCGGGGGCCCACCGGCACGACGCGGGTGACGACCTCGTGAGGCAGGGGAACGGGCGTCGTCGGCAGCGGGCCGTAGAGGGCCCGGCGCGTCGGGAGGGGCTCGACGAGTTCGAGCCGGCTCTCGCCCCGTTCGTTCCAGGACAGTGCGGCGGTGCGGCCGTCGTGCGACAGGGCCAGCAGGTCCAGATCGCTGTCCGGCCGTTCCGCCATGACGGACGTGCCGTGCGCTCGGCCGTCGGCGCCGAGGGCGACGGCGAGGAGCGCCGCGTACTCGCGTCCGGCGTCGCTGCGCAGCCACAGCGTCCGCCCGTCGGGCGAGAACCGTCCGATCCACGGATCGCCGTCGGCGACCGGCACGGTGCACGTCGCCTCGGAGTCGGCCGTGCGCCGGACGACCGCCTCCCGCCGTCCGCGCGGCCCCCGGCGCAAGAGCACGAGCCCGCCGTCGGCACTGATGTCGCACACCCGCAGGGTGGCGGCGTGCGTCTCCGTGGCCAGCAGTACGGGCGACGCCAGACCGTCGGGGTCGATCAGGTAGGCCGACAGACCTCCGTCGGGCCGGGCCGCCGGCACCGCGGAGGCCATGGCGCCGGATTCCGTGCCGGTCTGTCCCGTCCCCCCTGCGGCGTCGTACGGAGTTCCGCCCAGCAGCGTCGCCCGGCCGCCCCGCTCGGCCCAGCTCGCCGGCGGAGGCGCGTCCGCACGGGTCGGTCCCGCACCGTCCGGGTGCGCCCGGGCGCCCGGTCCGGCGAGCGTCACGGCGACTGCCGAGCCGTCGTGCGCCCAGCAGCCCAGGTGGGCGGTGCTGTCCGGGTCGGCTCCGGCCAGGATGCGGTGGCCGGTGCCGTCGGGCCGTACGCACAGCACCCTGGTGTGCTCGCCACCGCCCGGTGCGGTGGTGTAGGCGATCCAGCGGCCGTCCGGTGACCAGGACACCTCTTTGACGGGGTCCGGGGAGGCGTCGAGCAGGTGCACCTCGCCTCCGTCCACGGGGCCGGCCCACAGTTGCGGAACACCGCCCCGGTCGCAGATGAAGGCCGCCTCGGAGCCGTCGGGGCTCGCGGAGGGATACCAGCAGCCGTGGGAGCGCAGCCGCGTCACGGCGTCCCGCGGACCGCTCGCCTCGGGCAGCAGGACCGGTGCGGGGGCCGCGGCGGCGGCGGGGGCGGCGCCCCTGGCTTCCGCCGACCGGGTGGCGGGGGGCGGCGGCGCGGCGGGGTCGCCGCTCAGGGCCGCCGGTGTGCTCCGCCCGCCACTCACGCGATGCCGTGCGTCTGAAGCCATGTCTCCAGCAACGCTATCTGCCACAGGGCGTTCGCTCCCCGTTTGGTGCGGTGCTCGTCGGGCGCCTCGAGGAGCTGGGACACGTACGACTCCTGGAAGAGGCCGCGCCGCCTCGCCTCGGGTGCCTCCAGCGCTTCCCGCACCCGTTTCAGGACGGGCCCCGCCATGTGCATGATCGCCGGGACCGGGAAGTAGCCCTTGGGGCGGTCGACGACGTCCCGGGGCAGCAGCTGACGGCCGGCCGCCTTCAGCACGCCCTTGCCGCCGTCGGCCAGCTTGAGTTCCGGCGGGCAGGCCGCGGCCAGCTCGACCAGCTCGTGGTCGAGGAACGGCACCCGGGCCTCCAGTCCCCAGGCCATGGTCATGTTGTCGACCCGCTTGACCGGGTCGTCGACGAGCATCACGTGCGTGTCCAGGCGCAGGGCCGCGTCCAGGGCCGTCGCGGCGCCGGGGACCGCCATGTGGTCCCGGACGAAACGGCCCGAGACGTCGTCGTCGGGCAGCATGCCGGGCTCCAGGATCCGGCTGAGGTCGGCGTGCGGCCGGTCGAAGTACGTGTCGGCGTATTGCTCGGCCGCGTCCGCGCGGGCGGCCTCGGCGAGCCGCGGGTACCAGTGGTAGCCGGCGAGCACCTCGTCGGCGCCCTGCCCGCTCTGCACGACCTTCACCTCCTTGGACACCTGCTCGGACAGCAGGTAGAAGGCGACCACGTCGTGGCTGGTCATCGGCTCGCTCATCGCCGCGACGGCCCCGTCCAGGGCCGTCGACACCCGGTCGGAGGGGACCATCAGCCGATGGTGGTCGGTGCCGAACTCCCGGGCCACCAGATCCGAGTACCGGAACTCGTCGCCCTCCTCCCCGCCCTCCGACTCGAACCCCACGCTGAACGTCATCAGGTCCCGCTGTCCCGCCTGGGCCAGCAGCGCGACGATCAGACTGGAGTCCAGGCCGCCGGAGAGCAGGACGCCGACCTGCACGTCGGACACCATGCGTCGGCGGACGGCCGTGCGCAGCGCCTCCAGCATCGCGTCACGCCAGTCGTGCGCGCCCATCGCCGCGTACTCGCCCCGGCGGGTGTACGACGGCTGCCAGTAGCGGTGGTCGTGCTGGGTGCCGTCCGGCTCGACGACCCGCACGGTGGCCGGCGGGAGCTTGCGCACGCCGTTGAGGACCGTGCGCGGAGCGGCGACCGTGGCGTGCCAGCTCAGGTACTGGTGGACGGCGACCGGATCGAGTGAGGTGTCCACGTCGCCGGCGGCGAGAAGCGCGGGCAGGGAGGACGCGAACCGCAGCCGCCCCGGCGTCCGTGCCAGGTACAGGGGCTTGATGCCGAGCCGGTCGCGCCCCAGCACCACGCGCCCGGACCGGTGCTCGACGAGGGCGAAGGCGAACATGCCGTAGAAGCGCTCCACGCAGGCGGTGCCCCACTGCCGGTAGGCCTTCAGCACCACCTCGGTGTCGGATGTCGTCGCGAACCGGTGCCCCAGGCTCCGCAGCTCTGCGCGCAGCTCCCGGTAGTTGTAGACACAGCCGTTGAAGACTCCGGTGATCCCGGCGCGGGAGTCGGTCATCGGCTGCGCCGCGAGGTCCGACAGGTCGATGATCTTCAGTCGCCGGTGTCCCAGCGCCACCGCGCCTCGCGACCAGATCCCCCGGCCGTCGGGACCACGGGCGGCGAGCCGCTCGCTCATGCGCTCGACGGCCGCGAGGTCGGGTCGGTGACCGTCGAAGCGGATCTCCCCGCTCAGACCGCACATGATGTGCCGCCTCCGTTTCGTTGGGCATGGGCCGAGCGCCGGGCCATGGGTGCCGGTCGGTCGGCGTAGGGGAAGGGGTCGTCGGTGACCATGGCGACTCACCTACGGGTCAGCGGCCGTGCCAACCGGTGCGAGGGGTCTGTCGCCCCGGTGGCGGGCGGAAGGTTCCTGCGGCGGGTGGCCGCCGTTCTGCCGGGCGCGCGTTCGCCGCGGGTCTCGGCGATCAGCATGTCGACACAGGCCAGCAGATCCTCTTCCGCTGCGACACGGCGCATACGGGCGGCCGCACCGCCGTCGGCGAGGGCCTCCTCCGCCAGCGCGCGGACGGTCTCCCAGTCGCCGTGCGCCTCCAGGGCGGGGCGCAGCCGGGCGAGCAGGCTGCGCACGACCTGCGCGGCGGGCGCTTCCTGGTGGGTCTCGGGATCCACCAGCCCGCCTTCGAGCCCGGACCGGGCGGCCCGCCAGGAGGCGCCGCGCAGCCACTCGTGCCGGCCCGCGCAGCCCGGGGCGCCCGTCCGGAGCCTCTCGCGGGCCTCGGTGACCAGGGCGCGGAACAGTCCGGCGACGAGCACGACGGTCTCCGCGCGCGGGCAGGAGTCGCAGACGCGCAGTTCCAGCGTCTGGAGATGCGCGGAGGGGCGTACGTCGAAATAGATCATCCCCACGTCGCTGATGATCCCGGACCCGACGAGGTCGCGCACGGTGGCGTCGTACTCGGCCGCGCTGGCGAAGCAGCCGACCGGGCCCGCGGTGGGCCAGCGCTGCCAGAGCATGGTGCGCCAGCTGGCGTATCCGGTGTCGGCCCCCTGCCAGAACGGCGAACTGGCGGAGAGCGCGAGCAGCGTGGGCAGCCACGGAGAGACCGCGCACATCACCCGCACCGCCGTGTCGCGGTCGGGGACGTCCACATGGACCTGGGCACCGCAGATGAGCTGCTCGTCGGCGACCGTGCGGTAGTCCTCGACCATGCGGCGATAGCGCGCTCCGGCGGTGGGGTGCGCGGCTTCCGCCGGCGCGAGCGGCGCCGCGCCGGCGGCCACCGCCGCGAGTCCGAGCGAGGACGCGGCCGCGTCGAGCCGCCGTCTCGTCGCGGCGATGTCGGCGTACAGATCGTCGAGGGAGGTGTGCACCTCGCTGTTCGACTCCACGGTGGACTGGTGCAGCTCGGTGGTGAAGGTACGCCCTGGGAGGCGTCGCAGGAGCGAATTGGCGCGCGGTACGAGCAGCCCGCTCTCCACCTCCAGGACGTGGAACTCCTCCTCCACTCCGATACGAACGCTCACGGTCACTCCTCGGGGTGATGCGGAGCGGCTGTTCGCCGCAGGCGAAGGGTCCCCCACCGGCGCGCGCAGCGGCAGGTGAGGAGCCCCGAGTCACCAGAACGCCGTTTTATAAGCACACATTGCGTATGCGACGTCAGCAGATTCCGGGCGAGCGGCTGCTCCGCCTGTGGCGAGCAGGTTCCGACAGCGAACGACATCGCCGAATGTGCCGTCGCGAACGCCTGCCGAAGGCCCGCGCTCCGTGGCGCTCCCGCCGCGACGAGACGGACCGTATCGCCGAGCCGCTCGTTCATCGTCCGGGCGGCCACCGCTCCTTCTGCTGCGCGAGGGCCGGTGTTCCAGCCCGTTCGGCCAGGTCCGTCGCCGGTCCGCGTAGGCTTCGCTCAGCACGGACGCGGCGGGGGGCGGGGCACATGGCGGCTCGGACGGCACAGAGGTGGGGCTCGGCCCTCGATTCGGTGGTGGTGTACGCCCAGGGCGCGGTCTGCCGCCGCCTGGCCTCGGGCAGTGTGCCGCCGGACGGCCGGGTGCGGGTGACGGGACTGCCCCGCTCACTGGACCCCGGGTCCCTGCGGGCCCGGGCCACCGGCAACACCGGCGTGCGCGTCACCGAGGCACGGGTGGAGGTCGAGGCCGAGCCGCTCGCCGGGGCCGCCCCCGCATCCCTGCGGCGCGAGGTGCAGCGGCTGCTCGACGAACGCGCGGCGGCACAGGGGCGCCGAGACCGCCAACTGAGCCTGATCGAGGAGGTCAAGGGGCTGCGGCCGGTCCCGCCGGCCCGCAGGCGCGACGACCCGCACCGCCGCACTCCGGTCGACGCGTGGCTGGAGCTCGCCGAGTTCGTCGACGAGCGGCTGGCCGGGCTGCACACCCGTCTCGGCGAGCTGGAGGAGGCGCTGGACCACGCCGACCACGCGCTCTCCGTCGCCGCCGACCGGCTCGCCCGCGCCTCCACCGACGCACCGGCGACGCACATGGAGACCACCGTCTCGGCGGTTCTGACCCTCGACGGCACCGGTGACGCGGAAGTGGAGCTGGAGTACGGCGTGCCGGGCGCGGTCTGGGTGCCGACCTACCGTCTCACCTACCGTCAGGACGACAGCAGCGGCCGTCTGGTGCTGCGCGCCTCGGTCGCCCAGCGCACCGGCGAGGACTGGACCGGTGTGCGCATCGCCCTGGCCACCGCAGACCTACGGCGCCGTACCGACCTGCCGAGGCTCCGCTCCCTGCGGATCGGACGCCGTCAGCCCGCGCCCGCGCCGTCCGGCTGGCGTGAGCCGCCGACGGGCCTGGCCGACCTGTTCGCCGGGTACGACGTGGCACCCCCGCGGCCGGCCACGACCGCCACTCCCCTGACGCCCGGGGGCGGGCCCGTGGCCGCGGCGGCCGGCTTCGCGTCCGGTCCCGTTCCGCCCATGCAGCCGGCGCCGCAGGGGTACGGGGAGTCACTCGCCGCAGCCCCGCCCACCTATGGCGCACCGCCCCCTGTGCCGCCGCCTGGCAGCGCGGGGAGCGCCTACGCCGAGCCCTTCGGCAGCGGAACGAGCGAGTTCGCGCAGCCGGTCCCCGCACGACCGGGCGGCGGAGGCCGGCGGGCCCGCAGCAAGCTCCCCGCGGCGCCCGCCGCCATGGCTGCCCCGGCCCGGGCGGCAGCGCCACCGCCCCCGGCACCCGCGGCCCCCGGCGGCGCGCCGCAGCCCGTGGCGCCGGCCGTCGGTCCGCCCCGGCCGAGCGGCGCCGAACTCGACTACACCGCCCTCGTGTTGTGCGGTCCCGACGAGCAGGGCGGTCGCCGGGGCCTGCTGTTCCCGGACGCTCCCTTCGACCCGGTGGCGGCCGAGTACCGCCGCCGCGCCGAGGCGGTGACCGCGCTGCCGCTGCCCGGACACGCCGTGCGGCCCCGCGAGTCGGCCGGCTCCTTCGACCACCGCTTCGACGCGGTCGCCCGCGCCGACATCCCCTCGGACGGCACCTGGCACACCGTCACCGTCGGCGAGATCCCGGTCGGGCTGCGCACCGAGTACCTCTGCGTGCCGTCCGTGGAGCAGACCGTCTACGCGACGCTGGTGCTCTCCAACTCCACCGACCAGGCTCTGCTGGCCGGCCCGGTGGAGGTCACCGCCGGTGACGACTTCCTGCTGAGCACCGCCCTGCCCACGCTCGCCCCGGGCGGTGACTGCCGGGTGGGGCTCGGTCCGGCCCAGGGCGTCCGGGTCAGCCGCCGTACGAACCTGCACGAGTCGACCTCGGGGCTGCGCAACAGCACCACCGTGCTCGATCACCGCGTCCACGTGGAGCTGGCCAACCAGCTCGCCGAGCCCGTCACCGTCGAGGTCCGCGAGCGGGTCCCGGTCACCTCCGACGCGGACGTCCGGATCGAGGAACGGGCCGACTGGACGGCGCCCCGGGACGGCGCGGGCCCGGAGCAGCACGCACCTGGCACCCGCGTCTGGCGGGTGGACCTGCCCGCCGGCGCCACCACCGCCCTCGACGGCGGCTACGAGATCCGTTTCGCGTCCGCCAAGACGCTGGCCGGCGGCAACCGCAGGAGCTGACACAACCCATGTCCATGGCACCGCAGCCGATTCCCCTCCCCGTCACCGCCGTCACCTGTCTGGAGGACCGCGCCCACGTCGAGCGCACCACCGTGCTCGGTCTCGAGGCGGGCGTCCAACGGCTGCGCCTCGGGCCCGTCAGCGCGCTGGCCGTGGACCGCACGCTCCACGCCGAGCTGACCGCCGCACACCCGGCGACCGTGCTCGACGTGCGGATCGTCCGCGAGTGGACGCCGCGCGGGCCGGGGCCCGCCGACGGCGACTCCGCCCTGCGCCACCGCGTGCACACGCTCGAGGAGGAGCTGCTCGCCCTGGGGCGCCGGCGCGACCGGCTGCACGCCCGCGTCGACGCGCTGGGGCGTCTCGCCGCCGATCTGCTGCGGGAGATCGGCGAAGGGGCAGGCTCGGGAGAGAGCGAAGCGCTCCGCTGGACCCGCGAACTGGACCGGGTGGACGAGGAGCGCGACTCCTACGGCGAGCAACTGCGCACCGTGGAAGCCCGGCTGACCGCCCTCGGTTCCGAACTCGCCGAGGCCCAGCAGGTCATGGACCACGCCGAGGCGCAACCCGCCGAACTGGTCGGCCACATCGAGCTGACCGTCGAGGCCACGGCCGCCGGACCGGCCGACCTGCGGCTCAGCCACCTCACCCCGTGTGCGCTGTGGCGGCCCGCCTACCGGGCCGTACTCGACGGCGACTCCCTCACGCTGGAGACCGACGCGATGGTCTGGCAGCGCACCGGCGAGGACTGGTCCGACGTACGGCTGACGCTGTCGACGGCCCGCTCGGCACAGTCCACCGAGCCACCCCGGCTGGGCGAGGACCGGCTGATGCTCCAGGACCGCACCTCCGCCGAGCGGCGCACCGTCGACGTCGAGCTGCGCGAGGAGGAGATCGCGGACCTCGGTCCGGCACCGGTGCTCGGTCTGCCGGGAGTGGACGACGGCGACGAGGTGCGGGTGCTGCACTCCCCCGCGCCGGTCTCCGTGCCCGCGGACGGCCGCGCCCACCGTGTGCCGCTCTCCTCCTTCACCACGACCGCGAGCATCGAGTACGCCTGCACACCCGAGCTGTCCCCGCTGGTCACTCAGGTGGCGCGGTGCGACAACCGGTCCGGCCACGCACTGCTCGCCGGACCCGTCGACCTGATCCGCGGCAGCGGATTCACCGGCCGCGGCACTCTGGACTTCACCGCTCCCCACGCCCCCGTCGAACTCGCCTACGGCAGCCGCGACGACCACCGGGTCGTCCGGCACACCGAGGAGACCCGGGACACCGCCGTGCTCACCCAGCGGACCGTGGTCACCCGCACGGTCCGCCTCCATGTGTCCCGGTTCTCCTCCCCCGGCGAACAGGGCGAACGGACGATCGTCCTGCGCGAACGGATCCCGGTCTCCGAGGTCTCGGCGGTGGAGGTGCGGCTGCGTAAGGACGCCTGCTCTCCCGCTCCCGACACGGTCGACGCCGACGGCATCGCCGGCTGGAGCCTGGCCCTGCCGCCCGGCGGCCGGCGCACCGTCACCCTGGTCTACGAGCTGTCGGCGAGCGCGAAGGTCGCCGGGCTGTGAGCCGCAGTCCGGAGATCACTCGTCGTTCACCCAGCGCATGAGCCGCTGCAGCGGATGGAAGCCGTCGTCGGAGAGACCCGGTGGCGTGCCGCCCGGCCCGCCGAGTGACACCACGCGCTGCACGCCGGCACGGGCGAGGGCGTCGCGCAGCCCGGCCTTGCGGGTTGGGGCGTTCACCTCAATCGGTCGCAGGAATCCATCCGTTGCATGAATGGTCTTCTCCGCGAGGTACGACGACTCGATCGCGTCCAGGTCCCCGCGCAGTTCCGCCGGGGTGCCGGTCATGGTGACGCGCCCGCGGTGCAGGACGTACACGCGGTCCGCGATGTCGAGCACCTTGCGCACGTGCTGTTCGACCAGCAGCGCTCCCATTCCGCGGTCCGCCGCCTCGCGGACGGCGCGCAGCAGCCGGTCGACCACGAGCGGGGCGAGGCCGAGCGACAGTTCGTCCGCGAGGAGCACGCGGGGGGCGCGGCACAGCGCGCGGGCCAGCGACAGCATCTGCTGTTCGCCGCCCGACAGCATGCCCGCGCCGGTCCTCAGGCGCTTGGCGAGCTCGGGGAAGAGCTCCAGCGCCTGCTCCGTCGTCACCCGGCCGACCCGCAGGTTGTCGGCGGTGTCGAGCCGGGTGAAGACCGCCCGCTCACCGACGTACGCCAGGCCCTGCCGGGCGCGGCGGTGCAGCGGTGCGCGGCTGGGCTCGCCCAGCCAGCGCGCCTCGCCGTGCATCGGCAGGAGGCCGCCGGAGAGCGCCCGCAGCGTGGTGGTCTTGCCCGCGCCGTTGGGTCCGAGCAGGGCGACGACCTCACCGGGGCGGACCTCGAGGTCGAGGTCGCGTACGACGGGTTGGCTGCCGTATCCGGCGGACAGGGCGCGAGCTTCGATCAGGGGCACATCGGTGTCGTGCACGGGCTCTCTCCTCAGCCGGACGACGCGGCCGTCAGCACCTTGCGGACGTCGACGAAGGTGGATCCGGGCTTGGCCCACTCGATCTTCCCGTCGTGGATGGTCAGTTCGGTGGCGGTGGTGTTGTGGATGCGGTTGAGACCCTTGATCGGCAGGGCCGTCGACGCCTTCCAGGTCAGCGGCGGCGTCAGGCCTCCGGTGTCGATGCCCGAGGTGGTGTTCAGCTCCTGCACCAGGGCCTTCGCCGTGATCGTCGGCAGTTGCCCCACGGCCTCGGTGAAGACCTTGAAGGCCACCCAGGTGGTCCCGTTGGCGCCGTTGGTGGTGTCGATGTCCTTGTCGCCCTTGGTGGCCGCGAGGAAGTCCTTCCAGGCGGCGTCGGAGGTCGGCGGGTAGTAGCCGGTGATCGCGGAGCCCTCCAGGGGACTGCCGCTCCCGCCGGTGCTCTCGGCCAGTTGCGGGGTGAGGTTGCCGACGACGCTGCCGAGTTTCGTCTTGGCGCCGGACTGCACATAGGACTTCACGAACAGGTCCGAGTGGGTGCCCAGGATGACGCTCACGCAGTCGCTGCCCTTGGTCGCGGCGGCCACCTGGGGGGCGAGGTCGGTGGCGGTGACCGGCACCTTGAGGTCCTTGGGCGCCGATCCTCCGGCGGAGGTCACGCCGAGGGTGAGGAACTGCGAGACGATGGCGGCGGCCGCCAAGTCGTAGCGCACTCCGGAGATCTTCTCGCAGCCCTGCTCCACCAGTTGACGGCCGTGCGCCGCGAAGACCACCGGGGTGCCGCCGTTGACCGGGAACGACAGCGGGTTGGAGAACTCCGCCGCCGAGACACCGGTCCCGCCGAGGTACGGGATGCCGGCCTTCTCCAGGATGGGCATGTAGCGGTCGCCCGCGAGGCTGTACGACCCCACCACCGCGACCACCTTCTCGGCGACCGCCTGCTGCGCGCACTTCTCGGCCTCGTCCGGGTCGTTCTTCTCGTTGCAGGTGAGCACCTTGAGTGGGGCGCCCTTGATGCCGCCGTTGGCGTTGATCCACTTCTCGTACGCCTGGGCGGTGAGCCGGACTCCGGGCTGGGCGCTGCCCTGCGTGTCCTCCGGCGTCCAGACCATCACCTTGACCGGTGTGCCCTTGAGCGAGGAGGTCTCGGCCGGGCTGCCGGACGCCTCTCCCCCGCAGCCGGCGGCGAGCAGGGCTCCGGTCACCGCGAGACAGCTCGCTGCGGCGGTTCTGCGTCGGCGTGAGTCGTTCATGGTTCCTCCGCGGGGCTCGTCGTCGAGATGGCGAACAGCATGGGGTGCGTTTTCGGGTTAGTGAAGTACTCTCGGCACAATTATTTAAATGAATGTGCTGTCTGACCTGTACCCCGCCCCTACCCCTGGGAGGTTCCCCGATGGACGACATCCTGCGGTTCGCGCTGCTCGGCCTGGGGCTGGGCGCGCTCTACGCGCTCACCGCGCACGGCATCGTGCTGGTCTACCGGGGCTCCGGCGTCCTCAACTTCGCGCACGGCGCGATCGGCATGACCGGCGCCTACGTCCAGTGGGAGCTCGCCGGCCGGCAGGGCGTGCCGTACTGGCCGGCCACCGCCTGCGGCGTGCTCGCCTCCGCCACGTTGGGCGTGCTCACCCATCTGCTGGTGCTCCGCCCGCTGCGCAGGGCGTCCTCGCTGGCCCGGCTGGTCGGCACCCTGGCGGTGTTCATCGTCCTCACCGCGATCGCCGTCAAGCGCTACGGCGACAGCCTCCAGCTGGTGCCGGGCAAGCTGCCCACCCGGCTGCTGACGATCGCCGGGGCGACGGTGACCGAGGACCGCGTCTGGCTGCTCGGCATCGCGGTGACCGTGACCGCGCTCCTGCACCTCCTCTACAAGCGCACGCTGTTCGGCCTCGGCACCTCCGCGGTCGCGGAGAACGAGGCCACCGCCGCCTCCCTCGGCTGGTCCCCGGACCTGATCGCCACCGGCAACTGGGCGCTGGGCTCGGCGCTCGCGGGACTGACGGGCATCCTGATCGTGCCGGTCATCGGCCTGTCGGTGACCGGCCTGACGACCCTCCTGCTGAGCGCCCTGGCCGCCGCCCTGGTCGGCAGGTTCTCGTCGTTCCCCGCGACCCTCGCCGGCGGTCTGGTCATCGGGATCGTGCAGTGCGAGCTGACCCGCTTCGGCTCCGACGTCACCGGGCTCGCCTCGTCCGTGCCGTTCCTGTTCATCGCCCTGGTCCTGATCGCACGCGGCCGGGCGCTGCCGCTGCGCGGCACGTTCCTGGAGCGTCTGCCCGCCCTGGGCACCGGCCGCGTGCACCCGGTGCCGCTGGTGCTCGCCGCCGTGGTCGCGCTGGTGCTGGTGGGCGTGTCGACGCCGCTGTGGGCCGACGCGATCACCACCACCCTGACGCTGTCGCTGATCATCCTGTCGATCGTCGTGGTCACCGGGTACGCGGGACAGGTCTCCCTCGCGGCCTACGCCCTCGCCGGGACCGGCGCCTTCATCGCCGGGCACGCGGCGGCCGACTGGGGGTGGCCGTTCGAACTCGCCCTGTTGGCAGGTGTGTTGGGCACGGTCCCGATCGGGCTGCTGTTCGCGCTGCCGGCGGTCCGCACGCGCGGCGTCAACCTCGCCATCATCACCCTGGGGCTCGGCACCACACTGGAGGCGATGGTCTTCCAGAACACCGACCTGTCGACGACCCCCGGCAGCGACGGCATCGCGGTGGGCAAGCAGACCCTGTTCGGCGTCAGCGTCTCCGGAGTCGACCATCCGCAGCGGTACGCCGCCGTGGTGCTCCTGCTGTTCGTCGCCGCCGCGCTCGTGGTCGCCAACGTGCGGCGCAGCCGGACCGGCCGCCGGCTCGTCGCCGTACGGGCGAACGAGCGCGCCGCCGCCGCACTCGGCATCGACGTCCGCGCCGCCAAGCTCTACGCCTTCGGCCTGTCCGCGGCCATCGCCGCGCTCGCCGGAGTACTCACCGGCTTCCGTTCGACCTCGGTGGTCTTCTCCGACTTCGCCAGCTTCGACTCCATCACCGCGCTCGGGCTCGCGGTGATCGGCGGCGTCGGCTTCCTCGTGGGCCCGCTGTTCGCCGCGACCTTCGCGGCCGGGACGGTCGGGGCCCGGTTCGGGGACCTGGTGCTGCCCGGTCTGAGCGAGTGGATGCCGCTGATCGGCGGGATCATCCTGGTGCTGACCCTGGTGGGCAACCAGGACGGCATCGCCAAGGAACTCGGCGGCCGGGCGGCGGGCGTCCGGCGCGGGCCGTCCGCGAAGCGGACGCCGGCGGCCCGGGTCGGACAGGAGGCGTCGGCCGCCGTCACGGACGTGCCCCGCGCCGCGCCTTTGCCCCTCCAGGTACGGGACCTCACCGTCCGCTACGGCGGTGTCGTCGCCGTCGACGGGCTCTCGCTGGACGTGCAGCCGGGCCGGATCGTGGGGCTCATCGGCCCCAACGGCGCCGGCAAGACCTCCGCCATCGACGCCGTCACCGGTTTCACCCGGGCCGCGTCCGGCACGGTGCGCCTCGGCGACCGGGACGCGACCCGTCTGCCGGTGCACCGGCGGGCGGCGGCCGGGCTGAGCCGGTCCTTCCAGTCGCTGGAGCTGTTCGAGGACATGACCGTCCTGGACAACCTGTACGCGGCCTGCGACCGGCCCGGCCGATGGGCGTACCTCACCGACCTGGTCCGGCCCGGCAGCCGCCCGCTTCCCTCCCATGTGCTGGTCGCGGTACGGGAGTTCGGCCTCCAGGACAGTCTGGAACGGCCGGTGGGCGACCTGTCGTACGGCGAGCGGCGGCTGCTGGCCATCGCCCGCGCGGTGGCGGCTTCGCCCTCCGTGCTGCTCCTCGACGAACCGGCCGCGGGGCTGTCGGACGACGAGACGCGGGAACTGGCCCGGCTGGTGCGGCGGCTGGCCGAGGACTGGGGCATGGGGGTGCTGCTGGTCGAGCACGACGTCGACATGGTCATGAGCGTCTGCGATCAGGTCGTCGTCCTGGACTTCGGACGCCGGATCTGCGCCGGCACCCCGCAGGAGGTGCGCCGCGATCCGGCGGTCCGGGCCGCCTACCTGGGCGACCTGGAGCCGGAGTCGCTGGCCTGAGCGCGGTTCACGCGTCGCGAAGGTCCGCCACGTACGGCTGGTGGGACAGCAGTCCGCCGTCCACGCGCAGGGTGTGTCCGGTGATGAAGGCCGACTCGTCGGAGGCGAGGAAGACGACCGCCGACGCGACGTCCTCCGGGCGCCCCAGCCGTGGCGTGAGGTGATGACGCAGCATCGCCTCCCGGATCGCCCCGTGCGCCGAACCGGCGCTGGCCGGCGTGACGACGAAGCCCGGCGCGATGGCGTTGCACCGGATGCCCTGCTTGCCGTACTGGGTGGCGACGTACTGCGTGAGGTTGACGAGGGCGGCCTTCGAGGCGCCGTACGCGGGGTTGCGCAGGTCGCCCGCGAGGCCCGCCCCCGACGAGGTGTTGACGATCGAGCCGCCGCCACGGGTGATCATGTGCGGGACGGCGGCCTGGATGGCGACCATCGTTCCGCGGAGGTTGATCCGCATCGTGTCGTCCCAGACCCCCGGGTCGGCCTCCACGACGGCGAGGTCCCGGCGGGCGGCCAGATGGGTGGCCGCCGCGTTGTTGTGCAGGACGTCGAGGCCGCCGTACGCCGCGACCGCGGCGGCCACCATGGCCCGTACGCTCTCCACGTCACCGAGGTCGACGGGGACGGCCGTCGCGGAGCCCCCGGCGGCGTGGATCTCCCGCGTCACCGCCTCGGCGCCGTCGAGGTTCAGGTCGGCGACCACCGTGTGCGCGCCCTCGGCCGCCAGGCGACGCGCGGTGGCCGCGCCGATGCCGGACGCGGCCCCGGTGACCAGGGCCACCTTGCCTTCGAGTCGTCCCATGGCCGAACCGCCTTTCTCAGTCGGTGAGTTCGCTGCCGACGACGGAGACGAACGAGACGCATTCGCCGGGTCCGCCGCCGAGGTTGTGCGTCAGGGCGAGCGAACGCCCCTGGGCCACGGACCGGACCGTCCGCTCGGGCGGTGCCTCGCCCCGCAGTTGCAGCCAGGCCTCGAACATCATGCGCAGGCCCGAGGCGCCGATGGGGTGGCCGAAGGCCTTCAGACCGCCGTCCGGGTTGACCGGCAGCGGGCCGTCCAGGTCGAAGACCCCGCTGGTGACGTCCTTCCAGCCCTGCCCGCGCTCGGCGAAGCCCAGATCCTCCATCAGCACCAACTCCGTGGGCGTGAAGCAGTCGTGGACCTCGGCGAGCGCGAGTTCGGCGCGCGGGTCGGTGATGCCCGCCTGCCGGTAGGCCTCCCGTGCGGAGGCGACGACCTCGGGGAAGGTGGTGAAGTCGTACTCGGGGTCGAGGAGCCCGTCCGCGGGGCCCGCGACGAAGGACAGTGCCTTCACGAAGATCGGCTTGTCGGTGTACTTGTGGGCGTCCTCGGCCCGTACGACGATCGCCGCCGCCGAGCCGTCCGAGACCCCCGAGCAGTCGAACACGCCGAGCATGCCGGCGACGATCGGGGCCGACCGGATGCGCTCCGGCGGGACCTCCTTGCGGAACTGGGCGCGGGGGTTGCGGGCCCCGTTGGCATGGTTCTTCCAGGCGATGCGGGTGATGACGTCCTTCAGCTCGTCCTGGTCCAGGCCGTACTTGGCGGCGTAGGCGGGGGCGAGGAGGGAGAAGTTCGCCGGCGCGGTGATCTCGCCGCGGCTGTCGTCGCCGGCCCCCGGGATCACGGTCCCGGACAGCCCGGACATGCCGGAGTCCTTGAGCTTCTCCACGCCGACCGCCATGGCCATGTCGTACGCGCCGGAGGCGACCGCGTAACAGGCGTTGCGCAGGGCCTCGGAGCCGGTGGCGCACATGTTCTCCACCCGGGTGACCGGTTTGTACGGCAGGTGGAGCGCCCGGCTCAGGGTCAGCCCGGACACGCCGGAGGCCTGGGTGCCGAACCAGTACGCGTCGATGTCGTCGAGCGTGACGCCGGCCGAGGTCACCGCCTCGCCCACGGCGTCGATCAGGAGGTCGTCCGCCGAGCGCGTCCAGTGCTCGCCGAAGGGCGTGCAGCCCATGCCGACGATCGCGACCCGGTCCCGGATTCCGTGTGAGCTCATCCGCGTGCCTCCCCAGTCTCGCCCGTGCGCACCGGCCGGGCCTTCCAGAAGTAGTTGTGGACGCCGGCGGCGGTGACGGTGCGCCGGAACGTCATCTCCACCCGGGCGCCGATGACGGCGTCGGCCTCGGTGGCGTCGGTGAGCTGGCAGCGGAACCGGCCGCCGCCGTCGTAGTCGACGACCACGACGAGCATCGGCGGACTCGGGGTGTGGGCCAGCCGGTCGACGGTGAACGTGGCGACCGTGCCGCGCACCTGCTCCATCGGCTCGGCGGTCATGGCGTCGACGCTCCGGCAGGCGGTGCACACCCGGTCCGGCGGCAGATGCCGGGTAGCGCACTTCTCGCAGCGGGAGGCGACGAAGCCGTACTTCCAGCCGGCGCGGCGGTGCGCGGGCGGGGCGTACGGGGGTTCGGGGTCCGGCCGACGGGGTGGTTCGCGGTCGAGGAGGCCGCGCCAGGAGAGGTAGGCGGCATACGGCATGGGGGCGCTGCCCGCGGCGATCTGGGCGGCGACGGGGTGGGCGGCGCGGTGGGCGGGCAGCGCCTCGGTGGTGCGCAGCAGCAGGACTCCGGCGCCGTCGCCCAGCACCACGAGCGCGATGGTCTCGCCGGGCCGGGCCCGGTCGAGGACGTCGGCGAGGAGCAGACCGGGCTGGGCGGTGCCGGCGTTGCCGATCGTCCCGGTGAGGTCCGGGGTCACCGCCTCGGGCGCCACGCCCGCCGTACGCCGTACGGACGCGCACGCGCGCGCGTGCAGGCCGGAGACCACGAGGTGGTCGATCGCCCCCCGTTCCAGACCCGCCTGGTCGAGGGCGCCGCTCAGCGCCTTGTCCGCGAGGGACACATAGATCTCCTCGGCGAAGCGTTCCTCCCAGACCCGGGAGGCGGGCGCGCCCGGCAGCCGCCAGCGGTCGAGGATCTCGTCGCTGACCGTGTCGTGGGCGAGCAGTTCCGCCAGGACGGGGGCGCCGTTGCGGTGTCCGCCGAAGACGAACGCGGCGGCGCCGTCGCCACCGGCGATCTCGTCGCCGCCGCCGGGCAGGCCGGTGCGCAGATCGGACAGGACGGTCAGGGTGGCCACC
This sequence comes from Streptomyces sp. NPDC102259, assembly GCF_044766465.1. Taxonomy (NCBI): domain Bacteria; kingdom Bacillati; phylum Actinomycetota; class Actinomycetes; order Kitasatosporales; family Streptomycetaceae; genus Streptomyces; species Streptomyces sp. NPDC102259. Next base: position 103,962 of record NZ_JBIWMA010000026.1, on the reverse strand, counting down.
GGGGAACGGGCCGCGGTCACCAGGGCCGCGAGGCCGGAGCGGACCGAGCCCGCCATGTCGGCGGCGAGCACGTGCTCGTCCAGGCCGAGCGCGGCGTGCACGGCGGTCGCGTTGGTCTTGTCGAGGTAGGCGGGGGCGGCGGTGGCGAGGAAGAGCTGGCCGATGCGGGGGCGCAGTCCGTCGCGGGCGAGGGCGCCGCGGGCCGCCTCGACGGCCATGGACGTGGTGTCCTCGTCGTAGCCCGCGACCGCGCGGGTCCCCTTGCCCGCCCCCGTGCCCAGGACGGCGGCGATGTCCGTCCGGGCGAGGCGGTGGTACGGCACGTAGGCGCCGTATGCGATCAGTCCGGCCATGTCAGCGTCCTCCATGAGCGTGGGTTGCGTCCGTCGGCCGCGCGAAGACCGCGGCCAGGCCCTGGCCACCGCCGAGACACATGGTCTCCAGGCCGTACCGGGCCTGGCGGCGGTCGAGTTCGCGCAGCAGGGTGGCGAGGATGCGGCCGCCGGTGGCGCCGACGGGGTGGCCCAGCGAGATGCCGGAGCCGTTGACGTTGACGCGCTCGAAGTCGGTCTCGGTCAGTCCCCATGCGCGGGTGCAGGCCAGTACCTGGGCGGCGAAGGCCTCGTTGAGTTCGATCAGGTCGATGTCGGCGAGTTTCAGTCCGGCCCGTTCCAGGGCCCTGGCGGTGGCGGGCACCGGCCCGATGCCCATCGTCCGCGGCGGTACGCCGACGACGGCCCAGGACAGAAGGCGGCCCAGCGGGCGCAGGCCGAGTTCGGCGGCGCGCTCGGGGTGGGTCACGACGCAGAGCGCGGCACCGTCGTTCTGTCCGCTGGCGTTGCCCGCCGTGACGGTCGCCTCGGGGTCCTGGCGTCCGAGGACCGGCCGGAGCCCGGCGAGCTTCTCCAACGAGGAGTCGGGGCGCGGGTGTTCATCGGTGTCGACGACCGTCTGGCCCTTCCTTGTGGCTACCGTGACGGGCACGATCTCGTCGGCGAATCGGCCCTCCCGCTGGGCCGCGACGGCCTTCTCGTGCGAGCGCAGGGCGAGTCGGTCCTGTTCCTCGCGGGGGATGGCGTACTCGCGGCGGAGGTTCTCGGCGGTCTCCAGCATGCCGCCCTGAACGGGGTGGTTGACGCCCCCGGACGTGACCCGGCCGCGGGCCAGTCGGTCGTGCAGCGTGGTGCCCGCGCCGCGCACGCCCCAGCGGACGCCGGTGCTGTAGAACTCGGCCTGGCTCATGGACTCGACGCCCCCGGCCAGGACGAGATCGCTCGCGCCGGTCTGCACCTGCATCGCCGCGGTGATGATCGCCTGAAGTCCGGAGCCGCACCTGCGGTCGATCTGGAGGCCCGGCACCTCCACCGGGAGGCCGGCGTCCAGGGCGGCCACGCGGCCGATGGCGGGAGCCTCGCCGTTGGGGTAGCACTGGCCCAGCAGGACGTCGTCCACGGCGGCGGGCGGTATGCCGGTGCGCTCCAGCACGGCCCGTACGACCGTGGCCGCGAGCTCGGCCGCGGTCACGTCGCGGAAGACTCCGCCGTAGCCGCCGACGGGGGTGCGCACGGGTTCGCAGATCACCGCGTCACGCAGGAGAGCGGGCATCAGGCATGCCTTTCATGAGTGATCACATGTACCGGCCGCCGGTCACCTCGACCACGGCTCCGGTGACGTAGCTCGCCTGGTCGGAGGCGAGGAAGAGGACGACCTGGGCGACCTCGGCGGGTTCGCCCGCGCGGCCCAGGGGGATCTCGGCGAGCTTCGCGTCCCAGGCCGCCTCGGGCATCGCCTCGGTCATGGCGGTGCGGATCAGACCGGGTTGCACGGCGTTGACGCGGATGCCCGCCTTCGCGAGCTCCTTGGCGGAGGCCTTGGTGAGGCCGACGAGTCCGGCCTTGGCCGCGCTGTAGTTCGTCTGGCCGAAGTTGCCGACCTTGCCGGCGATGGAGGAGATGTTGACGATGCTGCCGCCCCGGCCGTGGGCACGCATCGCCTCGGCGGCGTACCGGGTGCCGTTCCAGGCGCCGGTCAGGTGTACGTCGACGACGGCGCGGAAGTCGGCCAGGGCCATCTTGCGCAGGGTCGCGTCCCGGGTGATCCCGGCGTTGTTCACCATGACGCCGACCGGTCCGAAGGTGTCGGTGCAGTGGGCGACGAGGGCGGCGACCTGTTCCTCGTCGGTGACGTCGCAGCGCAGCGAGGTGGCGGTCACGCCTTGCTCGGCCAGACGCTCGGCGGCCCGCGCGGCGGCCTCCCCGTCGATGTCGCCGAGGACGACGGCCGCGCCCTGGCCGCCGAGGACCGCGGCGATCTCGAGGCCGATGCCCTGTGCGCCGCCGGTGATCACGGCGGTCCGGCCGTCCAGCAGTCCCATGTCAGCCCGCTTCCGACTCTCCAGTATTCCTATTAAATAGATAACCTATTATGCTGAAACAATCAATACAGCGATGAGCTGCGCCAGCGGCGCCGGACGAGGAGACGAACCAGGTGGACATCCGCTATCCCCCGGAGACCGAGACGTTCCGCACCGAGGTCCGGGCGTTCCTCGCCGAGACGCTGCCGACGGACTGGAAGGGCATCGGCGCCCTCGACGAGGGCCCGGCCCGGGACTTCGCCCGTGACTGGCGCCGACGGCTCGCCGAGCGCCGCTACCTCTCCCTCACCTGGCCCGAGCGGTACGGCGGCCGGGGCCTGTCCAAGCTCCACCAGGTCGTCCTCATGGAGGAACTCGCCCTCGCCGGCGTGCCGTTCGGGCTGCCGCAGGACACCTTCGGCGTGAAGATGCTGGCGAACACACTGCTGCGCTGGGGCACGGAGGAGCAGAAGGCGCACTTCCTCCCTCGCATCCTCGGCGGCGAGGACACCTGGTGCCAGGGGTACTCGGAGCCGGACGCGGGCTCGGACCTGGCATCTCTGCGGACACGAGCGGTCCTGGACGAAGACGGTGCGGGGGGCGAGGGGGGCGAGTGGGTGGTCGACGGCCAGAAGGTGTGGACGTCAGGCGCCCATCACAGCGACTGGATCTTCGTCCTCGCCCGCACGAACCAGGACGCCTCCCCCCACCACGGCATCTCCTTCCTCCTCGTCCCGCTCGGTCAGCCCGGTGTCGAGGTGCGGCCCTTCCGCATGATGAGCGGACAGCTGCACTTCAACGAGGTCTTCTTCACCGGCGCCCGCACGCGCGCCGACCTCGTCGTCGGTGGCGTCGACAACGGCTGGACGGTCGCCCAGAGCCTGCTGGGCGTGGAGCGCGGGGAGGAGGCGGCCACCAACCCGATCCTGTTCAAGGCCGAGGTCGAACGTCTCGTCGAGCTGGCCCGTCTGTACGGCAAGGACCGGGATCCGGTGATCCGGCAGCGGATCGCCTGGTGCTGGTCCAAGGTGGAGATCATGCGCTACCTCGGCTACCGGATCCTGACCGGCTGGCTCAAGGGCGCCGATCCGGGCCCCGAGTCGTCGATCGCGAAGCTGTACTGGAGCGAGTACCACACCGCCGTCACCGATCTGGCGATGGACATCATGGGTCTGCACGGCCAGGTGCCGGTCGGCCGGCCACCGCTGCGCACCTACCGCGCCGACGACCCCGGCGCCGCGAACTCCTCGGCGTCCTGGTCGACGACCTACCTGATCGCCCGCTCCGGAACCATCTACGCGGGGACCTCGCAGGTGCAGCGGAACATCCTCGCGGAGAAGGTGCTCGGGCTGCCGCGCGAGCCGCGGCTCACGCGTCCGTAGGAGGTTCGAAGGTGCCGAGCTCGGGGACCGGACGCGGGCCGGTCCCCGGGAGCCAGCCCGCGTCGAGTTTGCGCAGACCGACGCCGTCCGGCGCCCAGATGTGGCAGCTGTTCAGCACCCCGGCCGTGGCGCGCGGGCCATGGGCGGGCTCACCCGCGTCACGCCGCCGCGCGTTGGCGGCCATGGCCGCCTGCACCACCGCCGGACCGAGCACCCGGGTCAGCTCGTAGAGGTGGGAGCAGCCGGAGACCCCGCGGAACCGCTCCTGGATCTCCCGGTTGTACCCCGCGGCGACACAGCGCCCGACCAGGTCGTCGAAGACCGGGGTGACGAGCGGGCACTCGGCGTGCGGGAAGGTCCGCATCTCCGCGTCGGCGGCCACGATGACCATGTCCGCGAGCCGGACCCGCACCGTGAGCGTCATCCGGTGCACGACGGCGGCCGACGGCTCCGCCCAGGGCCGCTCGTCGCACAGTTCCGCCACCACCGAGATCTCGTCGCCGTCCGCCTCCTCGTACGAGGTGACGGCGATGGTCCGGCGGTGCAGCGGGGGTTCGGCGCGGGTCATGACGCGGTCTCCGTCCCGGGCTCGGACGCGGAGTCGGCGGCGACCGCCGTGATCTCCCCCAGCCCCGCGAACTCCGGCCGTCGGCGCTCGATGAAGCTGAGGACGCCCTCGCGGTAGTCCGGGGCGCGCTTCGCCGTGGCCAGCAGCGCGGCCGCTCGGTCGCGGCTGCCGGCGAAGGTCCGCGCCTGGTCGTCGGCGAGCTGCCGCTTGATGAGCGACATCGCGTACGGGCTGGCCGAGCGGGCCAGTTCGGTCGCGTACGCGAGTGCGGCCGGCAGCAGGTCCGCCGGCTCGACCAGCCGGTTGACCAGCCCCATCCGCAGCGCCTCCGTCCCGGTGACCCGGCGCGAGGACAGCAGCAGATCGGCGGCGTTGCCGTAGCCGACCAGCCGGGGCAGCAGCCAGGACACGCCGTCCTCGGCCACCAGCCCGCGCGCGCTGAAGGCGGCGGCGAACTTGGCGTGCGGCACGGCGAACCGGACGTCGCACATGAGCGCCTGGTTGAACCCGATGCCCGCACAGGCGCCGTTGACGGCCGCGACGACGGGTTTCGGGAAGGACATGGGACGGGTGCGCGCAGGCAGCTGGTCCGTGGGCCACGGACGGGCGCCGGACGACGCCCCGTCCAGCACGCTCATGTCCATCCCCGGGCAGAAACCGCGTCCGGCGCCGGTGAGCACCACGGCCCGGACCCCGGGATCCGCCTCCGCGCGGTCGAACAGCTCGTTGTAGAGCAGCTCCATCTCCAGCGTCCAGGCGTTGTGCCGCTCGGGCCGGTTGAGGGTGAGGAGCATGACCCCGTCGTCGGTGTACTCGGTGAGGATCACCGGGGTCGGATTCTCGGTCATCGAGGTCACTCCCACGGGCCCGTCGACCTTGCGGCCGGCTCAGCTTATAGCTAGATGAATCATCTATATACCACCGGTCACCCGGGGCGCCAGACCGGGCCCGGACCGACTGCCGCGAACAGCGGATCACTCATCCCTTGACCTGGTACCCTCGATGTACTAAGACGATTCATTTTGCTATATGAGGAGAGCCCGCCGTGGCCGAGGCAGCCCGCGCAGCAGTACCGGCGACCGTGCCCGCCCCCTCCCACAACCGGGTCGGACGCCAGGTCCGGGTGCCGAAGACCGCCGAACTGGTCGCCGCGCACCTGCGCCGCCAGATCGTACGGGGCGAACTGAAGCCCGACGACGCGCTGCCGCCGGAGTCGGGACTGATGGAGCAGTTCGGCATCTCGCGGCCGACGCTGCGCGAGGCGTTCCGGGTGCTGGAGTCGGAGTCCCTGATCACGGTGCGCCGCGGCGCCCACGGCGGCGCCCGGGTGAGCGCGCCCGACGCGGATGTCGCCGCCCGTTTCGCCGGCCTGATCCTTGAGTACCGCGGCGCCACGCTGGGTGACATCTACCGTGCGGCGGCCCTCATCGAGCCGCCCTGTGCCCGCCAACTCGCCGCCAAGCACACGGCGGAGGACATCGAGCGGCTGCGTGCCGCGCTGGCGGCCGAGAAGTCCGTACTGGACGACGCGCTCGCCCTGGTGGACGCGCAGGACGCCTTCCACGCCCTGCTGATCGAGCTCACCGGCAACAAGACCCTCATCCTGCTGTGCAGCATGCTGCGCAACATCATCGACCGGGCCAACGCCTCCTACACCGCGGGCGCCGCCGACGCCGAGGCCCAGAAGGCGCAGGCCCTCAAGGGACACCGGGCCCATGTGCGGCTGGTCGGTCTGATCGAGTCCGGCAAGGCCGACGAGGCCGAGAAGCTCTGGCAGCGGCACATCTCCAGCGCCGACGACGTCGTGAACGCGGCCGGACCGAAGACGGTGCTCGAGCTCCTCGACTGAGTCCCGGCGACGAGCCGCCCGCACTCGCCCTCTGCGACCCCTTGCGCTCCATAAACAGTTAGATAATTATAGAAGGCGTACTGAATAGCTCCTGGGGTCCGGAGGCGACGGCCATGGCCGAACAGCGCAAGCGCATCTTCGACTGCGACCAGCACATGTACGAGGAACGGGACTCCTTCACCCGCTACCTCCCGAAGGAGTTCCTCGGCGCGGCGGTCGCACCGGTGACCCTGCCGGACGGGCGGGAGGTGATCCTCGCCGGGAACCGGATCGTCGTATGCCTGGAGCCCGAGTTCGGGCAGGTCTACCGACCCGGTTCGCTGAAGGAGATGCTCAAGGCGATGGCCTCGGGCAATCCGGAGGAGACGTACCAGTTCGAGCCGATGCACGAGGCGTACCAGAACCGCGACGCCCGGCTGCGGATCATGGACGAGCAGGGTCTCGACCAGACGATCATGTACCCGGGCGGCTGGGCGCTGGTGGCGGAGGAGTACGTGAGCGGCGTCGAACCGCTCTACGCCAACTACCACTCGTTCAACCGGTACATGAACGAGGTGTGGGGCTTCAACCACCAGGGCCGCATCTACGCCCCCGCCCTGCTCTCGCTGCGCGACCTGCCCAGCGCGGTCAAGGAGCTGGAGTACGTCCTGGAGCAGGGCGCCCGCTTCATCCTGATGCCCACCGGCCCGGTGTACGGCCGCTCGCCGGGCGACCCGTACTTCGACCCGTTCTGGAAACTGGTCAACGAGGCCAAGGCGAGCGTCTGTTACCACATCAGCGAGTTCTACTACAACTCACAGGTGGCGCCCGCCTGGGGCTACGACCCCAGCCCCATCCACTTCCGGATGTCGGCCTGGCAGTGGCAGAACACCTACGGCCAACGTCCCATCGAGGAGACGCTGTCCGCGCTGATCTTCGACAACCTCTTCGGCCGCTTCCCCGACATCAACGTCCTGGTCTCCGAGTTCGGCTCCGAGTGGGTGCCGCACTTCGTGCGCCACATGGACAAGAGCCGTGGCATGGGCCGCAACGGCCCCTGGATCGGCGGGCAGTTGGACGAGCGGCCCAGCCAGGTCTTCCGCCGGCACGTCCGCGTGGTGCCCTATCCGGAGGACGACATCGTGAACGTCGTCAAGCGCCTCGGCCACCACGAGTCCATCGTCATGGGCTCCGACTTCCCGCACGCCGAGGGCCTGGCCGATCCGGCCGACTTCCGCAAGCTCATCGCGGAACTCGACGAGTCCGCCCAGGACGACATCATGTTCCACAACGCCCAGCAGCTGATCATCCCCTGAGCCCTCGGGAACAGTCCTCGAGCCCGGTACCGGCGTGCGGTGCCGGGCTCAGTGCGTGAGATCCGCCGCGAGGTTCGCGATGTTCGCGAGCAGGGCCGTGCCGCGCCGGGAGTGGTCGTAGCCGGCCAGCGGGTAGCCGTTGCTCAGACAGGCGAAGGACAGGCCGCTCTCCGGGTCCATGAAGCCGAGCTGGTACGCGGCTCCGGCGCTGCCGAAGAGGGCGGGCGAGCCGGTGGAGGGCAGGTTGCTGCCCGCGTCGGGGCCCGCCACGGTGACGAACAGCCCCATGCTGGTTCGACGGCCGGAGCCGCCCCCGTAGAGCCGGTCGCCGTACGGATGCTCCGTCAGCCGGATCCGGGTGCCCTCCGCCACCGCTTCCGGCTTCCACAGGTCCGAGTGCTCCAGTGCCTGGAAGTACAGGGCGACGTCGGCGGCCGTGGCGACCAGGGCGTGGCTGGGCTCACCGGCCGCGAGCACCCGCGGATCGGAGAGATACCAGGGGCCCCAGGGATCGGCCTCCTGGTCGTCGCTCGAACGGTCGGTGGCCGTCATCGGCGCGACGCTCCCGGGCTGCCGGTCCACCGGGACACCGAGTTCGAGCGAGGTCAGGCCGAGCGGCCCGGCGATCCGCTGCCGCAGGTACTCGGCGAAGGTCAGGCCCGTACGCCGTTCGACGATCTCGGCGATCAGCCAGGCGGCCGAGGTGAGATGGAACTGGAAACGGCTGCCCGGGGGGTGGTCGAGCCGCCAGCGGCCGAAGGCGGCGAGCCGCTCCTCGCGGCTGAGCGCCTTCGCGAGGCCGAGCGGCGCGAAGGGGAAGCCCGCGGTGTGCGTGAGCACCTGCTCGACCGTCACCGCCTCCTTCCCGTTCGGCGCGAACTCCGGTACGATCGCGGCGACTTGCTCGCTCACGTCCAGGAGACCCTCGCTGATCAGCTTCCACACCGCTCCCGCGACGATCGACCGTCCGACGGACTGGAGGATGTACCGGGTGTCGGGGCCGGCGTCGCCCCATGTCTCGAAGGCCACCAGCCGGCCGCCCCTCGCGACGGCCACCTGGGCGGACGGCAGCGGTCCGTGGTCGACCTCCAGGCGGATCCGGCGCAGGAGCACGTCCAGTCGGTGCGGGTCGACACCCATCGTTTCCGGGCCGACCGGCGAGCGGTCCATCATGGGCTCCTCCTTGGGGTGGGCTCCCGAAGACTTCGGCGTACGACCTTGCCGTTCGCGTTGCGCGGCAGGTCGGCCACGAACCACCAGCGGACCGGGACCTTGAACCCGGACAGCCGGGTGCGGGCGTGCGCCCTGAGCGCCGTCGGGTCGGGCGGGTCGTCCGGGTCGGACGGCACGACGAAGGCGACGACGGTCTGCCCGAGCCGCTCGTCGGGAACGCCGGCCACGGCCACGTCCGCCACGCCGGGATGCGTGGCCAGGATCGTCTCGACCTCCAGCGGATGGACGTTCTCGCCACCGCGGATGATCATGTCGGTGTGCCGGCCGAGGAGGTAGAGATAGCCGTCCTCCGCCAGGCGGCCGAGGTCGCCGCTGTGCAGCCAGCCCTCGGCGTCGGTCCGGAAGAGGTGAGCGGCGCGGGCGTGGATCTCACCGACGCCGTCCGCTCCGGCGTCGCGGACCCTGACCTCGACCCCGGGGGCGGGCCGCCCCACGGACCGCAGCAGCTCGATGCGTCCCGCGACCGCGTCCCGGTGGTCCTCGGGGGTGAGCACGCTGATGGGCGAGCCCTCGGTCTGTCCGAACATGTTGAGCATGCGGACGCCGGGCATCGCCTCGTACGTCTGCCGCAGGGTGCCGGGACGGACGGGCGCGCCCCCGTACTGGAGGACCCGCAGGGCGCCATGGCGGGCCTCGCCCGCCGCCAGCAGCGTCTCGAGCATCGCCGGGACCATGCTGGTGTGGGTGGTGCCGAGGTTGCGCAGCAGGGTCCAGCCCTCGACCGTGAAGCGGGGCAGACCGGTGATCAGCGCGCCGGCGGCGAGAGCGACGGCGATGTTGCCGAGTCCCGCGATGTGGTGGAAGGGCGCGCTGCCGCCGTAGAAACTGTCGGGGGCCAGCATGCACAGGCTCCCGTTGACCCGGGCGCGGGCGGCCAGTCGCTGTTGGGTCATGGGCACGGGTTTGGGGAGTCCCGTCGTGCCGGAGGTATGCAGGACGGCGGCCAGGTGGTCCGGCTCGGCCGTCAACTCCCTTGAACTTGCGCATAGTTCCGGCACGACGACCAGCCGTCGGCCCGACCGGGCGGCGACCTGCCGGCCCAGTTCCGCGAACTCGCTCTGGGCCAGCAGGACCGGGGAACCCATCGCCTTCACCACCTCGGCGATCTCGTACGCCGTCATGCGGACGCCGAGCGGTGCGAGCGGGTGGCCGGACCCGGCGCCGCCGATCACCAGGGCGAGGGCGTCGGCGGAGGTGGCGACCAGGGCGGGCACCGGTTCGCCGGGGTCGAGGCAGAGGCCGTCGAGCCGTTCGGCCGCGCCGCCCGCCCGGTCGAGGAGTTCGCGTCCGGACCAGGTCCGCTCGCCGAAGCGGACGGCGGGGCGGCCATGGTCGTAGGCGCCGCTCACCATGGCGGTCCAGGTGACGGGCGTCCCGCCGTCCACTGGCTCAGGGCTCCAGGAGGGCTGCCGCGGTGCCGGTGACCACCTCGACGCCGTGCTGGTTGACCGTACGCACGCAGAAGTGCGCGACCGGGCCGTCCAGGGTGTCCTCGAACGACTCGACGGTGGCCGTGGCGGTGAGGGTGTCGCCGGGCCACACCTGGGCCTTGAAGCGCACACCGAAGCTGAGCAGCGCCTCGGGGCCGACCCAGTCGGTGAGGACCCGGCCGGTCATGCCCATCGTCAGCATGCCGTGGGCGAAGACGCCGGGGTATCCGGCCGCCTCGACGGCGAACCTCTCGTCCGAGTGCAGCGGGTTGAAGTCACCGGAGGCACCCGCGTACTGGACGATCCGGGTCCGTTTCAGGTCGTCCACCAGGACGCTCTCACGGGTCTCGCCGACCTTGACGTCGTCCACGCTCAGGCTCATCGGGGGTCCTTCGGGGTTGCGGGGCCCTCGGGCACGACGGCCACGGTGACGGCGCTGACGACGCGCTCGCCGTCGGCGTCCCGGTACTCGGTGACGCGCTCGCTGAACAGCAGCCGGCCGGTTCGGCCCCGCTTCTCCCAACTGCGTCCGGGGACGGTGTGCGCGTAGAGGGTCTCGCCGGCGCGTACCGGCCGGTGGTACTCGAAGTGCTGCTCGGCGTGCAGCCCGCCGCCGCCCTCCGGCATCGCGCCGGGGCCGCCGCCGGAACCGAACCACTCCTGGCCGGGCTTGGGCCGCAGGTGGTACTCGGGGTCGTAGTGGGCGCTCGCCATGGTGAAGGTGGGCGGCGCGAACGCGGCCTCGCCGCGGTACGCCGGGTTCTCGTCGCCGATGGCGCGGGCGAACAGCATGATGTGCCCGGCCTCGACGGGGAACGGCTGCCCTGTCATCGTCGTGCTCCTCGTTCGGTCCAGCGGGTGGGTAAGGCAGGTCGGCCCGGCCGGTCAGTACGGCAGGTCGTCCCGGCAGGTCAGTACGGCAGGAACGCGTCGCGGGTGGCCTCGGCCGGGTCGAAGTCCGGCGGCAGTCCCTCGAACTTCGGCTCCCGCTTCTCCCTGAAGCTCGCCACGCCCTCGCGGAAGTCCGGCGAGCCCGCGAAGTACTCCATGGCGGAGTAGGAGCGGGCCAGGGCGTCGGTGAAGCTACGGTCCAGGTCGCCGTACACCTGATGGCGCACGACGGCCATGGCGCGTGGGGAGCAGTTGCGGGCGATGTCCCGGGCGTAGGCGCGGGCGGCGCCGAGCAGGTCCTCGGGTTCCACCACGCGGCTGACGAGACCGAGGTCCTTCGCCTCGTCGGCGTCGAAGATCCGGCCGGAGAGCAGCAGGTCGAGCGCGTTCTCCAGGCCGACGACGCGCGGCAGGACGTACGGCAGGTTGTACTCGCCGGCCAGACCGCGCCGGGTGAAGGCGGTGGTGAAGCGGGCCCCGCGGGCGGCGAAGCGGACGTCGCAGACGAGGGCCTGGACCAGGCCGATGCCCGCGCAGGCGCCGTTGACCGCGGCGATCATCGGCTTCGGCATGTCCCGCTTGCTGTACATGGGGACACGGGCCCGGAGGTTCAGCGACTGGCCCGGCCGCGCGTTCTGCTCCAGTCGTTCGACGTCCATCCCGGGGCAGAAGGCCTTGCCCGAGCCCGTGACGATCACAACCCGGACGGCCGGATCGTGCGCGGCCTCGTCGAGGAGCGCGAAGAAGCGGCGTTCCATGGGGATGCTCCACGCATTCCTGCGTTCGGGCCGGTTGAGGGTGACGACGGCGACTCCGTCCTCGTCCACCTCGTACAGCACCAGGTCCGGGTCCTGGGGAGACGGCACGGACTCCTCGGGCATCACGTCACTCCTCGTCCAGCGGTTCGATGGGGTCGCCGACGCCCGGCCGTTCCCCGGAGATGGTCACCACCACCTGGCCCCGGGCGCAGATGCGTCCGTCGGCCATCACGTCGACGTCGGCGAAGTGCACCCTGCGGCCGCGGCGCACGCAGCGCCCGAAGGCGACGGCTTCCGGGCCCCGGACGGGCGCGAGGTACTGGACCGACATCGACACGGTGCTGAGCCGGCTCCCTTTCGCGAAGTCGTGCCCGGCGATCACGGCGCCGGCGCCGGCGGTGTCGATGAGGGCCGAGATCACCCCGCCGTGGAAGATCTCCTCGTGGGCGGAGAGGGTCTCGGCGTAGGGCAGTACGATCTCGACGCCGTCCGGCTCCCAGCGCGTCACGCGGATGCGGCACAGCCGGTTGAAGGCGACCCCGCGCTCCCAGCGGGCCCGGAACCAGGCCCGGCGTTCGCGCTGTTCCTGGTCGGTGAGGGTCCTTGCCGCGACGGTCATCCGCACGCCCTCCGGTCTCGGCCTGTCGGCCGATTTATATAGTTACATGAATATGATAGTTGAGCAATCACGCGGGACACAGGCAGCGGCCTAGTTGTATTATTTATATAACTGATTAGCTCGTCGATACCAGAGGGAGAACCCGATGCCGTCAACTGCCCTGGCCGGGATCCGCGTCCTCGATCTGTCCCGCGTCCTCGCCGCGCCGCTGGCCACCCAGATGCTGGCCGACCTCGGCGCCGAGGTGATCAAGGTGGAGCGGCCCGGAGCGGGCGACGACTCACGGACGTACGGCCCGCCCTTCGCGCACGGCCCCGGAGGCGAGCGGACCGACACCGCCGCCTTCTACCTCTCCTGCAACCGCAACAAGCGGTCGGTGACCGTCGACCACGCCACCGCCGAAGGGCAGGAGCTGATCCGGGCTCTCGCCGCCCGGTCGGACGTCCTGGTCGAGAACTTCCGGACGGGGACGCTCGCGAAGTACGGGCTCGACCACGTGAGTCTGCGCGAGGCCGACCCCAGGCTGGTCTACCTGTCGGTGACGGGCTTCGGCCAGACCGGGCCGTACGCCGCGCGCCCCGGCTACGACGGCATCTTCCAGGCGATGTCCGGCATGATGAGCGCCTCCGGACACCCCGAGGAACCGATGAAGGTCGGCGTCAGCATGGTCGACGTCCTCACGGGGCTCTACGCCTCCACGGCCGTGCTGGCCGCCCTGCGGCACCGTGACGCCACCGGTGAGGGCCAGTTCATCGACCTGTCCCTGCTGGACTGCGGGTTGGCCTCGCTGTCCCACTTCGCGATGAACTACCTGGTCTCCGGCGAGGTGCCGCGGCGGCGCGGAAACGGCGGCTTCGGCGGGATACCTTCGCAGGTCTTCCTCTGCAAGGACGAGCCGCTGTTCCTGGTCGCGGGCAACGACCGGCAGTTCGCCGCGTTCTGCGCGGCGGCCGACCGCATCGACCTCCTCCAGGACGCCCGGTTCATCACGACCTCCGCCCGGATCGCCCACCGCGAGGAGATCCTGCCGGTACTGGAGGCGATCCTGCGCACCCGGACCCGCGACGAGTGGCTTGCCGTGCTCGACGAACACGAAGTCCCCGCAGGCCCGTTCAACGAGCTGCCGGAGGTCTTCGCCGACCCCCAGATACGGCACCGGGGGATGCTGGTCGAGGTCGAGGACCCGGTGTCGGGGCGGCTGCCGCTGCTCGCCAATCCGATCCGGTTCACGGCAACGCCGGTCGAGGGCTACACGGCGCCACCCGCGCTGGGCGAGCACACCGCCGAAGTCCTCGCCGACCTGGTCGAGGTGACGGATCATCAGCTTGCCGGGCTGCGGGCCCGCGGAGTCGTGTGACGGCGTCAGCCGAGCAGAGTCCGGCCGCCCTCCAGCATGAGCGTCGCACCGGTCAGATAGGCCATGTCGTCACTGACGAGGGCGGCCACCGCCCGGCCGATGTCCCCCTCCGGGTCCCCGAGGCGGCCCAACGGGATCTCCCTGGCGAGTTCCTCCGCCTTCTGCGGATGCGCGGCGAGATACTCCTCCGCCGCCGGGCTCAGCGCCGCCGGGCAGACGACGTTCACCCGGATCCCGTACGCGCCCCACTCCCGCGCGGCCACCCGGGTCAGGCCGCGGATCGCCTCCTTGGCCATCGCGTACGCCGCGAAGGTCGCCTCGCCCTGCACCGCGGCGGAGGAACCGAGGTTCACCACGCTCCCGCGGCTCTCCTTGAGATGGGGCAGGGCCGCCTGCATCGCATGGAAGGCGGCCAACGGGCCGCTGCGGTAGGTGAGTTCGACATCGTCGTACGACGTCTTCTCCAGTCGGCGCTGCACCGAGGACTGCGCGTTGTTGACCAGCACGTCGAGTCCGCCGAACGTCCGTACCGTCTCGGCCACCATGCGGTCGACGTCGCCGCGCTCCCCCACGTCCCCGACCACGGTGTGCGCCTTGCCGCCCCGCTCGGTGATCTCTCCTGCGACGTGGCTCAGTTTGCCCTCGGTGCGGCCGGTGATCACCACCGACGCCCCCTCGGCCGCCAGCGCGAGCGCGATACCGCGCCCCACCCCCTGTCCTGCGCCGGTGACCAGGGCCGTCCTGCCGGCCAGCCGGGTGCCTGACGCCATCACGTCTCCTTCCAGAAGGCCGCCCAGGTGGGAAAGGCCGCGGGCAGCGCCGGTGGGCCGGCGCCCGCCCAGCCGGTGAAGTCCACCGCCTGGGGGCGCTCCGTCACGTCGGCGGCGTACCAGTGCCGTTCACGCCGCCGGGAGAAGTACCACTCGCCGTCCACGCGCGCGTAGTCGTCCCGGTAGCAGATCGCCATCACGATCCACCGGTCCCCCACCTCGTGCTCGGCCCGGCAGTAGACGTCACCGGTCGCCGTGTCGCGGCCGGTGAACTCGACGCGGTGGCCGCAGATCTGGTGGACGGACCGGCGAAAGCCGCGGAGCAGCGGCTCGATGTGCCGCCGCAGGACCGGCCGGCCACGGCCGAGGCGCCCCATGTCCACGTCCGGCCGGAAGCAGCCGGCCCAGGCGTCGAGGTCCCGGCCGTCCACGGCCAGCGCGTAGCGGACGGGCAGTTGCTGGATGGCCAGCTGCGACTCGACGCGGTCGATGCGCTCCTCGAAGGTGGTCACGGCCGTGGCTCCTTCGGGAGGCCGAGGATCTGCTCCCCGATGACGGTGCGCTGGATCTCGCTCGAACCGCCGTAGATCGTCTCCGCGAGGGAGAGCAGAAAGGAGCGCTGGCGGGTGTCCAGGCCGTAGTCCTCGCCGACGATCTGCCCGGCCGGGCCCGCCAGTTCCAGGGCGAGGTGCCCGAGTCGCTGGTGCCGCGTCGACGCGTACAGCTTCGCCGTCGTGGCCTGCGCGCCCGGCGTGCGGCCCGCGGTCAGTTCGCCGAGGGTCCGCAGGTTGGTGGTGCGCATGATGCGTACGGAGATCCAGGCGTCGACGATCCGGCGGCGCAGCATCGGATCGCCGAGAGCGCCCCTTTCGCGGGCCAGGCCGATCAGCGCCTCGGCCTCCCGCTCGAAGGTGAGCTGCTGGGGCAGGAGCGTGGTGCCGCGTTCGATGCCGAGCGTGGCCATGGCCGTGCGCCAGCCCTGGCCGACCTCGCCCACCACCATGTCCGCGCCGGTCCGCGCGTCGGACAGGAAGACCTCCGCGAACTCGTCCTGGCCGGCCAGGTTGCGGATGGGGCGGATCTCCACACCCGGCTGGTCCGTGGACAGGAGCAGCATGGTCAGGCCCTTGTGGCGCACGGATCGCGGGTCGGTGCGGGCGAGGACGTAGAGCCAGTCGGCGTGCACACCGAACGACGTCCACACCTTCTGTCCGCTGACCACCCACTGCTCGCCGTCGCGCTCGGCCCGGGTGCGGACCGACGCCAGGTCGGAGCCTGCGCCGGGTTCGCTGAAGCCCTGGCCCCACAACTCCTCGACGGCGAGGACCGGTGGCAGGAAGCGCTTCTTCTGTGCCTCGTCGCCCATCGCGAGCAGCATCGGTCCGAGCAGGTCGAGGGCGTTGACCGTGGCCCGGTAGGGGGCGTCGGCGCGGGCGTACTCGTACTCGAAGACGATCTCCTCCAGGAGCCCGAGCCCGCGGCCCCCGTACTGCCGCGGCCAGCTCACGCCCAGCCAGTTCCCGGCGGACAGCTCGCGGTCCCAGGCGAGGCGGACCTCCCAGGCCGCGCCGTCCGTCGGGCCGCCCACGCCCCGGTGCTCGGCGAACTCCCCCACGAGGTGTTCCGCGAGCCAGTCCCGCAGTTCGTCGCGGAACGCGCGTACCGCGGGGCCGAAGTCCAGCTCCATGTCTGCTTCTCCCTGAGGTCTCAGATGCCGAGCCGGGTGGCGAGCAGCTCCCGGTGGTACGACGGTGTGCCGAGCAGCGCCTCCGAGCTCTTGGCCCGCTTGAAGTACAGGTGCGCGGGGTGCTCCCAGGTGAAGCCGATCCCGCCGTGCACCTGGATGTTGTCGCCGGCGGCCCGGACGAAGGCCTCCGAGCAGAAGGTCCCCGCGAGGGCCGCCGCGATCGTGATCTCCCGCTCGTCGCCCGCGTCCAGGGCCCACAGTCCGCCGTACGCCGCGGAACGGGCGGACTCGATCTCCACGAGCAGGTCGGCGCACTTGTGCTTGACCGCCTGGAACGAGCCGATGGGCCGGCCGTACTGCTCGCGGATCTTCGCGTACGCCACGGCGGCGTCCAGGGCGGCGGCGGCTCCCCCGACCTGTTCGGCGGCCAGGAGGACGACGGCGGTGGCGAGGGTGCGTTCCAGCGCCGGCCAGGCCGCGCCCTCGGTGCCGAGCAGACGGGCCGGAGTGTCGGTGAACTCCACCCTGGCCTGTTTGCGGGTCTGGTCGAGGGTGGGGAGCGGGGTGCGGGCGAGGCCCGGTGCGTCCCCGGTGTCGACCGCGAAGAGGCTGATGCCGTTGGGGGTGCGGGCCGCGATCAGGAGCAGGTCGGCGAGGTGCCCGTCGGGGATGTACGTCTTCGCGCCGGTCAGCCGCCAGCCGGACGGGGTCTCGCGTGCGGTGAGGCGGATGCCGGGCTCGTCCCAGCGGCCGCTTTCCTCGGTGAGCGCCAGCGTGGCGATCGTCGCGCCGGACGCGATGCCCGGCAGCAGGTCACGTCGTGCCTGCTCGTCGGCACAGCGCAGCAGTACCTCGGCTGCCAGCGCGACGGTCGCGAAGTACGGGCCGCACAGCAGCGCGCGGCCCGCCTCCTCGAAGACGATGCCGAGGTCGACGTAGCCGAAGCCCGACCCGCCGTACTCCTCCGGGACGGCGAGCCCCTGGAGGCCGAGTTCGCCGGCCATCCGCCGCCAGACGACGGGGTCGTGACCGCGCGGGTCGGCCGCCAGGCGGCGCACCTGCGCCTCGTCGGAGTGCTTGGCGAGGAACGACCGTACGACCTTGCGCAGTTCGTCCTGTTCCTCGCTGAACGTGAGATCCATGCGGGGCATCCCGTCCTCGGTGCGGGCGGGCGTGCCGGCCGCTTGCCGCCCACCGCTCGATACAGTTAGATAATTATAGTATCCGCACTGAATACACCAGGAGCGCGACGTGACCGATCCCTACGCCCCGTTCACGAGCCTGACCTTCGAGCGGCCCGCGCCCGGCGTGCTCCGTATCGTGCTCGACGCCCCGAACCTCAACGCCGTGGATCCACGCATGCACGGTGAGCTCGCCGACATCTGGCCCGTCGTGGACCGGGACGAGCGGACCCGCGCGGTCCTGGTCCAGGGGGCGGGCAGGGCGTTCTCGGCGGGCGGGACCTTCGACTCCGTCGAGGCCATGACCGGGGACTACGCCGTGCGGTCCCGGGTGATGCGCGAGGCGCGGGACATGGTCTACGGAGTGATCAACTGTTCCAAGCCCGTGGTCTCCGCGATCCACGGCCCGGCGGTCGGCGCGGGGCTGGTCATCGGCATGCTGGCGGACATCTCCGTCGCCGCCCGCACCGCGAAGATCGTCGACGGGCACACCCGTCTCGGGGTCGCGGCCGGTGACCACGCGGCCATCTGCTGGCCGCTGCTGTGCGGCATGGCGAAGGCCAAGTACTACCTGCTGACCTGCGAGACGCTCACCGGCGAAGAGGCCGAGCGGATCGGACTGGTGTCGAAGTGCGTGGCCGACGACGAGGTGCACGCCGAGGCCCTGCGGGTGGCGACCGCGCTGGCCGCCGGGCCGGCCAGCGCCATCAGCTGGACCAAGCGGTCCCTGAACCACTGGTACCGCACCGCTCAGCCGCTCTTCGAGGCCTCGCTGGGGCTGGAGTTCTTCGGTTTCGCGGGACACGAGGTCGTCGAGGGACTCGCCGCCCACCGCGAAAAGCGCGCCCCGGACTTCGAGGGCGTGAGCGGCAAGCACCCGCTCGACCTGTGACCACCGCACGAGAGGAACCGATCATGGCACCGCAGCAGATCACCACCGAAGTCCCCCCGCTGGTACGGGGTCTGACCTACGAGGAGATGCCGGTCGGGCAGGTCTTCCGGACCGCCCGCCGCACCGTCACGGAGACCGACCTCGTCAACTTCGTCACCTGGGGCGGCTTCAACGAGCCGTTGTTCTGGGACGCCTCGCACGCCGCGGACGGCGGCTACGCGGGCCGGCTGGTCCCCGGAGCGCTGACGTACTGCCTCGCCGAGGGGCTCGTCCTCCAGACGAACGTGCTGCACGGCACGGGTCTCGCCTTCCTGCACATGGAGCTCACCGTGCGGCGGCCGGTGTACGTCGGGGACACCCTGTACGCCGTCGTGGAGACAGTCGGCTGCCGCCCCTCCGGCAAGCCCGGCCGGGGCGTGGTGACCAGCCGTGTGACCGTACACAACCAGGGGGACGAGGAGGTCCTCGTCTACACCCCGGTGCGGCTGATCCGGGGCCGCGACTACGAGGCTCCTCCGGCGCCCTGAGCCCGGGGCGCGGCCGGTACCAGGCGCAGACCGGCCGCGCGGCCCGGTTCGGGCACGGCGGCGCCGGCGAACGCGCCGCGGCTCAGCCAGTCGGAAGGGATCGGGGGGCGCGGCGGGGGCTCGTGGTCCGGCACCGCCATCGCGTACAGGCGGGTGTAGCGGAACTTGGTCTCCAGGTTGTCGAGGACCGACCAGTACTCGTATCCGCGCACGTCCACGCCGGCCGCCACGAGCCGCGCCAGCCAGGAGAGCCGGGCGCGCAGCAGGGCCCTGCGCCGGGCGTCGTCGCTGTGTCCCGTGTCGTCGACCAGGTCCAGGTCGCCCATGCCGTTGTCGATCACGGACAGCGGCGGCAGCAGCTCCCCGTACAGATCGTGCAGGCCCGCGACGGCGTCGGCGAGCCCTTCGGGGATGATGGGCCAGCCGTAGGCGGTCGTCTCCACGTCCTCGAACGGGACGATCGCGAAACCGAGGCCCACGAGCAGGCGGTTCACCTCGTTGAGGGCGCTCCGGCAGTTCACGGCGGGCAGCACGCGAGGCAGGTTCTCCGGCGCGGTGACCCGGAACGGGGTGTGCCAGGACAGGCCCAGCAGGTCCTGCTCGGTGGCGATCGCCGCCAGGTCGCCGGGCCGTACGCAGCCGGTGGCCCCGACCGGTGAGACGTCGTCCTCGGTGACCATGTGCTCGCCGAGCAGCAGGGGGTCGAGGAAGAGGCGGTTGGTCCAGCTCTCCAGACGCTCCAGGGCGAGGCGGTCGTAGGGATCGTCGGTGGCGGTGTAGCCGCCGACGAGGGTGACCGTGGTGCCGATCCGGCCCTTCGCGCCGACGGCCCGAAGGGCCTGGGCGGCGAGCCCGTTGGCGAGCAGGATGTGGTGGACGGCGGGCAGTCCCGCCCTGCCGATGCCCCGGCCCGGTGGATACATTCCGGCCACATGGTCCGCGAGCGTCGGCCCGGCCAGGTCGGACGAGGTGATCCAGCGGTCCACCCGGTCGCCGAAGCGGCGGCCCAGTGCGGCGGCGTAGTCGGCGAAGTGCTCGGCGCCGGCACGGGCGAGCCAGCCGCCCTGGGCGTCCAGCCACGGCGGCAGGGTGCGGTGGAGCAGCGTCAGGCCGGGCCGCAGACCGTGCGCGAGCAGGGAGTCGAGCGCCCGGTCGCAGCGGTCCAGGGCGTCCGGGTCCCAGCTGCCGGGGCCGTCGGGCTGGAGCTGCGGCCATCCGGCGACCATGCGGTGGGTGTCCGCGACGACGCCGGTCACATGCCGGAGGTCGTCGGTCCACTGCCGGAAGTGACCGTCGCGCTCGGCGGCGGGCGGCGGCGGGGCCGCGATCATGTCCGCGGTGGCGACCCCCCAGTCGACGCCGCGAAGGGATGCGTGCGGGAAACCATCGTTCATGGTTACCGTCCAGGCGGGGTGAATGGTTCAGCGCATTCAACTGAATGACCGCCGACCGGACGCTAACACTCCGAGCAAACTACGACAATGTTTCGGCCGGATCTCGCCGCTCACGTCCCGAGGGGCCGGAACTCCTCCTCGTCCCACCAGGGGTATACGGGCGGCAGGTCCGTGCTGACCCGGCCCGGGAACGCGGGCGGCCGCTTGGCGAGGAACGACTCGACGCCCTCCGTGGGGTCCGGGCCGCCGCCGATCTGGCTCATGATCCGCGAATCGAGCCGGTGCGCGGCCATCGGATGGGGCTCGCCGAGCATCCGCCACATCATCTGGCGCGAGAGGGCGACCGAGATCGCGGAGGTGTTCTCGGCGATCTCCCGGGCGAGCCCGTACGCCGCCGGCAGCAGTTCCTCCGGTGGATGGACGGAACGGACCAGGCCGGCCGCCAGCGCCTCGTCGGGGCCGAAGACCCTGCCGCTCGCCACCCACTCCATGGCCCGCTGGATACCGACGGCCCGCGGCAGGAACCAGCTCGCGGCGGACTCCGGCACGATGCCGCGCCGCGCGAAGACGAAGCCGAACTTCGCCGAGGTCGACGCCAGCCGGATGTCCATGGGCAGAGTCATGCTGGCCCCGACGCCCGCCGCCGGGCCGTTGACCGCCGCGATCACCGGCTTGGTGCTGGAGAAGATCCGCAGCGCCACCCGTCCGCCGGTGTCCCGGTGCCACGCGCCGGCCGCGCGGTGATCGAAGGACGAGCCCTTGGCGCTGACGTCCGCACCGGCGCAGAACCCGCGCCCCGCGCCGGTCACCACGATCACCCGCACCTCGTCGTCGGCGTCCGCCGCGTCGAGGACGTCGAGCAGGTCGGCCATCATCCGGGGGGTGAAGGCGTTCAGTCTCTCGGGCCGGTCGAGCGTGACGGTGAGGATCCGGTCCGCCACCTCGGCTCGCACGGTCTCGTACTCCTGCTGCGGCATGCGCGTCCTCCGGGTCACTCCACCGAGCCGTTTCCAGAAAGCTTAATTAGTTATAGCATTCAACTCTACTAACTCGTTGATGACTGATGACTGATGGCGGTGAAGATGACGGACCTCTTGGTGACGGCCGTCGGGCCGGTCCGGCTGATCGAGCTGAACCGGCCCGACCAGCTCAACTCGATGAGCGAAGAACTGCACTCCGCCCTCGCCTCGATCTGGGACACCGTCGCCGAGGATCCGCAGGCACGGGTGGTCGTGCTCACCGGACGCGGTCGGGCGTTCAGCGCCGGGGGCGACTTCGGCATCATGACCCGGGTCCAGCGCGACCGCGCCTTCCGGGAGCGGAACGTCGACGAGGCCCGGCGGATCATCACCGGCATGCTCCGCTGCCCGCTGCCGGTGATCGCCGCGGTCAACGGCCCCGCCGTGGGCCTCGGATGCAGCCTCGCCCTGCTCAGCGACCTCGTGCTGATCGCCGACGACGCGCACCTGGCCGACCCGCACGTCCAGGTCGGGCTCGTCGCCGGCGACGGCGGAGCGCTGATCCTGCCGCTGCTGGTGGGGCCGACCCGCGCGAAGGAACTGCTGTTCCTCGGCGACCGGGTGAGCGCCGACGAGGCGGTCCGGCTGGGCCTCGCCAATCGTGCCGTACCGACGGACAAGCTCCTGGACGAGGCCATGGACCTGGCCCGACGGCTGGCGGCACTGCCCGCGCAGGCGTTGCGCGAGACCAAACGGGCGGTGAACCTGCATCTGGAGCACGCGCTCGCGACCGTGCTGGAGTCCGCCCTGCTGGCCGAGCGGGACAGCATGCACTCACCCGACCACATCGCCGCCGTCGAGAAGATCATCGCGTCCCGCGGTCGTCGCCGCGCCCACGCGGAGGGCTGACCCATGGACTTCGCGTTCAGCGACGAGCAGGAGGAACTGGGGCGCACGGTCAGGGCGTTCCTGGCGCACACCTCGCCCGAGACCGAGGTGCGGCGCCTGATGGAGACCCCGGAAGGCTTCGACCCGGCACTGTGGCGCCGGATGGGAACGGAGCTCGGCCTCCAGGGACTGGCCGTCCCCGAGGAGTACGGCGGCGCCGGCTACGGGCCGGTCGAAGTGGGCGTGGTCATGGAGGAGATGGGCCGTGCCCTGGCGTGCGCGCCGTTCCTGTCCTCGGCCGTGCTCGCGACGACCACGCTGCTGCGCTGCGCCGACGAGGGCGCCCGCAAGCGCCTGCTGCCGGGGCTGGCCTGCGGTGAACTCGTCGGGACACTGGCCCTGACCGAGGACTCCGCCCGTTGGGACACGGCCGGCGTCCGGCTCACGGCCCGTGAGAGCGAGGGGAGTTGGCTGCTCACCGGGCACAAGACGTTCGTCCTCGACGGCGCCTGCGCCGACGTCGTCCTCACCGTCGCCCGCGCCGGTGACGGCATCGGCGTCTTCCAGGTGGCGGGTGACGCGAGCGGCCTGACCCGTACGCCCCTGCCCACGATGGATCCGACCCGCCGTCAGGCACGCCTCGACTACCACGACGTACCGGCGACCCGGCTGCGTACGCACGGGGACGGCTGGGACCTGGTGGCGGAGGTACTCGACCGGGCCGCGGTGGCACTGGCCGCCGAGCAGGTCGGCCTGGCCTCCCTCGCCCTCGACATGGCGGTCGGGTACGCGAAGGTGCGGCACCAGTTCGGACGGCCCATCGGCTCGTTCCAGGCGGTCAAGCACCTCCTGGCCGACGTCCTGCTGGAGGTGGAGTCGGCGCGCGCCGCGGCCCACTACGCGCTGCTCGCCGCCGAGAGCGAGGACCCGGAGCTGCCCGCCGTGGCGAGCCTGGCCAAGGCGTTCTGCTCCGAGGCCGCTCTCCTGGCGACCGAGGCGAACATCCAGGTGCACGGTGGCATCGGCTTCACCTGGGAGCACCCGGCCCACCTCTTCCTGAAGCGGGCCAAGACCTCACAGCTGCTGTTCGGCGACCCGGCGTACCACCGGGAACTGCTCGCACGGCGCATCGGCATGGACACGGGCACCGGCACGTGCGAAGGAGCGGCATGAAGGTCGACGGCAAGCTCAGTGTGTGGAGCACCCAAGAGGTCGTGGCGGAGGCCCTGCACCACGAGAAGGCCGGCTACGACGGCCTGTGGGCGTCGGAGTCCCAGCACGATCCCTTCCTGCCGCTCGTGCTGGCGGCCGAGCACACCGAACGGCTGGAGGTCGGCACGGCCATCGCGGTGGCCTTCGCCCGCTCCCCCATGCAGCTCGCGTACACCGCGCACGACCTCCAGACCTACGCCGGCGGGCGGTTCTCGCTCGGCCTCGGCAGCCAGATCAAACCGCACATCGAGCGGCGCTTCGACATGCCGTGGAGCCGGCCCGCGGCCCGGATGCGGGAGTACGTGAGCGCGCTGCGCGCCATCTGGGCCGCCTGGAACGAGGGCGAGCGGCTCGACTTCCGCGGTGACTTCTACTCGCACACCCTGATGTCGCCCTTCTTCTCTCCCCCGCCCGCTCCCGGCGGCGCGCCCAGGGTGTTCGTCGCCGCGGTCGGCGAGGCGATGACCCGGGTCGCGGGCGAGGTCGCCGACGGGCTCCTCGCCCACGGCTTCACCACCGAGCGGTATCTGCGGGAGGTGACCCTGCCGACCGTGCGGGCGGGACTGGCCGCGTCCGGCCGGCCCCGGGACGACTTCTCCGTCTCCCATCTGCTGCTGACCGCGACCGGCCGGACGGAGGAGGAGATGGCCCGCGCGATCGAGGGCACCCGGGCTCAGATCGCCTTCTACGGCAGCACTCCCGCCTACCGCGGGGTGCTGGAGCTGCACGGGTGGGGTGATCTCGGCGACGAGCTGCACGCGTTGTCGACGTCCCGGCGCGAGGACAAGTGGCAGGCGATGAGCGGGCTCGTGGACGAGGAGGTGCTGCGCACCTTCGCGGTCGTCGCGGAACCGGAGCGGGTCGCGGGCGAGATCCGGCGCCGGTACGGGTCACTGGTCGACCGGGTGTCCTTCTACACCGCGTACGAGATCGACGCCGAGGTGTGGGAGCCCATCGTCCACGAGCTGCGCGAGCCCGCCTGACGGTCAGCCGAGCAGGTCCAGGACCGTCGTCATGGACCTGCTCCGCAACAGGTAGTCCTCGGCCTCCTGGAGGTGGACGCGCCACAGTTCCTCGGCCGCCTCGGCCCGGCGCGCGGCCACCAGCTCGACCAGCGCGCCGTGCGCGCGAAAGCCCCGGCGGTTGGCCCGGATGTTCTCGGGGCTGCCGGCGTCGAGGTCGACATGGGACCAGTTCGCCTGGTCGATGATGTGCCGGACCATGCCGTTGAGGACGCTCAGCGTCTCGTTGGCCGCCAGCTCGACGACCAGGGCGTGGAACTCCATGTGGGCGCGGATGAAGGCCGACGGGTCGTCCATGAGCCGTTCGGCCTCGGCGACGGCCGCGCGCAGCCGCTCCAGGTCCTCGTCCGTGCGGCGCTCGGCCAGCAGACCGGCGCACGGGGCCTCGATGACCGTGCGGGCGTCGTAGACGTCCTTGAGCGTGGTGCCCCGGTACTCGAGGACCACCCCGGCGTAGCGGGCCGCGACCGTGCCTTCCGGGGTCTGCACCCGCGCCCCGCCCCGGGCGCCCCGGCGCACGCTGATCAGGGACTCCGACTCCAGTACCCGGAACGCCTCGCGCAGCGTCGGCCGCGAGACGGCGAACTCCGCCATCAGCGCCGTCTCGGCCGGCAGCGCCTCCCCCTCCGCCAGCTCCCCGCGCACGATCTTGCGGCGCAGCTGTGCCGCCACCAGCTCGGCCATCTTGGGGACCCGTACCGGTGTGTTCGCCACCGCGCCCACCTCCGCCCTCATTCGGTTGTCGGTCGCTCGTGTGTCGTGTCCGGTACGAAGTACGGAAGCGTGATCTCGTCCGTGAAATGCCGGAAGGTGACGCGGACGCGCATGCCGATGGCGACGTCGTCCGGATCGCAGGCGTCGACGTGGGAGAGCAGGGCGGCTCCGTCGTCGAGGTCGATCACGGCGAGCGCGAAGGGCGTGTCGAACCCCGGGCCGGGAGCGCGGTGGACGACGGTCACCGAGTAGACGGTCCCGCGGCCCGCACTCGGCACGTACCGCCAGTCCCGCGCCATGCACCCGGGGCAGGCCGGCTCGGGGACGAAGAAGCGCAGCCCGCAGGTCGGGCAGTGCGGGACGACGAGGTCGCCGCGCCGGGCCGCTTCCCAGAAGGGCCGGGACAGCTCGGTGGGGACGGGGACGGGCCGGCCGCCGAGAGAACTCATCGCATCCTGGGAACTCATCGCATCCTCCCGAGCACGCTCATCTCGTAGTGCTGCGCTCCGGATCCGGCGTTGCCGACGACCGCGAGCTCCGCGCCTTCGACCTGGTGCACGGCGGTCCCCCGCAACTGCCGTACGGCCTCGACGACTTTGAGCGTCATCTGCTGCGTGCCGTTCCACGCGTACGACAGACAGCCACCGTCCGGATTGACGGGATGCCTGCCCTTCGCGGCGATGGCGTCACTGGCCGCCAGTGGCCCGCCCTCGCCCTCCCCGCACAGTCCGAGGATCTCCAACTGCCGGATTATCTCGAAGGAGTTGGGGTCGTAGAGGGAGAAGACGTCCACGTCGTGGGGGCTGACGCCGGCCATCGCGTAGGCGCGGCCGGCGGCCTCCCGGCCGAGCTGACCGACCTCCCGGTACAGCGCCGGATTGGCGTACGCGGCCTGGTGGTACTCCATTCCACCGCCGAGCACGGCCACGGGAGGGTGCGGCAGGTCCCGGGCCCGTTCGGCGGTGGTCACCACGAGGGCCGCGCCGCCCTCGCCGACGATGCAGCAGTCCAGCAGGTGGAACGGTGTGGCCACCATCCGGGAGGCGAGTACGTCGTCGGCGGTGTACGGGCCGCGGCCGTACATCATCGCCTCGGGGTTGGTGGTGCCGTTGTTGCGGATCGTGGCGGCGACCTCCGCGAGCTGGCGGGAGGTCGTCCCGTACTCGTGCATGTGCCGGGCCGCCACGAGGGCGAACTGGGCGACCACGTAGCTGCCCCACACATCGGCGAACTCCAGCGGCACCCCGGCCCCGACGGGCCCCGCGCCGCGGGAGACCAGCTTGCAGCCGCCGACCACGACGGTGTCCGCGAACCCGGCGCGGACCGCCGCCGCCGCCTTCAGCAGACCGCGTGAGCCCGCGTTGTCGAGCATCGAGTCGCTGGTCCAGC
Organism: Streptomyces sp. NPDC102259; assembly: GCF_044766465.1. Taxonomy (NCBI): domain Bacteria; kingdom Bacillati; phylum Actinomycetota; class Actinomycetes; order Kitasatosporales; family Streptomycetaceae; genus Streptomyces; species Streptomyces sp. NPDC102259. The sequence continues at coordinate 77,592 of NZ_JBIWMA010000026.1, read as the reverse complement.
GCAGGTTCCGGCCGAGCAGCCGGGCCCAGGAGCTGCCCTCGCCGGGCACGCCGCCGGGGCCGGGCCAGTCCACCTGGGCGCCGTCGACGTCAGCGGGGGTGAGTCCGGCATCCTGGATCGCGCCGCGCACCGCTTCGAGGGCGAGGTCCATGGCGTCGCGGTCGGGGAGGGTCAGCGCCTGTTCGGTGGCGTGGACGCCGACGATCACGGGCCGGCGGTCGGTCATGTGCTCACCGTCCCGCGCCGAGCGTCTCGCCGCCGGGGTATCCGCCGCCGCCGAAGCGGTCGTCGAGCGCCTCGTAGTCCTTGGCGAAGTCCTTGGTGCGGGGCAGCGCCTCGACGAACTCCACCGTCTTCGGCTTCTTGTACGAGGCGATCCGCTCCCGGCAGTGCCCGATGAGGTCCGCCGCCGTGATCCCGTCGGCGTCCGGGTGGAGCACCACGACCGCCTTGACGTCCTGGGCCCAGCGCTCGTTGGGCACACCGATCACGGCGGCCTCCTTGACCGCCGGATGCGCTTCGATGCAGTTCTCGACCTCCGCCGGGAAGATGTTCTCGGCGGCCGACTTGAGCATGCGGGTCGTGGTCCCGAGGAAGCTGATCGTGCCGTCGGGCTCGCGTCGGCCGAGGTCGGTGGTGTGCCACCAGCCGAAGCGAAAGCGTTCCTCGTTGATCTCGGGCCGGTTCCAGTAGCCGAGGTGCACGAGGTCGCCGCGGACGCAGATCTCACCGGCCTCACCGGCCGCGCACTCCTTGCCGGCGCCGTCCAGGACGCGTACCGCGGTGCAGGGGCCCGGCCGTCCCGCGTTGCCGGCGCCCTGGCCGCCGTAGGCGCCGGTCACCGCGAAGCCGGTGACCTCGGTCTGCCCGTAGCCGCGGCCCTCGCCGCCCCCGTTGCGGGTGAACCGGCTGCCGTCGGTGGGCACGGTGCCCTGCCACAGAGGTGCGGCGACGCTCGCCCGCAGGCGGGAGAGGTCGTGGCCGGCCTCGCGGTTCAACGCGACGAGCTGCGCGATCGTCGGCGGCATCAGATACGCGTGGGTGCACCGCTCCGCCGCCAGCAGGGGGAGCAGTTCCTCGGCGACGACCCGGCGGGCGATCACGTTCTTGCCGCCGTGGACGAAGGCGGGGACGCCCCAGAACTGGTAGTTGCCGATGTGGAACATCGGCCCGGCGCCGAGGAAGGCGGTCTCCGCGCCGATGTCCCCCATCCAGGCGGCACCGGCGCCCATCGCGAGCAGGTTGCGGTGCGAGAGCATCGATCCCGACTGGCGTCCGGTGAGCGCCGCGGTGTAGATGACCAGGAGCGCGGAGTCCGGATCGACGTCGAGGTCGGGGTCCTCGGTCGAACCGGTGGCGAGGAACGACTCGTAGCCGTCCGGGGTGTCGGTGTCGTCGGTGTCGTGGCGGAGCCACAACGCCCGGTGTGCGTCGCCCAGTTCGGCGCGCGCCTTGCCGACCGTGTCGCCGATCTCCTCGTCCTGCCAGACGACGACCGCGGGGTCGAAGTCCTCGACGGCGAAGACCATTTCCGGAGCGGCCCACCGCCAGTAGCCGGGACAGACCATGGCGCCGATCTTCGCGGCGGCGCCGAGCAGCTCCCAGATGCGGAAGGAGTTCTGGCCGAGCCACAGGATCCGGTCGCCGGGGCCGACGCCCCCGTCCACGAGGGCGTTGGCCAGGCGGTTGGTGCGCTCGTCCAGCTGTGGCCAGGTCAGCCGGACCTCGCCGTCGACGACGGCCACGTTGTCGGGGAAGGACCTTCGGTGCTCACGGATGATGTCGCCGAACGTCAGGCGGCGGGCGGAGTGCATGCTCTTTGCTCCAAAAGGGCTTCGGAAGGCGGGAGTCAGACGCGGCTGATGCCGACACCCTTGACGTGGAGGAACTCGTCCAGGCCGGCCTTGCCGCCCTCTCGCCCGAACCCGCTGAGGCCGACCCCGCCGAACGGCGTGGCAGGCGAGGTGATCGGGTTCGGGCCGGGGTTGACGTAGACCGTCCCGGCCTTCAGACGCGGCACCAGGCGGTGGACCCGGGCGATGTCCCGGGACTGGACGTATGCGGACAGGCCGTACTCGGTGTCGTTGGCGAGGGCGACCGCCTGGTCCTCGGTGTCGAACGGGGTGATGGCCAGGACCGGGCCGAAGATCTCCCGCTGGGCGAGGTCGCTGCGGTTGTCGACGTCGGCGAAGACGGTCGGGGAGACGAAGTAGCCCTCGCCGTCGATGCGTTCGCCGCCGTACACGAGCCGTCCCGCCCCGCCGTCGATCGCCTTGTCGATCACGCCCTGGACGCGGTCGCGGGCGGCCGCGTCGATGAGGGGGCCGATGTACGTCGCCGGGTCGAGCGGGTCGCCGACGGGAAGGTGCGCCACCACCCCGGCGACGCGCGCGACGACCTCCTCGTAGACCGGGCGCTCGACGAGCAGGCGGGTTGGCAGGGCACACCCCTGGCCGGTGTTGCTCATGGCGAAGGCCGCGCAGTACGGGACGACGGCGTCCAGGTCGGTGTCGGCGAAGAGCAGGTTGGCGGACTTGCCGCCCAGTTCGAACACGACGGGCTTCAGGCTCGGTGCCGCGTCGGCCATGATGCGGCGGGCGGTGGCGGGCCCGCCGGTGAAGGAGATCTTGTCCACGCCGGGGTGGGTCACCAGGGCGGAACCCGCGTCGCCGAGACCGGTGACGACGTTGACGACCCCGTCGGGGAGGCCCGCCTCGCGGGCCAGGTCGGCGAAGAGCAGCGCGGAGAACGGCGTGGACTCCGCCGGTTTGATCACCACGGTGTTCCCGGCGGCGAGCGACGGCGGGACCTTCATCGCCAGGGACAGGGCGGGCGAGTTCCAGGTGATGATGTGGCCGATGACGCCGTACGGCTCGGGGATGGTGTACTCGACGTTCTCGTGCGGGCTGTAGGCCGCGCCGACCATGCCCTCGATCTTGTCGGCCCAGCCTGCGTAGTACTCGGTCCACTCGGCGACGTGCGGTCCGACGTTCTCCGCCCAGCCTCCGATGCAGACGCCGTTCTCCAGTGGGCAGACGGCCGCGAAGTCGGGGATGTGGTCGCGCAGCAGTCCGGCGAAGCGGGTGAGCAGCCGACGGCGTTCGGCGGGGCGCATGGCGCCCCAGACCTCGAAGGCCCGGCGGGCCGCCCGGACCGCCTCGTCCACCTCGGTGGGGCCGGCGAGCGGGATGTGGGCCTGGACCAGACCGGTCGCCGGGTTGCGGTGCTCATGGACCCCGCCGGAGGCGTCGGTGACGTCCTTGCCGCCGATGAGGAGCCGGGGCCGCGGCAGGTCCCGCTCGGCTCTGTCCTGGTGCAGCTGCACATCGACCGTGACCACGGATGCCTCCTCGGAGCCGCACACAGTAGAGGTTAAATAGCTAACCTATTTATCCAAGCTAGTCAATGACTTCGCTCGCGACCTCGCCCATGACGCCGCCCCATGACTTCTCTCATGACGCCGCCCGGGACCTGGGCCGGGACCTCGCCTAGAGCCCCAGCGACCGGCCCACGATCTCCTGCATGATCTCCGAGGTGCCGCCGAACACCCGCTGCACCCGGCTGTCCCGCCAGATGCGGGCGATCTCGTACTCGTTGACGTAGCCGTATCCGCCGTGCAGTTGCATACAGCGGTCGATGACCTCCCAGCAGGTCTCCGTGGTCCAGTACTTGGCCGCCGCGGCTTCGTCGGGCGTCAGCTCGCCCTGGACCAGGGCCATGACGCAGCCGTCCAGGTAGCCGCGGGCGGCGGCGATCCGGGCCTTCATGTCGGCGAGGGCGAACCGGTTGGCCTGGAACCCGCCGATCGCGCGGCCGAAGGCGGTGCGGTCCTTGGCGTACGCCAGCGTGATGCCGAACGCCTTCTCGGCCGAGGCCAGCGAGGAGACGGCGATGGCGAGCCGTTCCGTCGGGAGGTTGCCCATCATGTGGTAGAAACCGCGCCCCTCCTGCCCGATCAGGTTCTCGGTGGGGACGCGGACCTCATGGAAGAAGAGCTCGGCGGTGTCCTGCGCCTTCATTCCGACCTTGTCGAGCTTGCGTCCGCGCTCGAAGCCCTCGGCTCCGCGCTCGACGACGATCAGGCTGATGCCCTTGTGGCCGGCCTCCGGGTCGGTCTTGCACGCGACGATGACCAGATCGGCCAGGATGCCGTTGGTGATGAAGGTCTTGGAGCCGTCGATCACCCACGCGTCGCCGTCCCGGCGGGCGGTGGTGCGCATGCCCTTGAGGTCGGACCCGGCGGACGGCTCGGACAGCGCGAGCGCGCAGATCGTCGCGCCGCTGATCACACCGGGCAGCCAACGGGCTTTCTGTTCCGGGGTGGTGAGGCGCATCAGATAGGGCGGGACGACGTCGTTCTGGAGCCCGAGCCCGATGCCGACCGCGCCGGTGGCCGCCATCTCCTCGGCCATGACGGCGTTGAAGCGGAAGTCCACGACTCCCTGGCCGCCGTACTCCTCCGGGAACTGCCAGCCGATGAGCCCGGCCTTGCCCGCCGCCAGCCACGCGGCCCGGTCCACCTGACCCGCACGCTCCCACCGCTCGGTGTGCGGGACGCATTCGCGCAGGTAGAAGGTGCGGGCGGTGTCGCGGAACAGCTCGTGCTCCTCGGTGAAGATCGTACGACGCATACTCGACTCCACTCATGCATCTCGCTTATTTAGCTGAAGTAGTTATACGATAGCGCTGTATCGGGAGCCGGGCGAGGGAGGGCGCGTGAGCGTACGGGACAAGGTGGCGCTCGTCACCGGAGCGGGTCGTGGCATCGGCGAGGCGATCGCCGACCGGCTCGCCGCCCACGGGGCGGCCGTCGCCGTCTGCGACCTGGACCCGGCAGCCGCCGACAAGGTCGCGGTCCGGCTAGCGGAGCGCTACGCGGTGCCCACGATCGGGGTCGGCGCCGACATCTCCGACGGCACGGCCGTACGTGCGGCCGTGGAGCGGGTGGCCGCCGAGCTGGGTCCGGTGGACGTGCTGGTCAACAACGCGGCCGTCGACGTCATCGGCCGCTTCGTCGACAGCGGCGAGGAGACCTGGGACCGGATCATCGCCGTCAATCTGCGCGGCACGATCACGACGACCCGGGCCGTCCTCGACTCCATGATCGAGCGCGGCGGCGGCCGGGTCGTCCTCATCGCCTCGGACGCCGGTCGCGTCGGCTCCTCCGGCGAGGTCGTCTACTCCGCGACGAAGGGCGGGGTCATCGCCTTCGGCAAGGCCCTGGCCCGCGAGGTCGCCCGGTACGACATCACCGTGAACAGCGTCTGCCCCGGGCCGACCGACACCGCGTTGCTCGGACAGGTCGCCGAGTACAGCCGGAAGATGTACGACGCGACGGTGCGGGCGATCCCGCTGCGCCGCGTCGCCCAGCCCGCCGAGATAGCCGGTGTGGTGGCCTTCCTCGCGTCCGACGACGCCGCCTACATGACCGGGCAGACGCTCTCGGTCAGCGGCGGCCTCACGATGGTCTGAGGTGAGCACCGTGCTGCGTGTCGAACTCCGCGACCGGATCGCCGTGTTGACCCTCGACCGGCCGGAACGCCTCAACGCCGTCGGCTCCGAGACGCTGGACCGGCTCACCCGGGCGCTGAACGACCTCCGATACGACGACTCCGTACGGGCCCTGATCGTGACCGGCGCGGGCCGGGCCTTCTCGGCCGGCGCCGACCTCGATGAGATCGACTCGTTCACGACACCGGGGCAGTTCCGTGCCTTCGTGGGGCGCCTGACCGAGGCGTACGCGCTGCTGGAGGACTTCCCCAAGCCCTCGGTCGCGGCCGTCCACGGGTTCGCCTTCGGCGGCGGCCTGGAGCTGGCGCTCGCCTGCGACCTGCGGGTGGCGGAGCGGGGCGCCCGGCTCGGCCTGCCGGAGATGAAACTCGGTGTTCTGCCGGGCGCGGGCGGCACGCAGCGCCTGCCACGTCTGGTGCCGCCCGCGGTCGCCAAGCAGATGATCCTCACCGGCGAGCCGATCGACGCCGAGCGGGCCCGGGAACTGGGACTGGTCAACGAACTGGCCGAACCCGGTGGCGCGCTGGAGACCGCGCGGGCCCTGGCGGTGCGACTGGCCGCGGGCGCCCCGCTCGCTCTCGCCGCCGGCAAACGACTGATCGACCACGGCCTCGGCATGGACCTGGAGACGGCGGTCGCGTACGAGCGCGAGACCGTCTCGGTGCTGTTCTGCACCGAGGACCGGGCCGAGGGGCTCAAGGCCTTCCGGGAGCGCCGACCGGGCGAGTTCCGCGGCGTGTAGCAGGCGTTCCGACAGATCTGGAGGTGGGCCGTGCGGCCACTGGAGGGCATTGCCGTCGTCGAGCTGGGCATGTGGGTGGCGGCACCGGCCGCGGCCACCATGCTCGCGGACTGGGGCGCGGACGTGGTGAAGGTGGAGGCGCCGACCGGGGACCCCAACCGGTACACCCTGCGGCATGTCGGCCAGGACGTCGACAGCGCGCCACCGTTCGAGACCGACAACCGGGGCAAGCGCGGCATCGTCCTGGACCTGCGCTCGCAGGACGGCAAGGAGGTGCTGGAGCGGCTGCTCGAACGTGCCGACGTGTTCGTGACGAACCTCCGACCGGGCGCTCTGGAACGGCTGGGCCTGTCCCCGCACGAGTTGCGTGGCCGCCATCCCCGCCTGGTCGTCGGCACGTTGACGGGCTACGGCTGGACGGGGGCCGAACGCGACCGGGCCGGCTACGACGTCTCCGCCTTCTGGGCCCGGCCCGGCATCGCCGCCATGCTCAATCCGGCCGGGGAACCGCCACCCGGTATCCGGCCCGGCCTCGGCGACCGTACGGCCGCGTCCAATCTGGTGGCCGGGGTGCTGGCCGCGCTGCTGTGCCGTGAACGCACCGGCGAGGGCGCCGTGGTCGACGTCTCGCTGCTGCGCTCCGGGACGTACGCCAACGGCAACGACCTCGCCCTGCAGAACTTCTTCGGCAGGCGCGGGCGAACCCGTCACCGCACCGAGCACGAGTCCCCGCTCTACAACTGCTACCGGGCCGCCGACGACCGGTGGTTGTGGCTGGTCGGCCTGGAGGGCGACCGGCACTGGCCCGGTGTGGTCCGGGCGCTCGGGCGAGAGGACCTCTCGGCCGACGAACGGTTCGCCACGGGCAAGGCCCGGCGCGGGCACGTACGCGAACTGATCGCCGTGTTCGACGAGGAGTTCGCGACCCGGCCGCTGGCCGAGTGGGCCGGGCGGTTCGACGCCGAGGGCGTGTGGTGGGCGCCCGTGCAGACGCTGGCGGAGGTCGCCGCCGATCCGCAGGCCGAGGCGGTCGGAGCCTTCGTCGAACAGCCCGGCATGGGTGACGCGCCGACGCTGCGGACGGTGGCGACGCCCGTCGCGTTCTGGGGCGTCGACGACAAGCCGCGCGGCGGCGCGCCGACGCTCGGCGAGCACACCGACGAAGTACTCCGCGAACTCGACATACCCGGGAGGTAGAGGGTGGGCATCCTCGACGACAAAGTGGCGATCGTGACCGGCGGTGGCCGGGGCCTCGGCCGCGCACACTGCCTGGCGCTCGCCGAGGCCGGGGCGGCCGTGGTGGTCAACGACCTCGGCGCCGGCGTGCACGGCGAGCGGACCGGTGACTCCCCGGCCGACGACGTCGTCGCCGAGATCACCAAGCTCGGCGGGCGGGCGGTCGCCAACCACGCCTCGGTCGGCGACTGGGGCGCGACGGAGACGATGATCGCGGACACCGTCGCGGAGTTCGGGCGGCTCGACGTCGTGGTGAACAACGCGGGGATCGTGCGGGACCGCATGCTGTTCTCGATGACCGAAGCCGAGTTCGACGCGGTGATCACCGTGCATCTCAAGGGCACGTTCGCGCTCACCCGGCACGCCTGCGCGTACTGGCGCGAGGCGGCCAAGCGGGGTGAGCGGGTCGCCGGCCGGATCATCAACACGACCTCCGGAACAGGCCTGTTCGGCAATCAGGGCCAGTCCAACTACGGAGCCGCCAAGGCCGGGATCGCCGGGCTGACGATCCTCACCGCGCTGGAGATGCGCCGCTACGGCGTCACCGCCAACGCCATCTCACCCATCGCGGCCACCCGGATGACGGAGGGACTCGAGGTCGGCGCCGAACTGGAGGCCGGCGCCGGCGGCTTCGACCCGCGCGATCCCGCCAACGCCAGCGGGGTCGTCGTCTACCTGGCCTCTGACGACGCGTCCTGGCTGACCGGCCAGGTACTGCGCATCGAGGGCAACAGGCTGGGCCGTCTGCAGGGCTGGACCGTCTCGGGGGTGTACCCCAGCCGCTCGGGCGAGGCGCTCACCCCCGAGGAACTCATCGACGCCGTACCGGTGTTGTACGGCGCCGCACCCGCGGGCCGCGCCACCGGAGTGGGTCAGTGAAGGGCCACGACGGCGCCGCCCTCGCGTTGCGCGCGACGCTCGGCCCGATGCTCTTCGCGCACGGCTGGAACAAGGTCGCGGGGCCGGGCGGACTCAAGGGCACCACCGGCTGGTTCGAGGCGCTGGGGTTGCGGCCCGCCGGGGTGCACGCCCGGATGGCGGCCGGCACCGAGATGGCGGCGGGGATGGGCTTGGCCCTGGGGGTGGCGGGCCCGCTCCCCGCCGCGGCCACCGTCGCGCTGATGGCCGTGGCGGCCCGCACCGACCACCGCGGCAAGGGCTTCTTCGTGTTCAAGGGCGGCTGGGAGTACGTCGGTGTGGTGGGCGGCGCGTCCGTGGCACTGGCCGCGCTCGGCAACGGCCGGTACTCGGTGGACGGACTGTTCGGACACCGCCGATCGGGCGCCGGGCCCGCGTTGTTCGCCGCCGGGCTGGGCGTGGTGAGCGCCGCGGCCCTGCTGGCGGCCTGTTACCGGCCCGCCGAGGAACCGAACGGAACTGACCAGTGAGAGGCGAGGGAGACCACATGGACGCGGACGACTTCACAGCGGTGCTGTCGGAGGTCCGGCGCTTCGTCCGGGAACGCGTCGTGCCGCTGGAGGCGGAGATCGACGAGACGGACGAGATGCCGACGGACATCCGCGAGGCGGCGAAGAAGATGGGCCTCTTCGGCTTCGCGCTGCCCGAGGAGTACGGCGGGCTGGGCCTGTCGATGTACGAGGAGGCCCGGTTGATGTTCGAACTGGGCTACACCACCCCGTCGCTGCGGTCGATGTTCGGCACCAACAACGGGATCGCCGGACATGTCCTGATGGTCGGCGGCACCAAGGAGCAGAAGGCTCAGTGGCTGCCAAGGATCGCCTCCGGCGAGGTGCTGGCGTCCTTCGCGCTCACCGAGCCGGACGCGGGTTCCGACCCGTCGACGCTCACCACCCGGGCGCACCGGGAGGGGGACACCTGGGTGATCAACGGCGCCAAGCGGTACATCACCAACGCGCCGCTCGCCGACGTCTTCATGGTCTTCGCCCGGACCGATCCCGACGCCCCGCGCACCCGGGGCATCTCCACCTTCCTGGTCCCGGCCGGCACGCCGGGCCTCACGGTGGCGCCCAAGGACCACAAGATGGGCCAGTTCGGCGCCTGGACCGCCGACGTGTACTTCGACGACGTACGCGTACCGGACGAGGCCCTCGTGGGCGGCGAGGACGGTCTGGACCGTGGCTTCCACACGGCGATGGGCTGTATCGCGCACGGCAGGGTGCACATCTCGTCCCTCTGCGTCGGGATGGCCGAGCGGCTGGTCGACGAGTCGGTGGAATACGCCCGCACCCGCAGGCAGTCGGGGAAGGCCATCGGCTCCTACCAGCTCGTCCAGGGCCTGATCGCCGACTCGATGACCGACTACTACGCCGGACGTGCCACGGTCCTGGAGGCCGCCCGCGCCTTCGACGCCGGCACGGACACCAAGATCGGGCCGTCCTGCGCCAAGTACTTCGCGAGCGAGATGGTGTGGCGGGTGGCGGACCGAGCCGTGCAGGTCCACGGTGGCGCGGGCTATATGCGCGGGGTCGCAGTCGAGCGCTTCTACCGCGACGCCCGGCTGTTCCGCATCTACGAGGGGACCAGCCAGATCCAGCAGGTGATCATCGCCAAGGCACTGCTCGGCGAGGCCGCCCGCGGCTGACGCCGCCGGGCGGCCGGCCCGCCGTCTCAGATGCCGAGCCGGTCCAGCAGCCGCTCGTGGTAGACGGCCGGACCGCCGAAGAGCAGCTGGGAGGACTTGGCCCGCCTGAAGTACAGGTGGGCCGGGTGCTCCCAGGTGAAGCCGATACCGCCGTGCACCTGGATGTTCTCCATGGCCGCGACCATGTACGCCCGTGAACAGCAGGCGTGCGCCACCGCCGACGCGACCGGGGACTCCGCGGACTCCTCGTCGGCCAGCCGGGCCGCCTCGCGGGACGCCGCCTCGGCCAGTTCCACCTGCACCAGCATGTCGGCGCACTTGTGCTTGACCGCCTGGAAGGACCCGATCGGCCGGCCGAACTGGTGGCGGACGAGGGCGTGTTCCACGCTCATCTCCAGACAGCGGCGCGCCCCTCCCGCCTGCTCGGCGGCCAGCCCCGTCGAGGCGGTGTCCAGCACCCTGGCCATGATGCGACCGCCCGCCCCTTCCGCGCCGACGAGCGTCGCGGACACGCCGTCGAAGGTCAGCCGGGCCATGGCCCGGGTGGCGTCCAGGGTCTCCATCGGTTCCGCCGTCAGCCCCGTGGCCTGCCGGTCCACCGCGAAGAGCGAGGGGCCGGCGACGGTGCGGGCGACGACGAGGATCAGATCCGCCGTCGTGCCGTCGACGACGAAGCTCTTGCGTCCGCGCAGCTTCCACCGGCCGTTTCCGGCCGGCACGGCGCGCGCGGAGACCAGGGCGGGGTCCCAGGAACCGCTGTCCTCGGCCACGGCGAGGGCGGCCGTGGTCCGACCCGCCGCGATGCCGGGAAGGTGCCGCGCGCAGGCCTCCGCGTCGCCGGCGGCGAGCAGCGCCTGAGCGGCGAGCACGACGGTGGCGAACAATGGCGTACACCACAGGGCACGGCCCGACTCCTCCAGTACGACGCCGAGTTCGACCATGCCGAAGCCGTCGCCGCCGTACTCCTCGGGGAGGGCCAGTCCCGGCAGCCTCAGTTGGTCGGCCGCCTGCGCCCACACCGCCGGATCGAAGCGCGGTTCGCTCTCCATGAGCTTGCGCACGGCTTCCTCCGGCGATTTGTCCTCCAGGAACTCCCGTACGGAGAAACGAAGTTCGCGCAGTTCGCTCTCGTCGGCGGTCATGGCCGCACCTCCTTGGCAGCGGTGGTCGCCGGTTCCTTGGGCAGGCCGAGGACGCGTTCCGCGAGGATGTTCTTCATGATCTCCTCGGTGCCGCCGAGGATCCTGAGGGCGGGGGTGGCGAGGAGCAGCTCGGTCCAGGCGTACGTGCCCCATTGGCCGGTGTCGGCGATCGCCCGCGGTCCGAGGACGTCCGTGACGAAGTGGGCCGCTCTGGTGAGGTTCTGACCGTACATCAGCTTCGAGACGGACATCTCGGCGCCGGGCGCGACCCCGCCGCGGAGCTTGCGCAGGGCGCGTGCGTTGAGGTGTTCGGTGGCCAGGGCGTCCACGAGGAGTTCGGCGAGGCGGGCGCGCAGGGCGCGGTCGTCCCAGGTCCAGGTGGCCCGCATGAGCGCCGAGAGGCGGTCCGGGGACAGGGCGCCGGCCACCGGGCCCGCGCCCTCGCTGCCGACCGTGGCCCGTTCGTTCATCAGGGTGGTCAGGGCGACGGTCCAGCCGCCGTCGACCTCGCCGAGGCGGTGGTCGTCGCGGACGCGGACGTCGGTGAGGAACACCTCGTTGAAGTCCGCGCCGCCGGTCATCTGCCGCAGCGGGCGGACCTCGACGCCGGGGGCGTCCATGGGGACGAGAAACGCGGTGATCCCCCGGTGCTTGGGCGCGTCCGGGTTCGTGCGGGTGAGGGCGAGGCCGATCTGGCTGTGCTGGGCGACCGAGGTCCACACCTTCTGCCCGTTGAGCACCCACTCTCCCCCGCTCCCCCGGACCGCCCGGGTGGCCACGCTCGCGAGGTCGGACCCCGCGCCGGGTTCGCTGAACAGCTGGCAGGCGATGGCGTCCCCGCGGTACATCGCGGGCAGCCACCGGTCCTTGACGGGCTGTTGGGCGTGGGCCAGGATCGTCGGCCCGATCATGCCCAGTCCGACCACGCCGAGCACGCCGGTGTCGGCGACGTCGTACTCGGATTCGATGGCGTCGTAGAGCAGGTCGTGGACGGGCGTCAGGCCCCGGCCGCCGTACTGCGCCGGTCCCGTGATCCAGCCGAAGCCGTTCTCGTGGCGGATCCGCTGCCACTCCCGTGCCCGCTGCACCTGCTCGTGCTCCGCCTCGGGCGGGAGGCTGCTGAAGTACGCCATCGAGTCGTCGCCCTCACCCCAGGCGAGAGCCGTGCGGTCGGGGGCCTTCGCCACGTGTGCGTCGAGGAAGCGGCGTACCTCGTCGGCGAAGTCCTGCATGTCCTGTCGCATAACGGGTTCCCTGTGCTCTCAGGTGGAGAGGATCGTCACCGCCGACGCGCCGGGCGCGCCGTACAGGTGGGTGTAGCCGACGCGGGGTGTCCCGGGGATCTGCCGCGCCCCCGCCGCACCGCGCAGCTGGAGCACGATCTCGTGGATCTGGCGCAGCCCGGACGCGCCGATCGGTTCCCCGTTGCCGAGCAGACCGCCGTCCGTGTTGACCGGGAGGCGTCCGCCGATCTCCGTGGCGCTCTCGGCGACGAGGCGTTCCTGCTCGCCGTCCTTGCACAGCCCGTTCTCGGCCATGTGGATGATCTCCGACCCGGCGTCGGTGTCCTGGAGCTGGGCGACGTCGACGTCCTCGGGCCCGATGCCGGCCCGCTCGTAGGCCTCTCGTGACGCGTCCACCGTCGGGCTCGCCACGGGTTCCCCGACCGGGAACGACGGGCTCTGCACCTCGAAGGCGCCGAGCCGACGGCTGCGCAGGGCGGTGGCCCGGATCCGTACGGGTGCGGCCGTGTACTTGTGGGCCTGGTCGGCCCGGCAGAGCACGAGGGCCGCGGCGCCCTCGTTCGGGCCGCAGTACATGAACTGCCGGAGCGGGTGGTTGAGGACCGGGGACGCGAGTATCTCCTCCGGGCTGAGGGGGGTGCGGCGCCAGGCCTTCTCGTTGCCGGCCGCGTTGCGGAAGTTCTTCGACGCCACGCGCGCGAGCGTCTCGTGGGAGATGCCGTGGTCGTGCATATAGCGGTTGATCTTCATGCCGAAGAAGTGGGTGGTGAGGAACAGGCCGGTCTGCCCGTACCAGGAGGGGATGCCGGCCACGGACGGGTCGGCGGCGAACGCGCCGCGCGGATGCTTGTCCAGGCCGATCGCGATGGTCAGGTCGTGTTCACCGGTCTCGATCGCGCGGGCGGCCAGCGCCACCGCGGTACCTGCCGTGGCACAGCCGTTGAACACTCCGCGCAGCGGTATGCCCGTCAGGCCGAGCCGCCCCACGATCGCGTCCGGGTTCGCGACCTCGTAGCTGCCGATGTAACCACCTTGGATCCGCGGCCAGTCGACGCCCGCGTCGGCGAGCGCCAGCCGTACCGCGTCCGCGCCCATGTCGAGGGCCGACTTCCCCGGGAAACGGCCGAAGGGGTGGAGCCCCACGCCGATGACGACGGCCTCGGTCACGGTGTGTCCTCCTCGGACTTGGCGGGCTCAGCGATCGTGACGGGCTGCTCACCCGTGACGGGCTCCCCGGCCGGGACGGGATCTTCGGCGGGGGCGAACGCGAACGTCACGACCTCGGTGCCGTCGTCCCGGACGGTGTAGGGCACGAGCGTCAGCCGCATGGGCTGCCCGATCCGCAGCTTCTCCGGGTCGGGTTCGGTGAGCCGGGCCTCGACCAGCAGCTCGGGAAGCTCCACGTACCCGACCGAGTAGGGCTCGAAGGCCCGGGGGCCGTCGTACGGCGGGGAGGGCGGGCGGAAGTTCTGGGTCGTGTACGTCCACAGCGTGCCGCGATCCGACAGGAGCCGTTCCGTCGACTCCGTGCTCGCGCACCTGACGCAGTGCGGGGCGGCCGGGAAGCTCACCAGGCCGCAGGCCGTGCATGCGGAGCCGATGAGCCGGAGGGGGGCGGACTCGCTGGGCGGCCAGGTGAACAGGCCTTCGGCGACCGGCCGAGTCGTCATCTCAGGCCCCGTTCCGGTGGCCCAGGGCATCGGCGTTCGGAGCCGCCTTGGCCACCAGGTTCGGGACGACGGAGGACAACTCGTCGGGCGTCCACCGGGTGTCGGCTCCCACGCCCGGGCCGTTGGCCCAGCTCTCGAGCACGGTGATCCGGTTGCCGACGACACCGAAGACCCGGCCGGTGACCTCGCGCGAGGCCGCGGAGCCCAGCCACACCACGAGGGGGGAGATGGCCTCCGGGGTGAGGTCCTGGGCCTCGGCGGCCCGCTTCATCATCTCGATGTCCTCGGTCAGCCGGGTGAGGGCGGTGGGCGCGATCGCGTTCACCGTCACTCCGTAGCGGGCGAGTTCGGCCGCCGCGATGATCGTGAGGCCGGCGATGCCCGCCTTGGCCGCGCCGTAGTTCGACTGGCCCGGGTTGCCGAAGATGCCGGACGGGGAGGTCGTGTTGATCACCCGGGCGTCGTTGCCGTGACCGGACTTGGCGCGCTCGCGCCAGTACGCGGCCGCGTGGTGCAGGGTGGCGAAGCTGCCCTTGAGATGGACGGCGAGGACGCTGTCCCAGTCCTGCTCGGTCATCGACACGATCATCCGGTCGCGGAGGATGCCGGCGTTGTTCACCAGCACGTCCAGCCGGCCGTAGGTGTCTACCGCCTGCTGGACGAGCCGGCCCGCGCCCTCCCAGCCGGAGATGTCGTCCGTGTTGGCCACCGCCTCGCCGCCGGCCGCGACGATCTCGTCGACCACGCCCTGGGCGGGGCCGGTCGAGGCGCCCGCTCCGTCGCGTGCGCCGCCCAGGTCGTTGACCACGACTTTCGCTCCGTGCACGGCGAACGCCAGGGCGTGTGCCCGGCCGATCCCGTTTCCGGCGCCGGTGACGACCACGACCCGGCCGTCGACCACTCCTTGTGACATCCTCAACTCCTCTGTGGGGAAGGCCCGCCGGCCTCGTCGAGCACGACCCGGGGGTCGTCGCTGCCGCAGCCGCACCGACCGGTGACGACCCGGCCCGCGAGGGCGAGCGGTGTCTCGGGAAGCGACGACGCGCGCCCCTCCCCGGCCGCCAGGGACAGCTGTCCGTCCCGTTCGCCGACCCGCCATTCGGCGGCGTTGACGTGTGCGCCGCGCCGCTCGGGACACTCCAGGGCGAGAGCCGGCCCCACGGCCGAGATCACGGCGGCGCTCACGCCCACGCCACGCAGCTGCGGTACGGCGGCAGGGCGGGCCAGCAGCACGGACGTGGACCGGAACATCTCGCCGAGGTCGGCGGTGCCGGCGAGTCCCTCCAGGGTCTGGGCCGAGATGCCGATCACAACGTGCGGGTTCAGTTCGCGGTGGAAGACCGCGGTGCGGCGGTGGTCCCAGCCCATCGCCTCGGCGATGCCGTACGTCACCTTCAGCGTGCGCAGGGCGCCGATCACCGCATGGCCCCAGAAGCCCTCGAAGCCGGACGCGGTCAGCAGGGCCCGCTGGCCGGTGACGAGTCCGTGGTCGCGCAGCCGCGCGGTCACCCAGTCGGTGTCGCGGGTGAGTTCCGCCCAGGTCAGTTCCATGTCCCGGATGCCGTCGGCGGTGGGGAATCGCACGAGGTAGGCGAGTTCGGGGCGGTCGAGTTCCCTGGCACGGGCCAGGGTGTCGGCGCGGGCCATCAGCTCTTCACCACCCGGGGGAACTTGGCGACGCTGGTCATGGTCTTCAACAGGTCCTCCTCGGGGCGCATGTCGAGCACCGGCTTGACTCCGGTCCGCGCGTGCACGGCCTCCCCCAGCCGCCCGGCCAGCGCGTCGACGTCCGCGGTCAGCACGGGGTCGTAACCGACGCGCAGCCGCAGTTCGTCGACCTCGCGGCGGTCCCGGACGATCTGGAAGACTCCGGCCACCGTCTCCGGCTGGTCCTCCACCGCCTGCCAGACGTCCCGCAGGACCACGGACCGCCCCTGGACCAGGGTCTCGTCGCCGCGTCGTCCGGCCACCCACATCCGGGCGTGGGTGCGGCCGCAGCCGCAGCGGTCCCGTGACAGCCGGACGAGGTCCTCGCTGCGGTAACGGATCAGCGGCGCGGCCCGGTTGTCCAGGTCGGTGGCGACCAGCTCGCCCAGATCGCTCTCCGGGACGTCGCGCCAGCCGTGCTCGTCGATCTCGACGCACTCGGCGAAGACGGTGTCCTCCCAGAGGTGGAAGCCGTCGTGCTCCCGGCACTCCCAGGCGGTGCCGGTGTCGGCGGCGCTGGTGTACTCGTAGACGTCGATGCCCCAGTCCTCGCGGATCCGCTCGCGCATCTTCCGGCTGAGGGGCTGCCCGGCGCAGGAGGCGCCCTTGAGGGAGGAGAACGCCTCTTTCAGGTCCGTCTTCTCGGCCAGGTGCTCCAGCTCGACCATCTGCGGATACATCATCTGGAGATAGGCGGGGCGGTAGGTGCGCAGGGCCTCGACGACCTCGTGCATCTTCCCGAGCCAGGTGTCCACCTCGATCACCACCGCGCCGAGCGCCTGGTAGCCGGGGTCCATCAGGTTGCGGAAGGTGCCCGGCGGGCTCAGCACCCGGTCCCCCGGCCTCAGCCCGAGTTCCCACAGGTCGCGGACCTGCGCGGTCACCAGGGGCGGCGCGTCCTGCCAGATCTCGGCGAAGAACTCCGGGTCGCCGGTGGTGCCCGAGCTGGAGGAGACCGAGGTCAGCTCCTCGACCGGGACGCAGAGCAGACCTCCGAAGGGGTCGCCCGTGCGGGCCCGGTAGGCGCGCACCATCTCCTTGGTGACGAACGGCACCCGTTCCCGGAAGTCCTCCAGGGACCGGATGTCGCGCGGGTGCGCCCCGTGCTCGTCCCAGAGCGCGCGGTAGAAGGCCGAGTTGCCGTAGGCGTACGCGACCAGCTCCAGGACCCGTTCCTCCTGCCGCGCGCGCAGTTCCTCGCGGGGCATGGTCTCCACCCGGGGCTCGAAGTACCTGTCTCGGGTGTCCCTGTCACCGCCCATGGCGCCTCCTCGCGGCTCGGTGCCCAGATCTTCCAGCTATCAGCGCAATCAGTCAACCAATTCTACGGATTCAGGGTGAAGCCTCGGGCCCCTCCGAGATCCCGGCCCTGCCGGCGGACGAGATCGAGCGGCCGCCGCAGCCGATCTCGCACCCTCCCGGCCTTCCCTTCCGTCATCCATACAACTAAAATCGCTAACTGATTACATCCATTGGCCCGAAGGAGCGTCATGTCGAAGATCTGGGTCAACTCGGGCGACTCCCATGTGATGGAGCCCGCCGACGTGTGGACCGAGAGGCTGCCCGCCCGGCTGGGCGCCCGTGCCCCGCGCAGCGAGCGCGGCGAGAAGTACGAGATGCTCTACATCGACGGCGAGCGCATCGACCGCCAGCTCGGCGACTTCATGGACGCCATGCGTCCGCCGGGCGCCTGGGATCTGAAGGTCCGCCTCAAGGACCTCGACCAGGAGGGTGTCTGGTCCCAACTGGCCTTCCCCTCGATGGGGTTCTGGCTGGTCTCGATCACCGACCGCGAGCTCGCCCGGGAGACCGTACGCGCCTGGAACGACTGGGCACACGAGGAGATCCTCAGCAAGAACAAGCGCGTCATCACCACCGCCTGCGTCTCGACGGCCGACATCGACGACGCGGTCGCCGAGGTGGAGCGGGTCGCGGAACTCGGCTTCAAGGCGATCTTCCTGCCGTGTTCGACGCGGGAGGGTGAGGAGTACGCGCTCGACCGCTGGGAGCCGCTGTGGACGGCGGTGGAACGGGCCGGTCTGGTGCTCGGCTTCCACATCGGCACGGGCGGTCAGAACGTCGTCTTCCGCGGCCCCGGCGGCGCGGTCGTCAACTACATGGAGACGACCTACCCGGGGATGCGCGTGGTGTCCCACATGGTCGCGGGCGGCGCCCTGGACCGCCATCCGGACCTCCGGATCCTCATCGCGGAGGGCGGCGCAGGATGGGTGCCGGCCATCGGCGACCGGATGGACGAGGCCTACCGCCAGCACGGCATGTTCGTCAGGCCGAAGCTGAGCAGGCTGCCCAGCGAGATCATCAGGCAGCAGGTCTACGCCTCCTTCCAGCACGACCGGAGCTCCGTGGAGATCGTCGAGTCGACCGGCTACCGCAATGTGATGTGGGGCGACGACTACCCCCATCTTGAGGGCACCTACGGTCACACCCAGTCGACGCTCCACGAGCTGTTCGACGGCGTGTCCGACGACATCCGCGACCGCGTCACGCGCGGCACGTTCGACGAGCTGTTCAAGCTGCCGGCGCAGACTCCCCAGGAGGCGGCCGTCTGAGCGGCGCCGACGGCGGATCTCCGGTGGCCACTCCCCCGTACCCCGAGGACCTCGAACGGCCCGGACTCGTCAGGACCGGGCGGTCGACCTTCGTCCGGCCCGTCCGGCCGGAGGACGCCGACCGCCTGGTCGCCTTCGTCGGCGGCCTGTCCCGGGCCACCCTGGCCTACCGGTCGCTCGGCCCGGTGGTCCGGGTCCGCGACGACGTCATCCGGCGCGGCGCGCACGTGGACTATCTCAACGAGCTGGCGCTCGTCGCCCTGGCCGGTGACGAGATCGCCGGCCTGGTGCGCTATGTCCGCGACCCGGAGGAACCGGAGCACGCCGAGGTCACGTTCACCATCCGCGACGACCACCAGAGCGAGGGATTCGGCCGACTGCTCCTGGAGCACATCGCCGCCGCGGCCCGGGCCCGGGGCATCCGGGTGCTGGAGGCCGACGTCCTCGCCGACAACACAAGGATGATCAACGTGTTCCTCGGCTCCGGCTACCGGACCGAGGCCGGGCCGCCCGGCCAGATCATCCACTTCGAGATCGCCATCGACCCGCAGGCCCAGGCCACGGCCCGGGCCGAGCGCCGCGAGCACACGGCCGTGCGGCGCTCGCTCCGGCCCCTGCTCGAACCGCGGTCCGTCGCCGTGATCGGCGCCAACCGCGATCCGCTGACGATCGGTCACGAGATCGTGGCCAATCTGCTGCGGGGCGGCTTCGGCGGCAGCGTGTTCCCGGTCAATCCGCGGGCGGAGCGGGTCGCCGGGCTGCGGGCCCACCCGAGCGTCCGCGACCTTCCGGAGCCGCCGGAGCTGGCACTGGTGGCCGTACGGGCGGGGGCGGTGCCCGAGGTGGTACGAGAGTGCGCGGAGGCCGGCGTGAAGGCGGTGGTCGTCGTCTCGACGGGTTTCGGGGAGACGGGAGCCGAAGGGCGGGCCACCGAGCTGGCGCTGGCCCGCTTCGCCCGTGCCTCCGGGATGCGGCTGGTGGGCCCGAACTGCATGGGCGTCGTCAACACGACGCCCGCGGCGCGGCTGGCCGCGACCTTCTCGCCCGCCCTGCCGACGCCCGGCCGGGTGGCGATGTCCAGTCAGTCCGGGCCGCTGGGGCTCGCGGTGCTCGACTTCGCCCGGCGGCTGCGGCTCGGCTTCTCCGGCTTCGTGTCCGTGGGGCACGCGGTGGACGTGTCCACCAACGACCTGCTCCAGTGGTGGGAGGAGGACCCCGGGACCTCGGTGATCCTGCTGCACGTCGAGACCTTCGGCAATCCGCGCCGGTTCGCCCGGGTCGCCCGCCGGATCTCGCCGCGCAAGCCCATCGTCGCGGTCCACCCGGGTCCCGCGGATTCGGCGGTGGGCTCGCTGTTCGCCCAGTCCGGCGTGATCCGCACCCGCGGTCTCCAGGAGCTGTTCGACGTCGCCCTGCTGCTGGCCCACCAGCCTCCCCCGCCCGGCAACCGGGTCGCGGTGATCACCAACGCGGGCGGCCCCGCCGCGCTCACGGCGGGGGCGTGCGCGGCGAGCGGTCTGTCCGTACCCGCCCTCGGCGAGCGGACGCGACGCACGCTCCGTTCGGCCCTGGCGCCCCGCGCGGACGTCGCCAACCCGGTCGACCTCACCCCGACGGCCACCGCCACGCACTACCGGCAGGCCCTGGACGCCGTCCTGGCCGACGACGACATCGACGCGGCCGTGGTCCTGTTCATGCCTCCGCTGGCCGACAAGCCCGACGAGGTGGCGTCGGCGATCCTCGACGCGGCCGCCGCCCGGCCCGACAAACCGGTGGTGGCGAGCTTTCTGGGCGGCGCGGGCGTCGCCGACCTCCTGCACCGGGGCGACCTGGTGGTGCCGACGTACGCGTTCCCCGAGGCGGCGGCCGTCTCGCTCGGACACGCGGCGGCCTACCAGACCTGGCGCGCCACCCCCGCCGGCGTCGTCCCGGACCTCGCGGGGGTCGACGCCGAGCGCGCCCGGTCGCTGATCGCCGACCACGCTCCGGGCGAGGTCCCGCCGACGGTCGCCGCGCGGATCCTGGACTCGTACGGAATCGCCGTGCGCGACACCGTGCCGCACCCCGGCCCGGACGCGTTCCTCTCCGTCCGCGCCGACCCGGTCTTCGGCCCGGTGGTCGCCTTCGGTCTCACCGGGGACTACGCCGACCTCATGGCGGACGTCGCGCATCGCGTCACCCCGCTCAGCGACCGCGACGCCCGGGAGATGGTCCGCTCGCTGCGGGCGGCCCCGCTGCTGGACGGCCGGGCGGGCGGCCCGGGAGTGGATCTCGCGGCGCTCGAGGAGACCGTGCTGCGGATCTCGGCGATGGTCGAGGACCTCCCCGAGATCGAGGCGCTGGAACTACGCCCGGTACGACTGCTGCCGCCCGGGAACGGGGTGGTCGTCGCCCACGCGACGGTCCGACTGGCCGACGACACAAGGGGAGGTGGCCGCTCATGAGAGTCGGCATCTACTTCGACCTGCGCAATCCCCCGCCCTGGCGGCAGAGTTGGTCCCGGGTCTACGGGTTCGCCCTGGAGATGTGCGAGGAGGCCGACCGGCTGGGCCTCGACTCGGTCTGGTTCTCCGAGCACCACGGCTTCGAGGACGGCTATCTCCCCCAGCCACTGACCATGGCGGCCGCGGCCGCGGCCCGTACCCGCCGGGTGCGTCTGGGCACCGCCGTGATCCCGGCACCCCTGCACGCGGCTCCCGAGCTCGCCGAACAGGCCGCGATCGTGGACATCATCAGCGACGGCCGTCTGGACCTCGGATTCGGCACCGGCTACCGGGTGCCCGAATACCGGCTCTACGGAGCCGACCTCACCAAGCGCTACACCACGACCGACCAGCGGGTACGGGAGATCCGCGGCCTGTGGGCCGAATCCCTGGTCACTCCGGGCCCGGTCCAGGATCCGCTGCCGATCTGGCTCGGCTACCAGGGCCCGCAGGGCGCCCGGCGGGCCGGCCGGCTCGGCACGGGGCTGCTGTCGCTCAACCCGGCGCTGCTGACGCCGTACCGGGAAGGGCTCGCCGAGAGCGGGTACGACGTGTCGGTGGGCCGGATGCAGGGCTCGTTCACCACGTTCGTCACCGAGGATCCCGACGGCGACTGGCCGGTGGTCCGCCGGCATCTCTCCTACCAGTGGGACAGCTACCGCCGGTACATGGTGGAGGGCACGGACCAGCCCGCGCCCCGCCCGATCGACCCCGAGAAGTGGCGCGAGCGCGGTCTGGAGGCGACCGGCGTCGGCCAGTTCCTCTACGGCACACCGCAGACCGTCGCGGACGCCATCAGGGAGTACACGACCGGGCTGCCCGTCGAGGGGGTGTTCCTGTGGGCCTCCCTGGCCGGCCTGCCCGAGGAGATGGTCGCCCGCCAAGTGCAGCTGATCGCGGGGAAGTTGCGTCCGCTGCTCGCCGACGCCTGACAGACACGAGGAGCACATCATGTCGACGACGGGAACCGGCGGGACCGAAGTGACGGCGCCGAACGGGCACTGGGCGGGAACGGGTATGCCGGAGCCGCCCCGGACCGCCGGGGGCGTGACCCTCTGCGGCGGGTGCCGCGCCCTCGGGGCGTGCCGGCTGGGGGTGGAGCGCGAACGGCTCGACGAAGGCGGCGTGGCCCGGTTCGAGTTGAGCTGCCCGCGCTCCCACGAGGGCGGGCCCGATGTCGCGCACGGCGGCTGGACGGCGGCCGTGCTGGACGACTGTCTCGGCCATCTTCCGCTGCTGCACGGCGTGATGAGCGTGACGGCCGAGCTGACGGTGAGCTTCGTGAAGCCGGTGCCGGTGGAACGGCCGCTGGAGCTGCGGGTGTGGGCCGACCGGCGGGAGGGGTCGCGTTGGTACATCGCGGGCGAGATGACGCTCGCGCCGGGCGGGGCCGTGCTGGCCCGCGCCTGCGGAATCTGGGTGACCCGCGACCGGGGCCACTACGCGCGGCACGCGAAGTGGCTGGCCGGGCAGGTCGAGGACGGCGAAGGTCAGTAGCTCCGCAGGCCCATGCTGCGGGCGATCCCGTTGCGCTGGATCTGGCTGGTCCCCCCGGAGATCGTGGCCACGATCGACTCGCGATAGCGGAAGCTCATCACGCTCTCGGTGGAGAAGCCGTGCCCGGCGCAGACCTGCATCCCGAGCCGGGCGGCAGCCACATAGGTCTCCGACCCCTTCAGCTTCGCCATCGAGCCCTCCCGCGAGCACGGCTTGCCCCTGGCGAGCAGCCAGGCGGCACGGTAGGCGAGCAGCCGGGCGGAGTCGATCTCGGTCTGGAGGTCGGCCATGGCATGGGCGAGCGACTGGAAGTTGCCGATCGGACGGCCGAACGCGTGCCGTGCGCGGGAGTATTCGAGCATCTCGTCGAGCGTGGCCTGAGCGGCGCCCAGATAGCCGCCGGTGATGATCACCTTCTCCAGCTCGATGTTGGAGAGCATCACCTTCCAGCCCTCGTCGCGCGGGCCGACGAGGTTCTCCTTGGCCACCAGGGCGCCGTTGAAGAAGACCTCGTTGGTGCCCAGGATGTGCCGGGCCAGGGTCGGCGTCCGGCGCACCTCGACGCCCTCCGTCGACGGATCGACGAGCAGCAGGCTGATGCCGCTGTGCTTGGGCTCGCGCGGTCCCGTCCGGACGTAGGTGGCGATGGTCGTGTCGGGCAGTCCGGCGCCGGTGCACCAAGCCTTCTGGCCGCTGACGCGGAAGTGGTCCCCGTGGTCCTCGGCGGTGGTCCGCAGCGCCGCGGCGTCGGACCCGCTGTCCGGCTCGCTGAGGCCGACGGCGAGCCGGTGGCGCCCCGTCATCACCTGATCCCGGATGAAGTCGCGCTGCGCCTCGTTGCCCCAGCGGAACACCGTGAGCCCGGGGATGAGCACCCCGATGTAGCACATGGCGACGTCGAAGCTGGCCCGCCCCAGCTCCTCGGCGACGAGGATCAGCTCGAGCGGTCCGCCGCCGTCGCCGCCCTCCGTCTCGCTGAACGGCAGCGAGAACCAGCCGAGCTCGGCCATTCCGCGGAACAGCTGAGGCGGTACGACCCCCTCCTCGTCCCACTGCTTGGCCTTCTCGGCCGGGCACACGTCGGCGACGAACTGCCGTGCCGTCGCGCGCAACAGAACCTGCTCGTCGGTCAACCCGAAGTCCACGGCCGCTCCTCGCCACCACTAGCGCATTCATCTATCTAATTATTCTATGTTAGCGGATAGCGTGGGGTTCAGCTCAAGCTCCCGACGACACCTGTCGGCCGAAGGCTCGCGGCGGGTGGCGTGCGCTTGGACGCCACCGCGCCGGACGCCCATCCGGTCAGCACGAAAAAAACGCCGGACACGGGGGAGCCCCATGTCCGGCGTGGTGAGGGTTTCGTCGTCGGCAGGCGGCAGGCGGCAGGCGGCCGAGAACCCAGCGGGTGGCGCACCTGACCTAGAGCAGGCGCAGGACGCCGACGACCTTCCCGAGGATCTGCGCCTGGTCGCCGCGGATCGGCGCGTAGGCCGGGTTGCGGGGCATGAGCCACACCTGCCCGTCCTGCCGGCGCAGCACCTTGACGGTGGCCTCGTCGTCCAGGAGCGCGGCGACGACGTCCCCGTGATCGGCGCTGTCCTGGCGTCGTACGGTCACGATGTCGCCGTCGCAGATCGCCGCGCCGATCATGGAGTCGCCGGAGACCGTCAGGGCGAACAGATCGCCGTCGCCCACGACTTGGCGCGGCAGGGCGTAGACGTCCTCGACCATCTCCTCGGCGAGCAGCGGGGCGCCGGCCGCGATCCGTCCGACGAGCGGCACGTCCACCCGCGTGTCGCTCCTGCCGCCCAGGTCGGGCGCCCACGAGGGCCGGACCCGGTAGGCGCGGGGACGTTGCGGATCCCGGTAGAGCACGCCCTTGCGCTCGAGGGCCATCAGCTGATGGGCGACCGAGGACGTGCTGGCGAGCTCCACGGCCTGGCCGATCTCCCGCATCGACGGCGGGTAGCCCTGCCGCTCGACCGACTCCGTGATGTAGCGGACGATGGCCGACTGGCGGCTCGTCAGCTCTCCTTCGGCGGTCCGGGGCCCCGGGGGACGGCCCCGGCGGGCGGACACGGTGTTCTCCATCCGGGGCACCTCCGTGCAAGATCGTTCGGAATGACCCTAACCTGTCATCCCCCCTAAATGGAACACCTTATCGAATCTTGCGGACTCCGGGGCCCCGGGCGCGGGTCTTCGCGGCGCCCGCGAGGACGGCCGGCGCGCGGCCCGCCGATCACTCGGCGACGGTGGCGCCGTCGTCACGCAGGAGCAGGGCGAGCAGTCCGGGGAAGCGCTCCTCGAACTCCTCGCGGCGCAGTCGGTTGACCCGCTTGGGCCCCTCGTCACGCTGTTCGACCAGGCCGGCGCCGCGCAGGACCGAGAAGTGGTGGCTGAGCGCGGCCTTGCCGACGGGCACGTCGAAGCTGCCGCAGCTACGCGTCCAGTCGGCGGAGCCCGCCAGATCGCGGATCAGCTTGATGCGCACCGGGTCGGAGACCGCGGACAGCGCCGTGAGCACGGACACCTCCTGGGGATCCGTGTGCACCGGCGCCGCACGGTGACCACCGCCCGCAGCCTCGTTCGACATGCCGCTCCCGTCCCAACGTCCGCCCGGCGGGACACCTCGCGGAGCGTCCCGGCCGGTTGCCGAGTGTTCGATGGATATCTTACAGTCCTAGTGTTCGCTTTCCATTGAACACTCATCGAAGGGTGCGGTGATCCGTCGTGCGCGCAGTCGAGTTCCATGAGTACGGCACTCCCGACGTGCTGAAGCTCGTGCAGGTCGAGACCCCCGAGCCCGGGCCGGGCCAGGTCACCGTCGACGCCGCCTACGTCGGCGTGAACTTCGCCGACCTCAAGGCGCGCGCCGAGGGATACCGGGTGCAGTCGCTGCCGTTCCGGCCGGGCCTCGAAGTGTCCGGACGCATCCGGGCCGTCGGCGACGGCGTCCAGGGGCTGCGGCCGGGGCAGGAGGTCGCCGCGCTGGTCGGCGGTGGAGCCTACGCGGAGGTGGTCGTCGCCGACGCCGTCACCGTCTTCCCGCTCCCCCAGGGCCTGGACCTGCGCACCGCGGCCACCCTGCCCACCGTGGTGCCGACCGCGTACGCCCTGCTCCACGAGGTCGGGCGGCTGCGGGCCGGGGAGAGCGTGCTGGTGCAGGGCGCGGCCGGCGGCATCGGCACGGTGGCCGGTCAGCTGGCCCGGGCGGCCGGCGCCGGGGCGGTGTACGGCGTGGTGTCGTCCGCGGCGAAGGCCGAGCACGCGCTCGAGCACGGCTACGACGAGGTGTTCGTCGGCGACGCCTTCGCCGACGACGTCCGCCGCGCCACCGACGGCAAGGGGGTCGACCTGGTGCTCGACCCGGTGGGCGGCGACACCCTGCACCGAGGCCTCGACGCGTTGGCCGTCTTCGGACGCCTGGTGTCCTTCGGCAACGCCAGTGGCGCCGAGCCGTGGCACGTCGGCCAGCCCGAGCTGTACGCGCAGGGCCGTTCGGTCGGCGGCTTCTCCATCCTGGGGCTCGCCCAGAGCGCACCCGAGGAACTGCGCGCCCTCGTCGAGCGCGCCTTCCGTACGGTCTCCGACGGCACCGTGAGCCTCCCGGTCACCGCCGAGTTCCCGCTGGCGGACGCGGCCGAGGCGCACCGACTCATGGGCGGGCGCACGTCCACGGGGAAGCTGCTCCTGCGGGTGGCCGACTGAGGGCGGCCCGTCCGGCCCACAACGACCTCGGAAGTCGCCGATCGGGCAGTCGCCCGCAGGGAACCGCATGCGAAGGCTGGGGACAGTAGCAGCGATTTCGCCGGCGCTGATGGCGGGCGGAGTGGCCGCCGCTCCGGCGGCCTTCGCCGGGGGCATGGCTGGCGCTTCCCTTGTCGCTTCGACTCGCCCCCGGCACAGGGCCGATCGAGGAACACTTCGCACATTTGTCCTGGAAGGCGCCGACCATCCCATGGGCGGATTTCCGCCAGTAGGGTGGGCGGGCGGTCGAGCGAAAGACACACCGCCACCGGGGAGTTCCGGATGTGCCGCCCTTTCGTCTGCCGCTGTTCCGGAACTTCGGGCGGCCGAACCGTTGTCGCGCCGCCCTGTGCCACCAGGGGGGCAGAGCCATGCGGGTGCTCGCGGACCGATACGAACTGGTCGAGACGGTCGGACGCGGGGGAATGGGTGAGGTCTGGCGCGCCACCGACCGGGAGCTCGGCCGCGCCGTCGCGGTGAAGGTGTTGCCGCCGGAACTCACCCGGCACGAGGAGTTCCGCGTCCGGTTCCGCCGGGAGGCGCGCACCGTGGCCTCGCTCAACCACCGCAACGTCGCCGTGCTGCACGACGTCGGCGAGGACACCACCGACGGCGAGACGACTCCGTTCCTGGTCATGGAGTTCATCGAGGGGCGCACCCTGACCGCCGCCCTGGCCGACGGCGCGTTCACGGTCGTCAGGGCGCCGGCGGTGGCCAGGGACATCGCCGACGCCCTCGCCCACAGCCACGCCCAGGGTCTGATCCACCGTGACATCAAGCCGTCCAACGTCATGCTGACGTCCCAAGGCGGCATCAAGGTACTGGACTTCGGGATCGCGAAGGTCGTCGCGGAGACCACCACCCGCCTGACCGCGACGGGCATGACGGTGGGCACCCCCGCCTACCTCTCCCCCGAGCAGCTCACGGGTCGGCCGGTGGACGGCCGCTCCGACCAGTACTCCGCGGGCTGCCTGCTCTACGAACTGCTCACCGGCCGGCCGCCGTTCCTCGGTGACTCCCCCTTCGCGGTGATGCACCAGCACATCAGCGAGGAACCGGTCCCACCCTCCCGGCTGCGCCCGCAGATCCCGGCCGTGGTGGACGACCTCGTGCTCCGGACCCTGACGAAGGACCGCGAGCAACGGCCGGGCAGCGCCGCGGAGTTGCGGGACGCCCTGGCGGCGACCCTCACCGCGCTGAGCGCACCGGTGGCCACGCCGGCCCCACGGACCGCCGCCCCCGCTCCGGGCGCGCCGCCCGCGCCCACCGTGTCGCCCGCGCGCGCGAACGCCGACTCGAAAGTGGGTCCAGGGCACACGGCGCTGGCACAGCAGGAGACCCGCACCTCGCTGACGCCGCCCAGGCCCGCCGTCCCGCCTCCCGGCGGTCCGGTCGACTCGGTCGTGCCCGGCGTCGTGGACGGCGCCCCGCCGCCGTACACCGCGCCGACGAGCGGCGACCCGACGTCCTCGCCGGGCGAACGGCGGTTCACCGTCACCACCGGCAGGATCGTCGCCCTGCTGGGGATCGTCGCCTCCGGCGTCGTCAGCATCGGCTATCAGGACACGTACGGGGACTCGTCCGACGAGCTCGTCGGTGTGTGGGTGACCGCCGTCGTGCTCGGGCTCGCCCTGTTCCGCTGGCTTCCCCTCGCCTCGACCGTCCTGTGGTGGGGGGCCGGGGCCCTGGTCATGGCGAGCGTCGCGGTCGGCGGCGGGGTCGACGACTACGGCTACCCCTCGGTCACGGAGAGCAACTTCAGCACCCTCTACTACTACGACTCCTCCTACGGCGCCTACTACCAACTACCGGCCGACTCCTCCGGCTCTTCGAGGACGACTACAGCGGCGGGTACGATCCCGCGCAGGCCGAGGTGAGCCACGACTACACCGCGCACGACAACGTCGAGATCCTCGCCGTTCCGGCACTCGCCCTCGCCGCGCTCTGCCTCGTCCGCGCGTTGAGCCGCCGACGCCCCTCGCCCCTCGCGGCGGCCGCCGGCCTGACCCTGGGCGGCCTGGGCGTCGGCTGGCTGGCCCTCGGTACGGACGAGCAGACCGGGGTGTTCACGGTCGCCTGGGCCTTGGTCGTCGTCCTCGCGGTGATCCAGGAGATCCGCGCCCGCCGGAACGCCCCGCCTCGTGTCCGCCGCCGGCTGCGGTTCGTCACGGCCGAATAGCGGGAGACGGCGCTTGCGGGAGACGGTCCGGTCGCTTGCGGGAGACGGGGAACCGCGTGACGCTCCGAGGCCTCCCCGCCCCCGAGGCGCGCGTCTCACGAGGTCGGTGCCGCCCGGTCGGCCCGGGCGAACTTCGCGATCGCCGCCGGGGTGACCGGGGTGAAGAAGTTGACGAGGTTGCCGTCGGGGTCGCGGAACAGCAGCGACCTGTTGCCCCAGGGCATGGTGGTGGGCTCGTTGACGAAGTCGGTCACGAAGCCGGTCAGGTTCCCGTGCACACGGTCCACGTCGTCGACCAGGAACTCGAGGATCACGCTGTGGTTGTCGGCCGGACGGGACGAGCCCGGCGCGAACAGCGGGACCGTACGGGTGCCGGCGACGGCGAGGGTGGCGCCGGGGGTCTCGAGTTCGGCGAAGTCCTCGGTGAACCATGTGGCGGGCACCCCGGTGGCCTTCTCGTAGAACTCGACGAGGCGTGCGACGTCACCGGTGATGATCCGGATCGAGACGAAGTCCATGGTGTTCTCCCTGGTGCGTGGAGCGGCGGCGGTGTGCCGAGCCGTTGCGCTTCGCACGCTAGAACAGATAGTGGACAGAATCGGTCCACTATCCGCGCTAGGCTCGAAACATGTCCCGCCCCACCGGCCGCGTGCTCACCCTCCTGGAACTGCTCCAGTCGGGCGGCACCCGGACCATGCGCGAACTCGCCGACCGGCTCGGCGTGGACGGCCGCACCGTGCGGCGGTACGTGGACCAACTGATCGACCTCGACGTGCCCGTCGAGTCGGTGCGCGGCCGCTACGGCGGCTACCGCCTCGCCCCCGGCCACCGCCTGCCTCCGCTCATGCTCGGCGACGACGAGGCGATCGCCGTCCTGCTCGGCCTGGTCGCCGGCCGCCGAACGGGGCTGACGACGACAGCGACCGCGAGCGAGACGGCAGCGGCCAAGATCCGGCGCGTGCTGCCCGAGCGCCTCGCCCGTCGGCTCGACACGGTCCTGGAATCCCTCGCCTTCACGGAACCGCCCGGCGAGTTCGCCACCCCTGACGCCGGGGTGCTGCTCACCGTCGCCGACGCGGTACGTCATCGCCGGCCGGTCTCGATCAGGTACACCGACCGCGACGGCCGGCGCAGCGACCGCACGCTGCACCCGTACGGGGTGGTGGCCCATGCGGGTCGTTGGTACGTCACCGGCACCGACCCCGGGATCGGGGAGGAACGGACCCTCCGGCTCGACCGCATCGCCGACGCCAGGACGCTGCCCGGATCGTTCGAGGCGCCAGCCGGACCGGACCCGGCGCAGCGTGTCCTGACGGGGTTCGCCACGGCGGCGTACCGGCATGAGGTGACCTTGCGGATCCACGGGACGGTCGAGCAGATCCGCGCCCGGCTTCCCGCCGCCGTCGCGAGCGTGGCGGATCCCGCGTCCGCGGCAGGCGTGGATCCGGCGACCGAGCGCTGGCTCCTGGTCGAGCTGCGGGCGGAGCGACTCGACTGGCTGCCGGGGGTACTCGCCTCCCTCGACCGGCCGTTCACCGTCGAGCGCCCCGACGAACTGCGCGACCTCGTCGTCGCGCTCGCGGAACGCCTCGCGGCCTACGCGCGAGGGACGGCGCCCCGCTGACGTGCGCCGTAAGGTAAGCGCTGAGGACTCATCCGTTTTGGTCCGTTCAGTCCCGCTCCAGCCGAACCGGAACGTTCATGCACTCCCCGTCCGCCGCCTCGGACGACGGCTCCGACGCCCTGTTCGGGCTCGACGCCCTCGGTCCCGGGCCCACCGCACCGAACACGGGCCGGCCGTCCTTCCGTGACTCCGACGCCGCACGGCGGCTGCTGCCCGTACGGGAGATCCACGCGGAACCCGCGGCCGCCGCCTCCCCGCGCGGCCGGCAGATCATCGCCCGCTTTCCCGAGGCGCGGCTGATCGAGGTCGAGTCCCACTGGGGCATCCCGGGGCTCCACGGCAACGAGGGCAACGTCGCGCGCTGGGTGCGCGTCAAGGGCGAGACGCTCGTCCTCGGGGAGCGGAAGGCACCGAGGACGCGTCCCAACGGCCGGTCCGCCGACTGGATCGCACCGGGCGCCTCCAACGGCTGCGCGATGGCCTGCGCCTACTGCTACGTGCCGCGCCGCAAGGGTTACGCCAACCCGGTCACCGTCTTCACCAACATCGACCGGATCATCGCCCACATCGGCCGGCACATCGCCCGGCAGGGCCCGAAGCCCGAGCCGAACCAGTGCGACCCCAAGGCCTGGGTGTACGACGTCGGCGAGAACGGCGACTGCTCGGTGGACGCGCTGATCTGCGACAACACCGCGGATCTCGTCCACGCCTTCCGGCAGTGGCCGACGGCGAAGGCCTCGTTCGCGACCAAATTCGTCAACCCGGACCTGCTGGCGTTGGACCCGCGCGGCCGGACCCGCGTCCGCTTCTCCGTCATGCCCCCGGACGACTCGCGGCTGCTGGACGTGCGCACCTCACCGGTCGCCGAGCGGATCGCCGCCGCCGCGGACTTCCTGGACGCGGGGTACGAGGTGCACTTCAACCTCTCCCCCGTCGTCGTCCGCCCTGGCTGGGAAGCGGCCTGGACGGACCTCCTCGAGCATCTCGACGACGTCCTGCCCGACCGGGTGAAGCAGCAGGCCGCAGCCGAGGTGATCATGCTGACGCACAACCGGGAACTGCACGAGGTCAACCTCGGCTGGCACCCTCGCGCCGAGGACGCCCTGTGGCGACCGGACCTCCAGGAGACCAAACGCTCCGAGAACGGCGCACTGAACGTCCGCTACGCGAGTCCGGTCAAGGCGCGGGTAGTGGACCGGCTTCGTGCGCTGATCGCCGCCCGAGCCCCCTGGCTACGCGTGCGCTACGCGTTCTGAGCCGTCGACACTCAGATCCCGCCCCACTCCGCAGCCCCTTTCATCCGCCCCCCGTTCCCAGTGTTCGGGCTGGACGGTATGGGCGCCGGTGTACAGCGGCGCGGATATCGGCGAATTGCCCGGTGGACCAGGCGAGCCTGTGAAGGGGCGCCCCCGAGGGCCCAGGGGCGAGAAGGAGAGGAGTGGAGAAGTGTCGCCTGGTGACTATCAGGTGACCGCTGCCCGCCGGGCGATTTGTCGGATCCCAGGGAACGATGGGAGCGCGTCACCACGAGCGACCAGCCGTCGGCTCGGCACACCCGTGCGGAACATCCGAACCACGCCAGAAGGACATGTCATGACCTCCACCCCTCCCAAAGCCCCGACCTCACCCGGAGTGCGGTCCTGGTGGGGAATCCCGTACGCCACCGCCGAGCGGTACCGCCGCCCCGTGGTCGCGGACTTCGATCCGGACCTCCCCTACGACCGCAAGGGCGTCGTCTCGATCCAGCCCGACAGCGGTGACTGGCTCGAAGCGGACAGCGGGATGGGCGAGGACTGTCTGAACCTGAACGTGTGGGCTCCCGAGCAGCCGGCCGGCAAGGCGTTCCCGGTGACCGTGTACATCCACGGCGGCGGATTCGAGTACGGCGCGAACACGCAGATCACCTCGAACGCCGCCGGTCTCGCCGCGACGGGGCGCGTGGTGGGCGTGTCCGTCAACTACCGGCTCGGCGCCCTGGGCCCGCTCTCGCTCTCGCAGTACGGCGGGAAGCTCGCCGAAGCCAGCAACCTCTTCCTCCAGGACATCATCGCCGCGCTCACCTGGATCCAGCGGAACATCGCCCACTTCGGCGGCGACCCCGACAACGTCACCGTCTACGGCCACAGCGGCGGCGCCTACTCCTCCCTCGGACTGCTCGGCGCCTCCTCCGCCGACGGCCTGTACCGGCGCCTGGCCGGGTTCTCCGGCGGGCCCGCCCGCTCCATCCCGGCCTGGTGGGCCGAGGAGCTCGCGCACCTGTTCGTCACCGAACTCGGTGTCGCGGACAACCCGGAGAAGCTGCTCGACCTCGACCCGCTCTCCCTGCGGGACGCCCTGCGCAAGGTCCTCCCGACGGACCTCGGAGTCCGCGGCGGGGTGGACAACAAGGCCACCGGCGTCGTCCTGGACATCGGGCAGCCCGGCGCGGTGGTGCACGCCCACCCCATGGACGTCCTCGCCTCGGGCGCGCACCGCGACGTCGACATCCTGCTGAGCATGGCCAGTGACGACATGGGCTGGTGGGTGGCGAACGACCTCGACCGGTTCGACCCGGGCACCATCGAGCGCGTCGTCGACGAAGTCGCGGGGTGGCGTATTTCCCGCTCCCGCGCCCAGAAGATCGTCGACGCCTACGACCAGGGCGGCCGTACCCCGGCCGAGGTCCGTGCCGCGGTCATGGCGGACTACCTCTTCGCGATCCCCGCCGCCCGCGGCGCCCTGGCCCACGCCGCCGCCGGCGGCAACGCCCACCTCCTGATGATCGGCCCCGCCGAAGGCGCGCCCGCGGTGCACGGCACGGAGATGTACGCCCTGGTCGGCCAGGAACAGCCGGGCCGCAGCGCCGAACAGGCCGAGCGTGACACCCGTATCCGCGACATCGTGCTCGACTTCGCCACCGGTGAGCACTCCCGCCTGTGGCCCGCCGTCACGGACAAGCCCACCTCGGAAACCGTCGGCAACTCTCCCTTCGAGGGCACCGCCCACTACCAGCAGGTCCTCGACCTGTGGGAGGGCATCGACCGCCCCTGACGGTCACCGGGCGATCCGGAAACAGCGCACCAGGGGGCGAACAGAGTGAGGAACTCGGCATGAGCCAATCGACAGCAGCCGGCGGCGCCGCACCGGCGACGATGCGGGCCGTCGTCGTCACCCGGCCCGGCGGTCTCGACGCACTGGAGATCAAGGATGTGCCGGTGCCCGTCCGCAAGCCCGGCTGGGTCCGGATCAAGGTGAAGGCGTTCGGCGTCAACGAGTCCGAAGTCACCACCCGCAAGGGCGAGTCGGATGCGGTGGTCACCTACCCGCGCGTTCCCGGCATCGAGGGCGTCGGCGTGGTGGATGACGCCGACGAGGACAGCGGGCTGCGGCCGGGACAGCAGGTGGCCACGATGATGGGCGGCATGGGCCGCTCCTACGACGGCGCGTACGCCCAGTACGTGACGGTCCCCGTGGCGCAGGTCATCCCGTTCGAGACCAGCCTGCCGTGGGACGTGGTCGGTGCACTGCCCGAGATGTTCCAGACCGCCTACGGATCCCTGACCCGCGGCCTGGACCTCAAGGCCGGGCAGACGCTGCTGATCCGCGGCGGCACCTCCACGGTCGGGCTGAGCGCGGCCACGATCGCGAAGGACCTCGGAGCGACCGTGCTGTCCACCACCCGCAGCCCCGGCCGGGCCGGGGAACTGCGGGCGGCGGGCGTCGACCATCCCCTCGTCGACGACGGCACCCTCGCCGGCCAGGTGCGCGAGCTGCTGCCGGAAGGCGTCGACGCCGCACTGGAACTGGTGGGCTGCTCGGTCCTCGCCGACACCCTCCGCACCGTCCGCCGGCACGGCACGGTCTGCTTCACCGGAGCTCTGGCGGGCCAGTGGACGATCCCCGACTTCTCCCCGTTCATGATCCCGGGCGGGGTACGCCTCACCTCCTACGGCGGTGAGGCCGCCGACCTCCCGGCCGACGTCTTCGCCCACCAGCTCCAGGCCATCGCCGCAGGCCGCCTCACGGTCCCGGTCGCGAAGGTCTACCACGGGCTGGAACAGGTCCGTGCCGCTCAGGCCGACCTCGAGTCCGGCACCACGCCGGGCAAGCACGTCGTCGTCCTGGACGACTGAGACCTGGACGACGGTTGCCCGGGCCCCTGAGACCCGGGCAACCGAGAAACGACCGCCAACCGCCCCCGATGCGCGACGGCCGACGACGGCCGACGACAGCCGGCCGCAGCTTCCGTAAGAGAAAAGGCACAGGAACAGAGATGAGCGTCGACAAGGCGGAGATCAGCGCGACCATCCTGGAGTTGGAGAAGTCCTTCAACGAACGGTGGAGCGTCGGCGACAACCGCGGCTACCTCGACAACTACGCCGAGGAGGTCAGCTACTTCGATCCGATCCTCAAGGAACTGGTCGTGGGACGCGACAAGGTCATCGCCCACATCGACTCGATCTACAAGAACCCACACATCGTGCGCAGTGAGTACCTCAACCCGGCGGTGAGCGTCGCCGACAGCGGTGACTTCGCGGTCCTGGCCTACAACCTGAACACCTACGTCCTCGACGACAACGGCAACGAACGGCCACTCCGCGCCTGGAACGCCACCGAGGCGTACCGGCTGATCGACGGCGAGTGGCGCATCGTGCACTCCCACTGGGCGTTCCCGCAGACCGCGACAACAGCCGTCGCCTCCTGACGGTCAAAGGGGCCGCCGCCGCGTTTACGTGTTCCGGCTGGTCACCGACGCGGTCGAGGATTCCTACGACCTGGCCGTCGAGCGGCTGCCCCGGCGCGACCGCCCCGCTGCCCGATGAGTGCCGCGAACAGCTCAACTCCCGCCCGAAAGCGTCCCGTTCAAGGACCCACGTACACACACCTCCGCCTCCACCCCCCAGACCCGAGAGACCGATGGAACCGACCGAAGCGACCCTGCCCCTCTTCGACGAGGAGCCCGCCCGGCCACTCGCCGACCGCCTGCGCCCCACACAGCTGGAAGACGTCGTCGGGCAGGACCACCTCCTCGCCCCGGACGCCCCGCTGGGCCGCATGGTCGCCCAGCAGCGCCTCGGCTCCGCCATCCTGTGGGGCCCGCCCGGCGTCGGGAAAACGACCATCGCCCGGCTCCTCGCGGACGGCGGCAACCTGGCCTTCGAACCCGTGTCGGCCACCTTCTCCGGCATCGCCGAACTGCGCAAGGTCTTCGCCGCCGCACGAAGCCGGCGCACCATCGGCCAGGGCACCCTGCTGTTCGTCGACGAGATCCACCGCTTCAACCGCGCCCAGCAGGACAGCTTCCTGCCCTACGTCGAGGACGGCACGATCACCCTGATCGGCGCCACCACGGAGAACCCGAGCTTCGAACTCAACGGCGCCCTCCTCTCCCGCACCCAGGTCCTCGTCCTCAAACGCCTCGACGAAGCCGCCCTGTCCACACTCCTCAACCGCGCCGAGCAGCTCACCGGCCACCGAATGCCCGTCGACGACGACGCCCGCCGCGCCCTGATCGCCATGGCCGACGGCGACGGCCGCTACCTCCTCAACATGGCCGAACAGCTCCAGGCCCTCCCGGACCCCGGCACCCCCCTGGACACCACCGCGCTCGCCCACCACATCCAGCAGCGCGCCCCGCTGTACGACAAGGCCCAGGAAGGCCACTACAACCTGATCTCCGCGCTGCACAAGTCGATGCGCGGCTCCGACCCGGACGCCGCCCTGTACTGGCTCGCCCGCATGCTCGACGGCGGCGAGGACCCGCTGTTCGTCGCCCGCCGCCTGGTCCGCTTCGCAAGCGAGGACATCGGCGTCGCCGACCCGCACGCCCTCCAGCAGGCCCTCGCCGCCTGGGACGTGTACGAGCGACTCGGCTCCCCCGAGGGCGAGTTGGCGATCGCCCAGGCCGTCGTCCACCTCGCCACCGCCCCCAAGTCCGTCGCCGTCTACCGCGGCTTCAACGCCGCACACCGTGCCGCGCGCCGCACCGGCTCACTCATGCCGCCCGCCCACATCCTCAACGCGCCGACCCGGCTGATGAAGGACCTCGGCTACGGCAAGGAATACCAGTACGACCCCGACACCGCCGACGGTTTCTCCGGCGCCCACTACTTCCCCGAGGACATGGACCGCGAGACGTACTACCGGCCCACCCGCAACGGCTACGAAGCCCAGATCAGCGAACGCCTGCGCCACTGGGCCGCCCTGCGCGCTCACCGGCAACGCGGCTGACCGGACGATCGAGGCGCTGCACGACTCTCACAAAGGGCCGAATGAGCGCTCCGTTGCGTCGCCCTCGGCCGGGCCGGCGGCTGCCGTGCTGTCGGCGGCCCGGCCGGCGGCTCGTTCCGCGCGGAGTTCTTCGGCGACCTCGTAGGCCCGGCCCGGGTCGTAGACGGTGACCGAAGTGCCAGGGCTGTACATCGCGTGTGCCCGGGGCGTGTACGAATAGCCTTCGACGCCGCGCTGGGCGGCTATGCCGTCGACCTCGCCGACGGGTACCCGCCACAGCCCGGCGGTGTGGGACGCGGTCCACCACTCGTCCGGGCGCAGGAAGTCTCGCTTGACCTCCGTCCGACGCTCCACCGCCACCTGGACCCGGCCGAGTTGCTCGGTCAACCAGCCGGTCAGCGCCTCTGCGTCGACCCGAGAGAGCGGTGCGGCCGTCGCCGGTTCACACTCCACCGTCGCTGCGGGTATGCAACACCACCTTGATCGACTGTCGCTGCCCCAGACTGAGTCGCTCGACGACGACGACTCGCTGCAGATCAGCCATCGCCATGGTCGACGAGCGCAGAAAGCGGGCGATCACGACCTGGGCCGGAGTTCCCAGGGGGCGGAACTCGACCCACCGCACCGTCATGGAGACCGTGACGTACGTCATGGCCACGGTGAGCAGGATCACTGCGACGACCATGAGCGCCAGTAGGACCCAGAAACCGCCCCAGAAGAATGAGCTCCCCGAGATCACGGCGGCCACCAGAGCGGCCAGCAGAAGTGGGGCCGCGATCATCGACGGGACCATGATGCTCGCGCCGATCCCGAAGGCCAGCTCGCGGGCCCGGCTGGGCACGAAAAGCAGCCGCCATCCGGCTGTCACGGGTGACACAACTTCCGCCAGCGGGCCGGGATGCCGAGTTTCCATGACTCAAAGGTAGGACCCTGCAAAGGAGTTCGTAAGGCCACAGCAAGCCGTACCTTCCCGTACGACCGTCAACGCCACCCGACGCCTGAGGGCATGACGACCCGGCACGGCGGCTCCACCGTGCCGGGTGGTTCAGCCCCCGTGATCGTTCACCCGTATTCCACGGCCGCGTCGAGCAGCCAGTTCGTCAGGTGGTCGGCGAAGGAGGAGCGCACCAGCACCCAGAACCCCGCCCCGGGCTCGTCGCGGGCCACCAGGACGACCTGGGTGCGGGCCAGGGTCGTCTGGGCGCACCGGCCGGGGCCGAAGACGCGCGGGTGCAGATCCAACCGGCAGCCGTGGGACAGCAGGTCGCGGGCGCGCGGGCCGCCGACCAGGACGGTGGTGCGCTGGGCGGAGACGTCGGTGACGGAGACGGGCGCGTCCCCGGCCGCCGAACGGATCCGGCTCTCCAGGTCCCGCTGGGCGCCGGGCAGGCCCACCACCAGCCACTCGTCGGGGCCGAGCCACACCGCGCGCAGATCCCCCGCGCGCACGACGGTGTCCGGCTCCAGGGGCAGTTGCAGCCCCAGGGCGAGCCCCACGGCGTCCGCCGCCGGGCCCTTGGCGTCGAGGCGGACGTTCAGCTGGGCCAGGAACGGGACTTCGGCCAGGCGGATCGCGCCCCCGCAGGAGCGCGTCGCGGCGGCGAGACGGTCGGCGGCATGCCCCAGCGGGCTGCGCTGCCGTGCGGTCGGAGCGGTGTCAGCCATCGCGGCGGGCTCCCTCGGGGTCGTAGAGGACGGGGCTTGCGACCGTCACCGGAACCAGCCGGCCGCCCACGGGGGCGTAGAGACGTTCGCCGATACGGTCCCGGCCGCCCTTGACCAGGGCGAGCGCGAAGGTACGGCCGAGGGCGGCGCTGCGGTAGCTGGAGGTGACATGGCCGAGCATCGGGACGGGCGGCGCGGGCAGCACGCTGTCGGCGACCAGGTGGGTGCCCTCCGGCAGGAAGGTCCCCGGGTCCTCGGGCAACAGACCCACCAGGTGCTTGCGGTCGGCGCGGACGGTGTCGGCGCGGGCGTACGAGCGCTTGCCGATGAAGTCGGGCTTCTTCTTCGACACCGCCCAGCCCATCCCGAGGTCCTGTGGGGTGACGGTGCCGTCGCTGTCCTGGCCGATGATCGGGTAGCCCTTCTCGGCCCGCAGGACGTGCATGGTCTCCGTGCCGTAGGGCGTGATGCCGTACGGGGCGCCCGCCTCGTACAGCGCCTCCCACAGGTCGAGCGCCTGCCACGGTGACACGTTGATCTCGTAGGCGAGTTCGCCGGAGAAGCTGATCCGGCACACCCTCGCGCCGATGCCCGCGACCTCCGTGTCCCGCCATGCCATGAACGGGAAGTCCTCGTTGGCGACGGCGAGTTCGGGTGCGAGCGAGCCGAGCACCTCGCGGGACCGCGGGCCGACCAGGGCGACGGTGGCCCACTGCTCGGTGACCGAGGTGCAGTGGACGCGGAGTTCGGGCCACTCGGTCTGGAGCCACTCCTCCATCCAGTCCAGTACGGCGGCCGCGTTGCCCGTGGTGGTGGTGACCAGGAAGCGGTCCTGGGCGAGCCGGATGACCGTTCCGTCGTCGAAGATCATGCCGTCCAGGTGGCACATGACGCCGTAGCGGATCATGCCGACCTTCAGCGTGCTCATCATGTTGGTGTAGAGCCGGTCGAGGAAGACGGCGGCGTCCGGGCCCTGGACGTCGATCTTGCCGAGGGTGGAGGCGTCCATGAAGGCGACGCTCTCGCGGGCGGCGGCGCACTCGCGCAGCACGGCCGCCTCCCGCTCCTCTCCGTCCAGCGGGTAGTACCAGGGCCGCTTCCATTGGCCGACGTTCTCGAACAGGGCGCCGTGCGCGACATGCCACGCGTGGACGGCGGTCGTGCGGATCGGGTCGGACAGGGCGCCGCGGTCGCGGCCGGCGAGGGCGGCGAAGGAGACGGGGGTGTAGGGCGGCCGGAACGTGGGCAGGCCGAGGGCCGAGACGTCCACGCCGAGGAGTTCGGCGACGATCCCGCTCGCCAGCGCCCCACCCGTCTTGCCCTGGTCGTTGGCGGTGCCGGCCGTGGTGTAGCGCTTGGTGTGCTCCACCGAGCGCAGGCCCGCACCGGTCGCCCGCGCCAGGTCGTCGACCGTGACATCGCGCTGGAGGTCGACGAACCGGGGGGCTCCGGTGAAGCTGGGGACGGCGAACACCTGCATGGGCGGGGTGTACGGCGTGGTGGTGACGGCCGGGAGGGCCGGCGAGCCGGCGGGGTGGCCCTCCGCCTCGACCGCGCGGGCGCCGGCCGCCGCGCCCTGCGCGAGGGCCGTGGCGAGATCGAGGGCCCCGTTGGCAGCGCCCGCGACCTCCACCGCCTGACGGCAGCTGTCGGGAACGAACGTGCCGAGTACGTCGTCGTGGCGGAGCTTGCCGCCCGCCTGGCTGAACAGATGCGCGACGGGGTTCCAGCCGCCGGAGACCAGGAGCAGGTCGACGGCGAACTCGCGCCGTGCCGAAGCCAGTTGCCGTTCCGTGGACTCCCCGTACGGGGCGACCGTCACGGAGGTGAGGCGGGCCCCGCCCTCCGTGTCCGTTACCGCGTGTCCTGCCAGCACCTCGATCCCGGCGGACCGGGCGCGCTCGGCCCACTCCCCCGGCTCGGACCGGGTGTCGACGATCGCCGCGACGTCCGCTCCCGCCCCAGCCAGGTCGAGCGCGGCGGCGTAGGCGCTGTCGTTGGTGGTGAACACGACCGCCCGCCGGCCGGGCAGCACCGCGTACCGGTGGAGGTACGTGCGGGCCGAGGCGGCCAGCATCACGCCGGGGCGGTCGTTGTCGCCGAACGCCAGCGAACGCTCGTGGGCGCCGGTCGCGAGGACCACGCGCCGGGCACGGATGCGCCAGACGCGCTCGCGGGAGACGTGCTCCGGGGCCCGCGCGCCCAGGTGGTTGGTGCGGCGCTCGACGGCGAGGAGGTGGTTGTCGTCGTAGTGACCGAAGACGGTGGTGCGCGCCAGGACCCGCACCTCGGGGGCGGCTTCGAGCTGTGCGCGCGTCGCCTCCACCCAGCCGAGGTGTTCGCCGGTGCCGAGCAGGCTCCCGCCGGGTTCCGGCTGGTCGTCGGCGAGGATGACGCGGGCGCCGCTCCGTGCCGCGGCCGCGGCGGCCGCGAGGCCGGCCGGGCCCGCGCCGACGACCAGCAGGTCGCAGTGGGCGTGTACGGCGTCGTAGCGGGCGGGGTCCGGTTCGGTGGCGAGGCGGCCCTGGCCCGGGAGGCCGGTCGCGACGAGGCCGTCGTACAACTCGACCGTCGTCGCGGGGAGCATCGGCTCGGGGAAGGGCTCCTCGATCTGGATGACGGCGTTGGGTTCCTCCACGCCGGCGGAGAAGATGCCGCGGGGGCGGCCTCGTTTGATGCTGGTCGCTGCCGCGATGACGCCGTTGGCGAGGAGGGCCGAGGCGAGGGTGTCGCCTCGGTAGCCCTGGTAGGCGGTGCCGTCGAAGGTGAAGGTGAGGGGTTCGTCGCGGTGGATCCGGCCACCGGCGGCCAGGCGGTGCGGTTGGCTCGCGAGCCGTGCGGGGAGTTCTGCCCCGAGCCGTGCTGGGGGCTCTGCCCCCAGACCCCCGTTCGGCCCTGAAAGGGCCTCGTCCTCAATCGCCGGACGGGCTGGAATTGCCGGACCGGGGTCCGAAGCGGCCGGACGGGGTGGGACGGCCGGGTCGGGCTTCGTGATGGTCGGGCGGGGCTCTCCCGTTCGGTACACCGCGAGGAGCTCGTTCGTCGAGGTGTCGCGTACCGCGTTGAACCACTTGCGGCAGCCCGCCGCATGGCTCCAGCGTTCGGCGAACGGGCCCTTGGGGTTGTCGCGGAAGAAGAGGTAGCGCGCCCACTCCGCGTCGGTGAGGGCGGCGGAGTCCTCGGGGTAGGGCACGTGCGCCTGGCCGCCGTAGTGGAACTCGGCCTCGTCGCGGGGCCCGCACCACGGGCAGGAAATGAGCAGCATCGTTCGGCTCCCTAGTGGGCCACCGCGGCCGCGCCGTGCTCGTCGACGAGCGCGCCGGTGGTGAAACGGTCGAGCGAGAAGGGGGCGTTGAGGGAGTGGGGGGTGTCGTGGGCGATGGTGTGGGCGTAGACCCAGCCGACGCCCGGGGTGGCCTTGAAACCGCCCGTGCCCCACCCGCAGTTGAGGTAGAGGTTGTCGACCGGGCTGAGGCCGACGATCGGTGACGCGTCCGGGCTGACGTCGACGATGCCGCCCCAGGTGCGCAGCACATGGGCGCGGGCGAAGACCGGGAAGAGTTCCAGGGCGGCCGACATCTGCTCTTCGATGATGTGGAAGGCGCCGCGCTGGGTGTAGGAGTTGTACGCGTCGATGCCGGCGCCCATCACCAGCTCGCCCTTGTGCGCCTGACTGACGTACACGTGGACGGCGTTGGACATCACCACCGTGGGGTGGACCGGCTCCAGGAGTTCGGAGACCAGGGCCTGCAACGGGTGGCTCTGGAGGGGGAGTTCGATGCCGGCCATGGCGGCGAGGACGGAGGTGTGGCCGGCCGAGCACAGGGCCACCTTGCCCGCGGCGATGGGTCCGCGCGTGGTCTGTACGCCGACCACCCGGCCGCCGACCACGTCCAGGCCGGTGACCTCGCAGTTCTGGATGATGTCGATGCCGGCGGCGTCCGCGGAGCGGGCGAACCCCCAGGCGACGTAGTCGTGCTTGGCGATGCCGGCGCGCGGCTGGTAGGTGCCGCCGAGGACCGGGTAGCGCACGTCGGGCGAGATGTTGACGATCGGGCAGACCTCTTTGACCTGCTCGGCGTCGAGCCACTCGGCGTCGACGCCGTTGAGCCGGTTGGCCTCGACCCGGCGCACGCTGTCGCGGACGTCCTGGAGGCTGTGGGCGAGGTTCAGCACGCCGCGCTGGGAGAAGAGGATCGGGTAGTCGAGCTCTTCCGCCAGCCCTTCCCAGAGTTTGAGGGCGTGCTCGTAGATGCCGGCGCTCTCGTCCCACAGGTAGTTGGAGCGGATGATCGTGGTGTTGCGGGCCATGTTGCCGCCGCCGAGCCAGCCCTTCTCCAGGACCGCGACATTGGTGATGCCGTGGTTCCTCGCCAGGTAGTGGGCGGTGGCCAGGCCGTGGCCGCCGCCGCCCACGACGATCACGTCGTACGACCGCTTGGGCTCGGGGTTGCGCCAGAGCCGATCGGGGTGGTCGGGGAGGTCGGCGCCGGGGGTGCTGGGGCTCATCGGACGTCTCCGTCGTGCGAGAGGTGCGGGGAGAGCGGGTACTCGGCCGCGAGGGCCCGGGTGCGGGCACGGGGCGGGGCGAGGGCGGGCTCGGGACGGTGGGCCGGCTCGGTCAGGTCGCGGCCTCGGGGCACGGGTACGCGGCTGTGCCGCGTGGCCCGCTCAGCCACGGAGGCGGGACATCGTCGGGTCGAACAACGGCTCCTCGGCCACGACCGCCTCGACGCGCTGGTCGAAGTAGCCGATGTGGACCGTCGTACCGGGCGTGGCGAGTTCGGCGGGGAGCCAGGCGTAGGCGATGCCCTTGCCGATGGTGTAGCCGTAGGCGGCGCTGGTGACGTAGCCGACCGCGCGGTCGCCGTCGTAGACCGGCTCCTTGCCCAGGACGACCGACCGCGGGTCGTCGATGGTGAGGCAGGTCAGCCTGCGCCGGACGTCCGCCTTGCGGCGCTCCAGGGCGGCCTTGCCGACGAAGTCGCCCTTGTCGAGCTTGACGGCGAAGCCGACGCCGGCCTCGTAGGGGTCGTGCTCGAAGGTCATGTCGGTACCGAAGGAGCGGTAACCCTTCTCCAGGCGGAGGCTGTTGAAGGCGCCGCGGCCGGCGATGACGCCGCCGAGCGGCTTCGCCGCCCGCCACAGGGTGTCCCACAGCTTCAGGCCCTGGTCGGCGGTGGTGTAGAGCTCCCAGCCGAGTTCACCGACGTACGACAGCCGCATCGCGGTGACCGGCACCGAGCCGATGTGGGCGCGCTTGGCGCGGAAGTACTTGAGGCCGTCGCCCGAGAAGTCCTCGTCGGTCAGCGGCTGGAGGACCTTGCGGGCCAACGGGCCCCACAGGCCGACGCAGCAGGTGCCGGGGGTGAGGTCGCGCACCTGGACGGTGCCGTCGG
This sequence comes from Streptomyces sp. NPDC102259, assembly GCF_044766465.1. NCBI lineage: Bacteria > Bacillati > Actinomycetota > Actinomycetes > Kitasatosporales > Streptomycetaceae > Streptomyces > Streptomyces sp. NPDC102259. Next base: position 34,403 of record NZ_JBIWMA010000026.1, on the reverse strand, counting down.
CGGGGAGCCGGCGGGCGAACCAGTCGAGGTCCAGGTTGCCGTTGGCGCCGACCTGGAAGAGGTCGTGGGCCAGGCGGGCGACGGTGACGTCGCTGCGGATGCCGCCGTCGTGGTCCAGGAGCAGGGTGTACGTCACCGAGCCGACGGTCTTGGCGACCTTGCCGGTGGTCAGCCCCTCCAGGAAGTCCGCGGCGCCCCGGCCGCTGACCTCGAGCCGCTTGAGGGCCGTCATGTCGTACATCGCGACGGTCTCGCGGGTGGCCTGCGCCTCGGCGCCGACGATGGGTGACCAGAACTGCGCGGCCCAGTCGTTGGGGGTGGGGATGTTGCGGCCCTCGGTCAGCCCGGCGTTGGCCTCGTACCACTGGGGGCGCTCCCAGCCGTTCGCCTCCAGGAAGAACGCGCCGTGCTCCTGCTGGCGGGCGTGGAAGGGGCTCGTGCGGATCGGGCGCGGGTCACCGGACGGCTGGAGGGGGTGGAGGATGTCGTAGACCTCGACGAAGTTGCGGCAGTCGCGGGCGAGGACGTACTCCGGGGACAGCTGGTGCGGTTCGAAGCGGTTGACGTCGCACTCGTGCAGGTCGAAGGACGAGCAGAAGCCGTCGACGAGCCATTCGGCCATGGCGCGGCCGACGCCCGCGGAGTGGGTGACCCAGACCGCCTCGGCCACCCAGAAGCCCTTGACGTCCGCGGACTCGCCCAGCAGCGGGAAGTTGTCGGTGGTGAAGGAGAACAGGCCGTTGATGCCCTCCTCGACCTTGGCCTCCTGGGTGGCGGGGAGCAGGGACCTGGTCTCGGTCCAGGCGTCGGCGAAGTCGTCCTCGGTGAACTTGAGGACCGACGGCATGTCGTCGGCCTCGTCGACGGAGAGGATGTCGTCGGCCGAGACGGGCATGGGGCGGTGGCCGTAGTAGCCGATGCCGACGCCGTCGAAGCGGTCGCGGTAGTAGAGGTCGGCGTCCTGGTGACGCAGGATCGGCCGTACCGCCTCCTGCGTCTGGCCCGCGAGCGCCGGGACCGGTCCGGTCCAGGCGAGTTGGTGGGCGAGCGGCGTGAGCGGGAGGTTCATGCCGACCATGCGTGCGATCCGCGGGCCCCAGATGCCGGCGCAGCACACCACGATGTCGGCCGCGAGCTCGCCCCGGTCGGTGAGGACACCGGTCACCCGGCCGTCGCTCTGGCGGACGTCGAGCACCTCGTGGCGGGCCAGGAAGGTGACGCCGCGCTCGGTGGCCCGGCGGATCTGGGCCTCGACGGCGAGGACGGCCTTGGCGATGCCGTCCGTCGGGATGAGGAGGCCGCCGAGGACCCTGTCCGGGTTGACCAGCGGGTGCTGCTCGACGCACTCGTCGGCGCTCAGCAGGCGCGCCTCGATGCCCCAGGCGGTGATCCAGCCGTGGCGGCGGCACAGTTCCGCGAGGCGCTCGGGTGTGGTGGCCACTTCGAGGCCGCCGACCTGGAGGAAGCAGGGCTTGCCGTCGACGTCGAGGGAGCAGAACTTCTCGACGGTGTAGCGGGCGAGCTCGGTCATGGTCTTGGAGGAGTTGGTCTGGAAGACCAGGCCCGGGGCGTGCGACGTGGAGCCCCCGGTCGCGGGGAGCGGGCCCTGGTCGACCACGGTCACTTCGGTCCAGCCGCGTGCGGAGATCTCGTCCGCGAGTGCCGCTCCCACGACGCCCGCTCCGATGATCACCACTCGGGGTCCCGCCATCGCCGCACCTCCGGATCGAAAACCAATCGAGTTGCTTGCTGCGCAACATGGTTCAGGTTGCGCAACTCAATGTGCCTGTCGCGGACAGGGGGTGTCAAGAGGTCCGGTGACGTCGGGAAACCGCCCGAAACGCGGCGATGCCCGGCGGGCGGCGCACACAGGTGCACACCGCCCGCCGGGCATCTCGGAACGTCCGTCGACGTGGGTTACTTGATCCAGGCGTCGACCTTGGCGCGGTTGGCGTCCACCCACTTCTTGGCCGCCGCGTCGGGCGACAGCTTGTCCACCGCGATGTACTTGGCCACGGTGTTCTGGTCGTCGTTCGTCCAGTTGAACTTCTTCACCAGGTCGTAGGCCGGACTGCCGGACTTGGCGAACTTCGCACTGACGATCTTGTCGAGGTCGTACACGGGATAGTCGCAGGCGATCTTCGCCGCGTCGGCGTCGCACCCCGTCGTGTACGCGGGCAGATCAACCTTCACCAACGGCACCTCGGACAGGAACCACTGCGGCTCGTAGAAGTAGCCGATCACCCATTCCTTGTTCTTCTCGGCCTTGCGGAAGGACTGGATGAGCGCGGTCTCGCTGCCCGCGTACACCACCTTGAAGTCCAGCTTCAGGTTCTTCACCAGCGCCTCGTCGTTGGTGACGTACGACGGGTCCCCGTCCAGCAGCTGGCCCTTGCCGCCGGACTCGGAGGTCTTGAAGTTCGCCGCGTACTTGTCGAGGTTCTTCCAGTCGGTGATGTCCGGGTGCGCCTTGGCCAGCCACGGCGGCACGTACCAGCCGATGATGCCCTTGTTGCCGGTCGAGCCGGCCGCCACGGCGGTCTTCTGCTGGGTGATGTACTTCTTCTTCAGATCGTCGTGGCCCCAGTTCTCCAGGACGGCGTCGACCTCGCCCGTCCCGAAGCCCTGCCAGGCGATCTCCTCCTTCAGGTCCTTCTTGGTGACCGTACAGCCGAGGTCGTGCTGCGCGACGTAGGCGACGACCGCCGCGTCCGCCTCGTAGCCCACCCACGGATTGACTGCGAGATTGAAGGTTCCGCACTTGCCCGAGCTGCCCGAGCTGCCCGAATCCGCTGAGTCGTCACCGACCTTCGCGCCGCCGCAGGCGGTGAGGGTCAGCCCGATGACAGTCACGACGGCTATGCCGGCCACGCCGGTTCTCCACTGTCGTACTTGTGTTGCCATGCTGGTGCTCCTTAAGCGCTCGCGCGTCGCGCCGCTGCCTGGGTGATCCGGTCGAACATGACTCCGAGAAGGACGATGGCGAGCCCCGCCGCGAGCCCCTTCCCGTACAGCTGCCCCTGCGAGAAGCCGGCCACGACGTCGTAGCCGAGGGCGCCCGCGCCTACCAGGCCGCCCACAACAACCATCGACAGCACGTAGATCAGGCCCTGGTTGGTCGCGAGCGTCAGGGCACTGCGTGACATCTGCAGTTGAACCTTGGTGATGATCTGCCAGGTGTTGCACCCGGCGGACGTGGCCGCCTCGACGGTGGTCTCGGGCACGGCCCGCACCCCGTCGGCGATGATCTTGATGGCGACCGGTGCCGCGTAGACGATCGCGGCGACGATGGCCGTGAAGCGGGTCGCGCCGAACAGCGCCAGGAACGGCACGAGATAGACGAACGGCGGCATGACCTGCGCCGCGTCCAGGGTGGGCCGCAGCAGCCGGTCCACGAGCGGACTGCGTCCCATCCACACCCCGAGGACGATGCCGAGCAGCATGACCAGCACCGTCGCCACGAGCGTCGACGCCAGCGTCGTCATGGCGTCCGACCACAGTCCGGTGCCGACCAGGAGGCCCAGGCAGACGGCCGTGGTGACCCCGGCCCGCCAGCCGCCGAGCACGGCGCCCAACGCGATCAGCACCGCGGCGACGAGCCACCACGGGGAGTCGGTGAGCAGCGACTGGAACGGGTTGAGCAGGCCGTTGGTGATGCCGTCGCGGAAGGCGTTGGTGAGGCCCGACAGGTTGTCCTGCGCCCAGCCGGTCGCGGTGTCCGCCGCGCTAGCGATGGAGCTGCCGATGGCGCCGTCGCCGGGGAACTCCGCCGCCCACAGATAGGTGTGCGACAGATAGACGAGGACCGCCGTGACCACCGCGCCCGCGCCCAGCAGCGGCCTGCGCCACTTGAGGAAGCGGTTCTTCGAACGCCGGGCCGCCTCCGCGCGGGCACTGGCCGCCGTGGTGACCCGGTCGAGGACGATCGCCATGACGACGATGGCCAGTCCCGCGTTGAAGGCCGTTCCCACGTCGAGCGACTGGAGCGCCTGGACGACGGTCTTGCCGAGGCCGGGCGCGTCGATCAGGGCCGCGATGGTCACCATGGCCAGGGCGGCCATGATCGACTGGTTGACGCCCATCACCACGGTCCTCTTGGACATGGGCAGCAGGACCTTCAGCAGCGCCTGCCCGCGTGTCGCGCCCAGCGATTCGGCGGCCTCGACGGTGGTCTCCGGCACGGAGCGGATGGCGTGCGCGGTGATACGGATCGCGGGCGGCGCCGCGTAGATCACGGTGGCGATCGTGGCGGAGGCACCGCCGATCAGGAAGAACAGGGTCAGCGGGGCGAGGTAGACGAAGGTCGGCATCGTCTGCATGAAGTCCAGGAAGGGCGTCACGATCCGGTTGACCCGGTCGGAAAGCCCCGCCCACACGCCCAGCGGGATCGCGAACAGCAGCGCCACGAAGACCGCGGAGAGGGTGAGCGACAGGGTGTCCATGCTCTCCTGCCACAGACCCTGCAGGCCCAGGAAGGTGAAGCCCGCCACGGCCAGCAGGGCGACCCGCCAGTTGCCCACGGCCCACGAGACGTAGCCCACGATGCCGACGACGCCGAGCCATCCGATCTGCGGCAGGGGGCGGCCGGCGGAAGGCTGTGAGATCAGGTGCTGGATGAAGGTCACCAGATTGTCGATGACCAGGCGGATCTCGTTGAAGAAGTACAGGAACAGCGGGTTGGAGTTGCGGTCGGCGCCGATCGAGTCGTTGACGTCGTTGAACCACCGGTGCAGGTCGGTGAGGTCCGCCGCCGCCAGCGTCAGGGTCTGCCTTCCGCGCAGGACGACGAAGAGGAGCAGCCAGGCCACCAGGATCGCGGCCACCACCGTGCGCCGGCGGACCTTGCGCACGCCGGCCAGGGGTGCCGACTTCTCCAGGGCGACGGCCATCACGCCCCGCTCTCGTGCCCGGCGACCACCGCGAGGATCTCCTCGTCGCCGACGATGCCGAGCAGCTTGCCGTCCTCCACGACCTTGACCGGCCTGTCCGCCGCCAGCACCGCCCGGGTGGCCTCCTTCACCACGACGTCCGGTCCCAGCTCGGGGCCGTCCAGCGCGTCGTCGGGCTCCGCCGGGCGCATGATCCAGCGCAGGGTGAGCACATCGCCGCGCGGCACGTCCTTGACGAACTCGCGTACGTAGTCGTCGGCCGGTGCGCCCACCAGCTCGTCGCCGGTGCCGCACTGCACCATCTTGCCGTCGCGCATGATCAGGATGCGGTCGCCCAGCTTGAGCGCCTCGGAGAGGTCGTGGGTGATGAACACCATCGTCTTGCCGACCTCGTGGTGCAGCCGGATGACCTCGTTCTGCATGTCACGGCGGATCATCGGGTCGAGCGCCGAGAAGGGCTCGTCGAAGAAGAGCACGTCCGGGTTGCCGGCCAGCGCCCGGGCGAGGCCGACGCGCTGCTGCATACCGCCCGAGAGCTGGTCGGGGTAGGAGTTCTCGTAGCCGGAGAGCCCGACCAGTTCGACGACCTCCAGGGCCCGCTTGCTGCGTTCGGCCCTGCTCATGCCGCGGATCTCCAGGCCGAAGGCCACGTTGTCGACGACCCGGCGGTGCGGCAGCAGCCCGAAGTGCTGGAAGACCATGGAGAACTTGCGGCGTCGCAGGTCGCGCAGGCGTCTGGCGTCGGCTTCGCGGATGTCCTCGCCCTCGAAGACGAGTTCGCCGGTGGTGGGTTCGATCAGCCGGGTCAGACATCGCACCAGCGTGGACTTGCCCGAGCCGGACAGGCCCATGACGACGAACACCTCGCCCTTGCGGACGTCGAAGTTCACGTCGCGCACGGCGGCGGTGCAGCCGGTACGGTCCATCAGCTCGCGGCGGGTGAGGCCGCACAACTCCTCCGAGTCCGGCACCTGGTCGGCCTTCGGCCCGAACACCTTCCACAGCCGGCGCACGGATATGACCGGAGTACCGTCCGAATCCTCGGGCGCGCCGCGCCGCTGCGGCACCTCGGTCTTCGTTGGGGTCATGATCGACCTCTCTTCGGCGTTCAGCCGCGGAACCAGTGTTGCGGCCGGGGTTGGATGTTCTGCCAGATGTGTTTGGGCTCTCGGTACTCGTTCAGGCCGGTCGGTCCCAACTCCCGGCCCACGCCCGAATGCCCGAAGCCACCCCATTCCGCTTGCGGCACGTAGGGGTGGTAGTCGTTGATCCACACCGTGCCGTGGCGCAGCCGCCGGGCCACCCGCTGGGCCTTGCCGGCGTCCTGCGTCCACACGGCCCCGGCGAGTCCGTACTCGGTGTCGTTGGCGATCCGCACGGCGTCGTCCTCGTCGGTGAAGCGCTCGACGGTGAGCACGGGCCCGAAGGACTCCTCGTGCACGACGCGCATGTCCTGCCGGCACTCGTCGAGGACGGTCGGCGGGTAGTAGAAGCCGTCGGCGAGGGCCGGGTCGTCGGGCCGTTCGCCGCCGCAGCGCAGCACGGCGCCCTCGGCGAGGCCCGCCGCGACGTACGCCTCGACCTTCTCCCGGTGCTGTGCGGAGATCAGCGCTCCGGTCTCGGCCTCGGGGTCGAAGGGCCCGCCCAGGCGGATCCGCCGGGCGCGGCGGACGATCTCGTCGACGAGCCGGTCGTGCAGCGAGTCCTCCACGATCAGCCGGGCGCCGGCCGAGCAGACCTGCCCGGAATGCAGAAAGACGGCCGTGAGAGCGAAGTCCACGGCCGTCTCGAAGTCGGCGTCGGCGAAGATCACGTTGGGGTTCTTGCCACCGAGTTCCAGCGCCACCTTCTTCACGGTCGCCGCGGCGGTGGCCATGATCCGTTTGCCGGTCTCCAGACCGCCGGTGAAGGAGACCAGGTCGACGGCCGGGTCCTCGGAGAGCGGGGCGCCGACCTCGGGCCCGGCGCCCAGGACGAGGTTGGCGGCGCCGGCCGGGAGTCCGGCCTCCGCCAGCGCCCTCATCAGCAGGATCGAGGTGGAGGGGGTGAGCTCACTGGGCTTGAGGACGATGGTGTTGCCGGCCAGGAGGGCCGGTGCGACCTTCCAACTGGCCTGTAGCAGTGGGTAGTTCCAGGGGGTGATCAGCCCGCACACGCCGATCGGCTCGTAGACGACGCGGCTGACGGCGTCGTCTCGGCCGGTGTCGATCACCCGGCCCGCGTCGGTGCCGCCGATCCCGCCGTAGTAGCGGAAGCAGGAGACGACGTCGGCGATGTCGTACTCGCTCTCCACCAGCCGTTTGCCGGTGTCCAGCGACTCCGCGCGGGCGAACTCCTTGGCGTCGCGCTCGACGATGTCGGCGGTGCGCAGCAGCAGCGCGCCGCGCTCCCGCTCGGAGGTGTGCGGCCAGGGTCCCTCGTCGAAGGCGCGGCGGGCGGCGGCGATCGCCGCCTCGGTGTCGGGACGCGTCCCCTCCGAGACGGTCGCGGTGAGGGAGCCGTCAGCGGGGCAGCGGATCTCCCGGCGCCCACCGGCCGACGGGTCCCGCCATTCCCCAGCCACATACAGGTCTGCCACGCGCCAATGCCCTTCAGCCGAATGCGTTGCGCATCATGCATTCAATTGCTTGTGGTGAAACACCTTGACGAACGCCACAGACCTGCGTCAAGGGGTTGGCGGATGACGATTTCGCCATGCGGGTACTTATGCGGCCGCCCTTGACCGAAAGCGGAGTCGAGCCGACCATGTTGCGTATCGCTCACCATGTTGTGCAATACGCACCAACGGAGGTCGCTGTGTCCCCCAAGTACCCTCGACCGCGGCCCGACCGTGAGTACGTCCTCACCCTCTCGTGTCCCGACAGTGCCGGACTGGTCCACGCAGTGAGCGGCTTCCTCGTCAGGAACTCGGGCAACATCCTCGAAAGCCAGCAGTTCGACGATCGACTCCAGGGCCGTTTCTTCATGAGGGTTCACTTCGACGTTTCCGATCCGGACGCGACGGTGAAAACACTGCGTTACCGGTTCGGTCCCGTCGCCGAGGCGTACGGCATCACCTGGACGCTGAGCGAGGCGTCGACGCCGACCCGCACGCTGATCATGGTGTCCCGGTTCGGCCACTGCCTCAACGATCTGTTGTTCCGCCAACGCACCGGCGCACTCAACATCGAGATCCCGGCGATCGTCTCCAACCACCGGGACTTCGAGGGCCTGGCGAAGACGTACGGCATCCCCTTCCACCACATCCCCGTCACCAGGGACACCAAGGCCGAGGCCGAGGCGCGCCTGCTGGAGCTGGTGCGGGACCTGGACGTCGACCTGGTGGTGCTGGCCCGCTACATGCAGATCCTCTCCGACGACCTGTGCAAGCAGCTCGAGGGTCACGCCATCAACATCCACCACTCCTTCCTCCCCAGCTTCAAGGGCGCGCGACCCTACGACCAGGCCTACGACCGTGGTGTGAAGCTCGTCGGCGCGACGGCTCACTATGTGACCCCGGACCTGGACGAGGGGCAGATCATCGAGCAGGACGTGGTCAGGGTGGACCACTCGCTCGACCCCGGGGACCTGGTCACGGTCGGCCGGGACGTGGAGGCACAGGTGCTCGCGCACGCGGTGAAGTGGCACAGCGAGAGCCGCGTCATGGTGTACGGCAACCGCACGGTGGTCTTCCGCTGAGCGGTACGACACGAGGGGGGCGGGGCTGGACCCCCAGCCCCGCCCCCTTCTCCGTATACGAACGCCGTTCAGTCTCCCAGCCGTTCCAGCACGGCGCGGCGCCACCGTTCCGTCTCCGCGATCTGGTTGAACGTGAACAGGTGCAGCCCGACCACCCCGGCCGACGGCGCGGTGAGCGTCTTCTCGGTACCCGCCAGCAGCCTGTCGGGGGAGTACCCGCCGGGCGTCGCGAACCGCAGGAACCACGAGGGGTGCCGGGTCAGGAAACGGGTCGACTCCCCCACGCCGATCTTCGCCGCCATGGACAGCAGCTTCGCCCGTTGCACCGGCCCCGCGACGCCCAGGTGGACGGGCAGGGCGATGCCCCGGCGCCTGATCCGGACGACCCAGTCCCCCAGCACCCGCGGGTCGAAGCAGAGGTTGCTCACGAGGTACGTGGCGTGCTCGCGCTTGTCCCACATGGCCTGAACGGTGATGTCGTCGTGGATGAGCGGATGACTCTCGGGGTAGCCGGCGATGCCGACCCGCGCGAAGGGCCTGCCCAGCTCGCCGAGCCTGCGCAGCACCGGCAGCGCCCCGTCGTAGGCCCCGGCCGGCGGGTCAGCGTCGCCCGCCGGGACGAAGACGTCGTCCACACCCGCCTCGCGCAGCCGCTCGGCGACCTCCTTCAGGTCCGCCTCGTCCCGCAGCAGCCGCGCGGGCACGTGCGGGACGACGCGGTAACCGTGCGCCGCGAGCCGGGTGGCGAGGTCGAGCGTCGGTTCCAGGCCCTTGACCGGCGACGCCGTCACGGTGACGACGACCTCGCGCGGGACATGGGCGAGGACCTTGTCCTCGGTCGCCTTCGCGGGCAGCACCTCGTAGCGGACGCTGTCCAGCAGCGCCCTCAGCCCTGAGCCGGCCAACGTCTACCCGGCCTGCGGCCGGTCGTCACGGTGACGGTAGAACACGGCCTTCGACGGCGCCTGCGGCTCCTTGCCGAGGATCAGGTCGGCGGCCTTCTCGGCGATCATCATCACCGGCGCGTAGATGTTGCCGTTGGTGACGTAAGGCATCACCGAGGCGTCCACCACACGCAGCCCCTCCAAGCCGTGCACCCGCATGCTGGCGGGGTCGACGACGGACATCTCGTCGGTGCCCATCTTGCAGGTGCAGGACGGGTGCAGGGCGGTCTCGCCCTCCTTCGCGACCCAGGCGAGGATCTCCTCGTCCGTCGCCACCTTCGGTCCCGGCGAGACCTCCCCGTCGTTGTAGGGGGCCATCGCGGGCTGGTTGAGGAGGTTGCGGGCCACCCGGATCGCCTCGACCCACTCGCGGCGGTCCTGCTCGGTCGAGAGGTAGTTGAAGCGCAGCGCCGGGTGCTCGCGCGGGTCCTTGCTCTTGATCTTCACCGAGCCGATGGCGTCGGAGTACATGGGGCCCACGTGCACCTGGTAGCCGTGGCCGCCGGCCGGCGAGGAGCCGTCGTAGCGGACCGCGATCGGCAGGAAGTGGAACATCAGGTTGGGGTAGTCCACGTCCTCGTTGCTGCGGGCGAAGCCGCCGGCCTCGAAGTGGTTGGTCGCGGCGGGCCCCTTGCGGAAGAGCCACTGGAGCCCGATGAAGGGGGCGCGCCACTTGGCCATGTAAGGCTGCATGGAGACCGGTTGCTTGCAGGCGTACTGGACGTAGACCTCCAGGTGGTCCTGCATGTTCTCGCCGACGCCCGGAAGGTCGTGGACGACGTCGACGCCGAGGGCGCTCAGCTCCTCCGCGTTGCCGACGCCGGAGAGCTGGAGCAGCTGCGGGGAGTTGATGGCGCCGCCGCACAGGATGACTTCCGCGGCGCGGACCCGCTGGGGCGCGCCCTTGCCGCGCCGGTACTCGACGCCGACGGCCCGCTTGCCCTCGAAGAGCACCCGCGTGACGAGGGCGCGGGTCCTGACCGTGAGGTTGGGCCGCTTCCTGACCGGCTTGAGGTACGCCTTCGAGGCCGACAGGCGACGCCCGCGGTGGACGTTGCGGTCGAACTTGGCGAAGCCCTCCTGCCGGTAGCCGTTGACGTCGTCGGTGGGTGCGTAACCCGCTTCCTGGGTGGCCTTGAGAAAGGCGCCGAAGAGCGGGTTGGTCGCCGGACCGCGTTCGAGGACGAGGGGGCCGCCGTGGCCGCGGAACTCGTCGTCCGGGTCGGCGGCCAGGCAGTTCTCCATGCGCCGGAAGTACGGCAGACAGTGCGCGTAGTCCCAGCTCTCCATCCCGGGGTCGGCCGCCCAGCGCTCGTAGTCCATCGGGTTGCCGCGCTGGAAGATCATTCCGTTGATGCTGCTGGAACCGCCCAGCACCTTGCCACGCGCGTGGTAGACGCGCCGGCCCCCCATGTGGGGCTCGGGTTCGGACTCGTACTTCCAGTCGTAGAACCGGCTGCCGATCGGATAGGTCAACGCCGCGGGCATGTGGATGAAGACATCCCACGGATAGTCGGAACGACCGGCCTCCAGCACCAGCACCCGGTTCGCCGGGTCCGCGGAGAGTCTGTTCGCCAGTGCGCTGCCGGCCGATCCGCCGCCGACGATGACGAAGTCGTATTGCAGGGGAGCCATGGTGCCTCGTCTCGCTCGCGCCGTAGATACGCGAGGCATGCTAATAGAGGTAGCGTCATGCGCACCAGGTTGCGAACGACGCAACTTGCAAGGTCTTTGTTTCGGCTTCGTTGCTTGCCGTCGTGTTGTTTACTGCGCGTATAGTTGTGTCGTGAGCAACCACAGCCAAGACACCGAAACGACAGGTTCGCAGGCCGGCGGAGTGCAGTCGGTCGATCGCGCCATCAGCGTCCTCGAGATTCTCGCGCAACGCGGCGAGGCGGGCGTCAGTGAGGTGGCCGCCGAGATCGACGTTCACAAGTCCACCGCGTTTCGTCTGCTCGGCGCCCTGGAGACGCGCGGCCTGGTGGAGCAGGCGGGCGAGCGCGGCAAGTACCGGCTCGGCTTCGGCATCGTTCGCCTGGCCGGCGCGGTCACCGGACGCATCGACATCACCCAGCAGGGCCGCCCCGTCTGCGAGCGTCTCGCCGAGGAGATCGGCGAGACGGTCAACATCGCCGTCATGCAGGAGCACTACGCGATCAACCTGTACGAGGTGCGCGGCCCCGGCGCGGTCACCGCGCACAACTGGGTCGGCGAGCTGACCCCGTTGCACGCCACCTCCAGCGGCAAGATCCTGCTGGCCCACCTGCCCGCCAAGGAGCGCGCCGCACTGCTGGCCGAGGCCGGGCTGAAGAAGGTCACGCCGCACACCATCACCGCCAAGACCAAGATCGAGAAGAACCTCGCCGAGGCCCGGGAGCGCGGCTACGCCTGGACCCTGGAGGAGCTGGAGGTCGGCCTGCACGCCATGGCCGCACCCGTCCGCAACCGTGACGGCGAGGTCATCGCGGCGCTGAGCGCCTCGGGGCCCGCGTACCGCTTCACCGAGGAGCGCCTGCACGAGCTCTCCCCGGTGCTGCTCAAGGGCGCCCAGGAGATCAGTCACCGGATGGGCTACCTGGGCTGACCGCCCGACTACTGCGGGCTGCCGCCCAGGCGCTCGTTCACCCAGTCGTGGAAGGCGCCGATGTGGTGCTCACTGGGCACCAGCACCCCGCCCTTGGCGTACATGCGGGAACTCATTCCCGGCTGTGTGCGCTCGCACGCGTCGAAGTCCTGCCGGTTGACCCGGTCGAAGAGTTCCACCGACCGGCTGACGTCCTTGCCGCTCTCGACGACGTGCGGGAGGTAGAGCCAGTCGCACTCGACGATCGTGCGGTCGACGGCCACCGGGTACATCCGGTGGAAGATCACATGGTCGGGGACGAGGTTGACGAAGACCTGCGGCCTGACGGTGATCGCGTAGTAGCGGCGGTCCTGGTCCTCCGCCACCCCGGGGATGCGGTCCAGCCCCTCGGAGCCGTCGACCGTGAACCCCTGGACCTCCTCGCCGAACTCGGCGCCGTGTCCGACGTAGTACTGCGCGGCGTATCCGTCGGCGAACTCGGGGAGCACCTCGGTGAGTTCGGGGTGGATGGTGGCGCAGTGGTAGCACTCCATGAAGTTCTCGATGATGAGCTTCCAGTTCGCCTTCACGTCATAGACGATCCGCCTGCCGACCGACAGGTTGTCGATGTCGTAGCGCTCGATCGACTCCACATCGCCGAGGCGGGCGACGACGTCGCCGATGACGGCCTCCTCGAAGGACGGCGGGTCCTCCGCGAGGCACACCCAGACGTAGCCGAGCCATTCACGGACGGCCACCGGGACCAGGCCGTACTCGGTGCGCCCGACGTCGGGCATCTTGGTGAGGTTGGGCGCCGCGACGAGTTTGCCGTTCAGGTCGTACGTCCACGCGTGGTACGGGCATTGGAAGGCTCGCTTGACCTCACCGGTCTCCTCGGTGCAGAGCTTGGCTCCGCGGTGCCGGCACACGTTGAAGTAGGCGCGAACGGCGTTGTCCCGCGCGCGGGTCACGAGGATGCTCTCGCGGCCCACGTCGACGGTACGGAAGGCGCCGGGCTTCGCCAGCTCCGAGGCGCGCGCGACGCAGAACCACATCGTCTCGAATATGCGCTCCTGCTCCTGGGCGAAGATCGCCGGATCCGTGTAGGAGGAGCCGGGGAGGGTGGCGATCAGGCTGTCCGGCAGACTGGTCGAGGTCACAGGGCACTCCTCGGGAAACGTCGTGGAGGGGACATTCACGCGCCGGGAAGAGCGACTCCGGACGGCGTTGTGTATGAAGCAACGCTGCGTGCCATAGGCAACCGCAGCATGGAATGCCACAGGGGCGGTGTCAAGACGTCGCGGCGGCGAGCTGCTTGCGCCAGCGCATGAACGCCCGCGGCTGGTTCATGCCGAGCACCGCGACCGGATCTCCGGCACGCCGGTAGACGGCCAGGACGTTGCGCTCGTCCACGGCGCCTTCCTCGACGGTCACGCTGTCGGCGCCGGCCGCGTGACCGGCGAACTGGATCCTGACGCCGTACTGGTCGGACCAGAAGTACGGCGGCCGAGGCACAGCCGGTCGCACCGCGCCCCCCGCCAGCAGCGTGGCGACGGCGGCGTCCGGGCGCTCCCGCGCGCCGGTCCAGTGCTCGACGCGGCGATGGGCGCCGGCGCGGGGGTCGTACCAGTTGGCGCAGTCGCCGACCGCGACGACCCCGGCCAGGCCGGTGCGGCCGTCGGCGCCGCACTTGACGCCGTTGTCGAGCTCGACGCCGGATCCCTCCAGCCACTCCACGCAAGGGCGGGCGCCCACACCGACGACGACGATGTCGGCCGGGACGCTACGGCCGTCCTCGAGCAGAACGGCGTCCACGCGCCGCTCCCCGCCGAGTCCCTTGACACCCACTCCGCACAGCAGCCGCACACCGTGGTCCGCGTGCAGGCCGGAGACGATGCCGCCCATGGTCTCGCCGAGCGGACCGGCCAGTGGCGTCGGAGCCACCTCGACGACCGTGACGTCGAGCCCCAGCGCGTAGGCGCTGGAGGCCACCTCGGCGCCGATGAACCCGCCGCCGATCACGACGAGCCGTCCGCCCCGGGCCAGTTCGTCACGCAGGGCGCGGGCGTCGTCCAGGGTGCGCAGGACGTGCACGCCGGCCAGGCCGTCGGCGCCGGGGAGCCTGCGCGCGGCCGCGCCGGTCGCGATCACGAGCCCGTCGACGCGGACCTCCCGCCCGTCGGCGAGCCGCACGGCACGGTCGGTGCGGTCGAGGCCGGTGGCCCGGGCGCCGAGCAGCCACTCCGCGCCCAGGTCCTCGTCATGCGCCTCCAGCGCGAGGTCCGCCTCGCCGAGGGTGCCGGCCAGGAACTCCTTGGACAGCGGCGGCCGGTCGTACGGACGATGGAGCTCGTCGCCGATGACGACGAGACGTCCGTCGTAGCCCTGCTTCCGCAGCGAGCGCGCGGCCGAGAGTCCGGCGAGCGAGGCGCCCACCACGGCCACGGTCCTCACGCGGAACCCCCGGCGAGCCGGGACGCGACACAGGGCGGCAGGTTGGGGGCGTCCGTCGACACCCGGACATGGATCACGCCGTCCTCGACGACGACCTCGTGCGTGCGCACCGGGAGCTTGGCCGGCGGGGCGTCGACGGCGCCGGTGCGCAGGTCGAACTTCGAGGCATGCAGCGGGCATTCCACCTCACAGCCCTCCAGCCAGCCGTCGGCGAGCGAGGCGTCCTGGTGGGTGCAGGTGTCGTCGATGGCGAAGAGCTCGCCGTCGTCGGTATGGAACACCGAGACCGGCGGATCGATGTCGAGCCGGAGGGCCTCACCTCGCGGGAGATCCGCGAGACGGCACGCGGGAATCTTCATGACACCTCGGTGCGTATAGCGAAACGGATTGCGGTAAGCGCAACATCAGTCTGAAGTCGGCCCGAATCCTTGTCAAGGCATTCACGGGCCGTACAACTCGGCACATGGAGTTGCACTTGACGCACTACAGTGCGCCATAGGCAACGAGACAGAGAGATTGCCCCACCCCTTCCGCAGACATGAAGGCGGCCCGCCTCCTCACCCCGTGACGGGCGAGGAAACGGGCGCGTCACCCTCGGCCTACCGGCCGGTCAGCAGCCCCGGTCGCTCCGCTCCTGGGCGTGCGGCGGGATCGGGACGCCGGTGCGCGCGGCGAGGACGGGCACGGCGTCGACGACGATCATCTCTTCGTCGCCCCCGTTGACCCACACGTCGCCCTCGACCCCCCAGGCGCCGCTGTCCAGCGAGAACGTCCCCGCGATGACCAAGCGTTCGACACGGGCGTCAGTTGTCAGAGGAGCACCACCGAACGCAGGACCTCACCGCCGTGCATCCGGTCGAACGCCTTCTCGACCTCGTCCAGGCCGATGGTCTCCGTGACGAAGGCGTCAAGATCCAGCCGTCCCTGTAGATAGAGGTCGATGAGCATCGGGAAGTCACGGGAGGGCAGGCAGTCGCCGTACCAGGACGACTTCAGCGTGCCGCCGCGTCCGAAGACGTCGAGCAGAGGCAGTTCGAGCTTCATCTCCGGGGTCGGCACACCGACCAGGACGACCGTGCCCGCGAGGTCACGGGCGTAGAAGGCCTGCTTGTAGGTCTCCGGACGGCCGACGGCCTCGATCACCACGTCCGCGCCGAAACCGCCGGTCAGCTCGCGGATCGCCTCGACCGGGTCGGACTCCCTGGAGTTGACGGTGTGGGTCGCGCCCAGCTTCCTGGCGGTGGCCAGCTTCCGGTCGTCGATGTCCACCGCGATGATCTTCGCCGCGCCCGCCAGCCGCGACCCGACGACCGCCGCGTCCCCGACACCGCCGCAGCCGATGACGGCCACACTGTCACCGCGTCCGACGTTCCCGGTGTTGATCGCGGCGCCGATGCCCGCCATCACCCCACAGCCGAGCAGTCCCGCGGCGGCCGCCGACGCGGCCCGGTCGACCTTCGTACACTGTCCGGCCGCCACCAGCGTCTTCTCCGCGAACGCGCCGATACCGAGCGCCGGGGACAGCTCCTGCCCGGTCGAGGCCAGGGTCATCCTCTGCTTGGCGTTGTGGGTGTCGAAGCAGTACCAGGGCCGCCCGCGCCGACAGGCCCGGCACCGGCCGCACACCGCACGCCAGTTGAGGATGACGAAGTCGCCGGGCGCGACATCGGTGACGCCCTCCCCCACCGACTCCACGACACCGGCGGCCTCATGCCCCAGCAGGAAGGGGAAGTCGTCGTTGATGCCGCCCTCGCGGTAGTGCAGATCGGTATGACAGACCCCGCAGGCCTCGATCTTCACCAGCGCCTCGCCCGGACCGGGATCCGGCACGATGATCGTTTCCAGGCTGACGGGGGCGCCCTTGCCCCGCGCGACGACAGCACGGACCTGGTGCGTCATGGCCACTCCTCGGCTGGTACGAGACCTCGGCTGATGTTGCTCATTACGGCACGGATCTCATGTGCCGCAACAAAGCATCGTCGAGCGCCCAACGGAGGTCAAGGGCTCCACAACCCGACAGCGCTCCGGCGAGGGGCAGGGATTCGGGCTCGGCGGCCGGCCCTGATTCACGGAGAGATCTCACGCAGAGATCGCGCCGTGGCCGATCCGGAAATGACCATCACCGTGTTCACGGTGGCCTCCCTGCCCGGCGGACCCGCCCCCGCCGAGGGTCCGCTCACCTCGGCCCGCGCGCAGAAGCTGATCCGACCCGGCCCGACCCGACCCGACTCGCGCGTAGGCGGTCTACCGCACCCGCACGGTTAGTCGGACAGTTCGTCCAGGGCCTCACCGATTCCCGAGAGCAGGGGGGCGTGGTCCGGTGAGCCCGCCAGCCAGGGCAGGAGGAAGGTCCACAACTGCGTCACGCGCTCCACCGAGAGCCAGTCGCGGTCAGCCGCGCCCAACACCTCGAACCCCGCCGTCGCCGCCACGATCACGGTCGTCGCCGCGTCGACCGAGACATCCTGAGCGAGTTCCCCCTCGCGCTGCGCCTGGACGATGAGATCGTGCACCCACGCCCGCCACCATTGCAGCATCTGCGCCCCGTTCTTCCGGGACGGATCACCGCTCAGCCGGAATCCCGCCCGGATCACGGGATCGGTGACCACGGCCAGGAGCAGACCGCAAGCCGTGTGCACGAGTGACTGCAACAGTGTGTCCGCCGCACTGCGGCAACGTTGCGCCAGTTCCTCCACGGAGTCCGCCGCCGCCCTCTCCACCTCCCCGGCGAGATCGCTCTTGCTGGCGAAATGGAAGTGCAGGGCGCCGGTGCTCACGCCGGCCCGCTCACTGATGACGGGGAGGGAAGCCCGCGCGTACCCCTCGGCGGCGAACAGCTCGGCAGCCGCTTGGACAAGAGACTGACGTGTGCGCACCGCTCGCGCCTGCATGACCATCAGGTCTCCCTCCCTCACCCTGTACAGGACGACGACGCGGGGGCCGGGCCCGCTCCTACGAAACGTGGAGAGCATCCCACCGATGATCTACAAGTAAACCGCACGTTTGGTATTTTTATACAGGATGATGTGCTCCCGATCGCCACTGGGGTGCGAAGTCCCTGTTGGGCAGGGCGAGTTGCGAATTCAGCCGATGCGGCCGTTCGCGAAGAGACCTGTCCGTTGACCCACCGCCCCGGACCGCCAGGAACGCCAGGAACGCCACGGTCTCGGCGATGTCCGGTGCCTGCCACCACCGCCTGCTGATGCCCAGCCTGCCCGTCACCGAGGAGTTCGCGACCAGCCTGATCGCAACCTGCTGCGCGGTATCCGCGCCTGCCGAGGGCTTCCAGGCCACCGGCGCGGCGCCCCGGTCCGAACGCGGGCGCCCGCCTCTTCCGGCAACGCGTTCGCTCCCGGCTCTGGCCCCGGTGACCTACCGGGCGGTATACAAGCCCAGTCGAACGGTACGCCGACCGTACGGGACGGCGTCGTCGACGGGGCCTCGGCTTCAAGGGGGAGGAACTCGATGCAGCGCGACGTACGCACCGGAGGACCGGCCGGTCACCGCCGAAAGGGCGTCACCTTCCTGGCCGCACTGGGGAGTTGTGCCCTGGTCGCCGCCTCCGCGGCACCGGCCGCGGCGCACGGCGGGGGCGGCGGTGGCGGTGGCAGCCGGTACGTGGCGCTCGGCGACTCCTACACCTCCGGTCCCCTCATCCCCCGCCAGGTAGACGCCAACTGCGCCCGCTCCGACCACAATTACCCGTCGATCGTGGCCGGGCGGCTCCGGGCGACCACGTTCAAGGACGTCAGCTGCGGCGGCGCCACGACCGAGCACATGTGGAAGGCGCAGGGCACCAACGGTCCCCAACTCGACGCGGTGGGACGGAACAGCGACATCGTGACCGTCCAGATCGGCGGCAACGACATCGGCTTCGGCACCATCATCGGCACCTGCGCCCAACTGTCCGCGCAGGACCCGACCGGCAACCCGTGCCAGCGCCACTACGGCGCCTCGGGCGTCGACCAGCTCACGGTCGCGATAGCCAAGACAGGCCCCAAGGTCGCCCGGGTGCTCCAGGCCGTGCACGACCGGGCCCCGCACGCCCGGATCCTCGTCGTCGGTTACCCGGACCTGCTGCCCGACGACGGCAGCGGCTGTGCGCCCTCCGTGCCGTTCGCGACGCAGGACTTCCCCTACCTCCGGGACACCGGCAAGCGGCTCAACCTGATGCTCCGTCTGGTGGCGCGCTGGAACCACGCCGAGTACGTCGACACCTATGGCCCGACCATCGGCCACGACATGTGCAAGGCCCCGGCGGATCGGTGGATCGAGCCGTTGCAGCCCACGTCCCCCGCGGCTCCCGCGCACCCCAACGCCAAGGGCGAGGAAGCCATGGCGGGAGCGGTGTGGCAACGCCTGACGCACGGGCGGGGCGGCCGCTGACCGACGGAGGGCCGACGGCTGACGGCTGACGGCTGACGGCTGACGGCTGACGGCTGACGGCTGATCTTCGAGGCCGTCCGACTGCGCGCCGACCGCGCGAGGCGGGGTGGGGCCGGGCGCGCCCCGCCCCACCCCGCCTCGCTCGTGCGATCGGCTCACACGTCGGAGTCGATACCGGTGACCACCGCCGGTCCCAGCGGCGCGCCGGCGTCGTCGAGCCCCGCGGCGTGCAGGGCGGAGTCCGCGAGCCTGCGGGCGTCCTCCTCCGCCTGCGGAGCGCTGTCCGCCTCGACAGCGAGCCGGATGGTGAACGTGTCGTCCTCGTTCACGGTGAGCGGGTCGAGGTCCTGCGCGCTGCCCATCCGTGTGCGGTGCGGATCGGCCGGGCGAAGGGCCCGACTCAGCCGCGTTCGCGTCTCGTCCTCGACCCCGGCGGTGAACGTGCCGGGCACGGTGATCACGTAGGTGGTCATGGTGTTCCCTTCCTCGGGTCCTCGGGCTCCCTCCCGCATACCCCGGAGCGGGGCGGTCGATCTCCCCCGTCTTGGGGAAGCTCTTGGAAGCCCGCCCCCTGCGGCCTCGGGCTGGGCCGGGCCGGGCCGAGCACAGCTCGGGCCCCGCTTGCGCCGCCCGCGCGCCCGTACGCGTAGCCCTCGCGAGACCGCGATCAGCACCGGTGCGTGCGGCACCACCGGGCCCGCGCCCGCCTGCGTGACCACCCGACCCGCGCGACACTGAAAGCCGCGGATGATCCTCAGGTGGCGCGCGGAGAGGAGCGTTGATGCCCAAGCGGCCGTCGCTCGCCGAATCCGTCCGGGCCGGCCGGCGTGCGACGCGCGTCTCGGTCGCCGCGGCGGCCGGGTTCTATCCGGCGGCGTATCTCCTCGATCAGCCCGTGACCGCTGTCTACGCCCTGTTCACGCCCATCGCGTTCGGCGTCCTCTCGCCGGTGCCGGGGTCCGGACGCCGACGCGCCGCGACCGTGCTGCGTGCCCTGCCGGCCGCCGCCGTCCTCACCGCCGCCGGCACGGCCCTCGCCGTGCAGACCTGGTCGGCCGTGGCAGGCATGCTGATCGTCGGCTTCGTCCTGATGTTCGGCTCGGTGTGCGGCCCGCGGCTGGCCGGCACCGTCCCCGGGCTTCAGCTCTTCTACATCCTCGCCTGCTTCCCGCCCTTCGCCCCGGAGACGCTGCCCCAACGGCTGACCGGCGTCGCCGTCGGCGGGGTGTGTCTCGTCCTGTGCGAGGTGGCGGTGCTCCCGGACCCGCCGGATCCGTCGTACCGCGACCGGATCGCCGACACGCTGGACCTCGCGGTCCACGCCACCCGCTCCCTGGTCCATACCGACGGCCCGGAACCCGGGCTGGCCGGACGGCTGAGGGCGGCCGGCCGGGGCCTGCGTTTCTCGCAGCAGCCCGCCGGCGCCCGCCCGACCGGAGCGGGCAGGACGGACCGCGCGCTCGCCCAGGCGGGGTCTGCCGCCCGGCGGCTCGTCGACCAGTTGGCCGTCCTCACCGAGATGCGTCACGCGCCCTCGGACATGGCCTCGCAGAACCTGCTGCGCGGCACCGCGGCGGCCTGCGCGGGAACGGCCGGCGCGCTGCGCCGATCGGGCCCCGCGGCGGGGCCCGAGCTGATCGAGGAGATGATCGCCCAGTTCCTCGCCGCACGCGACGGCGACCCCACCGAGCGCGTCGCCCGCCCGCACGAGGTGCTGCTGCGGCAGTCGACGGTGCTGACGATCGCGATCTCCGCCGTGACCGTGCGCACCGCCGTCGCCCTGGCGCTCGGCGGCCGTCACCCGGTGCACGGCCTGCCCCGGGAGCAGTTCTGGTACGCGCGGACGCCCACGGCCCGCCTGTTCAGCCTCCGCCTCACCGGCAACCTGACGCGGCGCTCCGTCGTCTTCCAGAACGCGCTGCGCAGCGCGTGCGGTCTCGCACTCGCCCGTTTGGTGGCGGGCTCACTCGACCTGTCGCACGGCTTCTGGGTGCTGCTGACCGTACTGACCCTCGGGCGGACCACGGCGGTGGCCACCTGGTCCGCCGTCCGCGCGGCCGTCATGGGCACACTGGCCGGTGCGCTCGCCGCCGGTCTGCTCCTCATCGGGGCGGGCCAGGCCACCGAGGTGTACGCGTACCTGCTCGTGCCGATGATGCTGATCGCTTTCGCGGTGGGACCCCTGGAAGGACCGGCCTGGGCGCAGGGACTGTTCACCCTGGTCGTCTCCACGGCGTTCGCGCAGATCGAACCCGTGACGTGGCGGCTCGCGGAGATGCGTGTCGTGGACGTGCTGACGGGGAGCGCGGTCGGGCTGCTGTGCGGTGTGCTCGCCTGGCCTTTCGGGGCCCGCGCCGAGACGCGGCGCAGCATGGCGTCACTGCTCCGGGCCGCCGCGCCCTTGGTACGGGCCACCACCGCCGCCGCGACCGGCGACGGGGCGGCCGACCTCGGCGACACGACCCGTCAGGGCGTCCGGCTGACCCTGCACCGGCTTCGCATCGCGGAGGGCTCGTACGCGCAGTACCGCACCGAGCCCTCCGCCCCTGCCCGCGCATCCGAACCCGACTACCTCGCCGCCCTCAACTTCGGTTCCCGGGTCCTGGTCGGCGCCTACTGGCTGCCCCGGACGGACCGTCCGCCCGAGCTGCCTCCCGCCGCGCTGAACTGGGCCCGGCACATCAGCGAGGAGGCCGAAACAGCCATCGTCCGGGCGGCCGAATTCCCCCCGGGCGGCATCCATGTCCCATTGACGCCGCCCCCGTCCTCGCTGTCCGAGTCACCGCCACGGGTCCAGTCCCTCCTGACCGACATCGAGGTATGGCTCAACGCGCTCGCGACGGACCTCACAACCAGCGCCGGCACCAGTAGCAGTACCGGCACCGGCCCGAACGCCAACGTCAACGCCAACACCGGCCGACGGGCGACCCGGACGACCACCTGTTGAACAACCGCCGGGCGGAGACGCTCCGTGGCGGAGGGACCGTCCTCGACCCGCGTGGCCTAGGAGACCAAGGTCGCGACGGTCGGGCCGTCGGGGCGGACTGTCATGCCGTACGCCGCCTTGGTGGGGGTGTCGGAGAAGGCCAGGGTGTGGACCGGCAGCAGGTGTTCGAGCAGGACGGTCGACTCGCGGAGCGCGAACTGCACTCCGAGGCACGCACGGGGACCGACCCCGAAGGGGAAGTAGGCGCCCAGGTGCGCAGGCCGACCGCCCGGGGTGACGAACCTCCGGGGATCGAAGCGCTCCGGGTCCGGCCACAGTTCGGGATCGCGGTGCGTGAGGTACGGGCAGACGAGGATGTCGGTGCCCGCCTCGACGGTGTGGCCGGTGAGGATGTCGTCCTCGACGGCGTGGCGGGGCAGGATCCACGCGGACGGATAGAGCCGGAGCGTTTCGTGGATCAGGGCCTGGATGGCCTGGCGGCGTTGCGATGAGCCTTCGCCACCGGCGGCGAGAGCCTCTTCGCGGGCGGCCGGGTACTGGTCGAGGAGCAGATACTGCCAGGTCAGAGTGGTCGCGGTGGTCTCGTGCCCGGCCGCGAGCAGCGTGACCAGCTCGTCACGGATCAGCTGGTCGGTGTACTCGGGATGGTCGGTGGCGGCGTCGGTCAGGACGCGCAGAAGGCCCGGGCCGTCCGGGCCGGCCGCCCCGTTTCGGGCGGCCTCGATGGCGTGCCGGGCGACCGCGTCGATCCGGGCGAGATCGGCGGCGACGGCGTCCCTGGCGTCCGAGGTATCGGCGGGCAGCGTCGGGAGGGCGGCCGTCACGGCTGCCACGGCGTCCAGTTCGTGCTCGGTCCCGTCGTCGAGGGGGTGCCCGGTGAGAGAGCGCCAGATGGCGTCCAGGGCGAAGCGGCGCATCTCCCGCCCGACATCGACGCTCTGCCCGGTTCGGGCGTATCCGGCCCAGCGCTCGGCGGTGGTCCGGGCGGCCTCGGTGATCCGCTCTTCGTAGCGGCGCATCCCGGTACCGGTGAACTGGGACTGCAACAAGCGGCGTTGGCCCTTCCACGCCGTGCCGGTGGCGGCCAGGACCCCGTCGCCGATCAGCAGACGGGCGCGGTGGGAGCGCTTGACGTACCGCTCCGGGTACCGGGCGAGCACGTGCTGGACCGCGGACGGGTCGGTGACGAGCACGGTGGGAGTCGGCCCGAGCCGGAACGCGGCGACGCCGCCGAACCGCTCACGTACCTGGGCCAGCAACTCGACCAGCTCGCCTCTCTCCGAGCGCCACCGCTCCACGAGTTTGGGCTCGGCTTCGGGGACCGGCCGCCCCGTTCCGGAATCGACCGACAGAGAGCCGTGACCGGCTTCGGATTCCATGATTCTTCTCCTGGTCAACCGCTGTGCTGGGCCGCGCGACGGAGCACTGACGCTGTGCGGACTGTACGGGATCGGACACCATCGGTGACAGCGCCCCGGTCGGCCCGATCAGCCCGGCCGGCCTGATCAGCCCGATCACGGTGAACACGACCACAGCCGTACCCGTACCCCATGACGGACAGACACCACCGATGAGCCCGGTTCACAGGGTCCGCCTAGGATGATCCCCGATGAAGAGTCGTGAGCAGCAGCCCCTTTCGCGACCGCCCGTGCGGCGGTGGCGGGCGCTGCTCGTGCTCGGACTGCTCGCCGGGCTACTGGCGATGCACGCTCTGGCCCCCGGCGGCACCGTCCACGAACATGCCGAACCACACCACGTGTCGGCGGTCGTGGTCAGCGCTCATGACGACTGCGCGGGGCATGGCGGGGACTGCGGCGGAGGACACCTCCATCACGCCGACCCGACCTGCGTGGCCGCCGCGGTGAGCGGCGCGCCGGCCCTGCCCGCGCTCGTTCCCGACCCGGTGACCGCCCCCGTACGCGCCGAGGCTGCCCGCTCGTACATGGCCGAGTCCCCGGACAGCGCACGCGCGCCACCCTCCCTGTCGGAACTCCAACTCCTGCGGATCTAGACACGCGCGGCACCACGTCACCAGTACGGCGACGCGGTGCGCCTCCCCACGTCCAGATCCCTTTTCGCACAGCACAGCAGGAGTTTCCGCATGCGCAACACCCGTACCCTGAACACCCGTACCCTGACCGGCCGCGCCGCGATGGCGGCCGCGTTCGTCACCGCCGCGCTCGTCCTCGCCGCATGCGGCAACGACGACAGCAGCAGCACCGGACAGGCGGGCGGTCACAGCTCCGCTTCGTCGTCGGCGAGCGCCGACGCCACGGCCGGAGCGCACAACGCCCAGGACGTGTCCTTCGCGCAGGGCATGATCCCCCACCACCAGCAGGCCCTGGAGATGGCGGAACTCGCCGCCGACCGGGCCTCGTCCGACAAGGTCAAGGACCTCGCCTCGCGCATCGAAGGGGCGCAGGGCCCGGAGATCAAGACCCTCAGCGGCTGGCTGACGTCGTGGGGCGAGGACGTCCCGACGACGTCCGGCAGTGCGGCGGAGTCGATGCCCGGCATGGACCACTCGGCCGGGTCCGCGATGCCCGGCATGATGGACGGCTCGGACATGGACGAACTGGAGAAGTCATCCGGCGCGGACTTCGACACCATGTTCCTGACCATGATGATCGACCATCACAAGGGCGCCGTGGACATGGCCGCCGCAGAGAAGAACAAGGGCGAGTACGGCCCCGCCACGACCATGGCCGACGGCATCGTCACCACGCAGACGGCTGAGATCGCCGAGATGAACAAGCTCCTCGGCAAGAACTGACGAACAGGTGGAGGGGGCCGGGCCCCGGCGGGCCGGAGGCCGGTTTCCGCTCCGGCCCCCTCCACCCCGGCCCCGTCACCCGAAGACCTGGACGGCGCAGAGGGGAGCCCAGCGGACGGCCGGCTGCGCAGAACACCCTGGCGGGACCGTGGGCGGAGAGATCATCATGTGAGGATGCCTCAGCACCCATCCTCCGTAGCCCCGACCGCAGTGCGGCTCCTTCAGTACACGAGGGCGGAGCAGGACGAGATCCTCGGCGGCGGCGACGATCCCTTCGGTGTCGCCGCGACCGGTTTGAGGTGGCTGCCCAAAGAAGATCACTTCGGCGTCAGACAGGGCGACCGGCTGGTGGCACACGCGGGCCTGCTGCGGCTGTCCGTATCGGTCGACGACATCGAGACGCAGGTCGTGGGCGTCGGCGGAGTGGCCGTCGCCCCCGATGTGCGAGGCCAGGGGCTGGCCCGACTGGTGATCGCGGCGGCACTCGAGCACGCCCGCACGATGGGTCCTCGACACGCGCTTCTGTTCTGTCGGCCCCCGCTCGTGCCGCTGTACCAGCGCCTCGGGTGGCATCCGCTCGACGAAGACGTACGCGTCGAGCAACCCGAAAACCGCCCGGTGACCATGCCGTTGAGCACCATGGTGACGCCCCTGCACGACCACGCGCACTGGCCTTCGGGGGCGGTGCGCCTGTTCTCCCTCCCGATGTGACGGCCTACCGGCGTCGGCCCTGGACCGCCCAGGCGCGAGCGGTGAGCGCGATCGATCCGTCCGGCCGTGCGGGCACGGCCCCGCGGAGCGCATCACGCAACCGGTCCCGGGCCGCCGGAGCGAGGCCGGCGACGTAGTCGGGCGCGGGGCCCTGACCGCCGAGGAACGGCTCCCACAGATCCGCGAAGTCGGCGAAGACGGTGGGCACCTCGATCGGGGAGACCTCCCCGTCGTCAAGTCCCGCCTGCGTCCACAGCGTTCGCAGCCGTTCCGGTCGACACAGCGGGAACCTGCGGCCCTCGTCCAGCGCGGCGGCGGAGGGGTCCACCGAGATCGCGGCATCCCAGAAGCGCCGCAGGAGCGTCATTCCCTCGCCGTAGTCCCACACGTACGCCGCGACCAGTCCGCCCGGTCGCACCACCCGGGTCGCCTCGGTCACCGCCGCGCCCGGCGTGGGAAGGAAGTTGAGCGCCAGTCCGCTGACGACAACGTCGCACGCCTGGCCCCGTACCGGCAGCGCCAGTGCGTCCCCCTGTACACAGCACACCGGTGCGGCAGCAGTCTCACGGGCCGAGGCCACGAACCCCGCGGAGCGGTCCAGCGCGACCACGGCCGAGGGCCGGCAGCGGGCGGCCACCACTGCCGTCAGGGCTCCCGTCCCGCACCCCACGTCCAGCCAGCGCAGACCGTCTTCGCGGCCGAGCCAGTCCACGAACCCCTCCGCGACCGATCGGCTCCACCGACCCATGTACCGCTCGTAGGCGTCCCCGACCGCCCACATGTCACGCCGCTCCCGCATGCCTCCCACGATCCCCCAGCGGCTCGGCGACGGCCACGGACACGCGGTACCCAGCGGCAGCACCGAGCCGCGATCAGCGCGTACGTGTCACCCGCCGACGGGGCCCACGACCTGCTGTGACCTCGATCTCGATCTTCACGCGGGGATCGGCGAGGCCGCACCCAGGCATCGTGGCGCCGGTCGGACCTGGCCGAGCACCCAGCGGATCACGCACGCTCCCCCGGCCGACGTCCGCATGGGCTCAGTACACGTCGATCGGACCCGTGCGGTCGATGAAGCGTCCCGAGCCGGCGCCGGGCCCCTCGGTTGCGAGGCGGACGATCGCGTCGGTGCCCTCGGTGACGGACTGCGGGCCGCTGTGGCCGTTGAGATCGGTCGCCGTGTAGCCGGGATCGGCGGCGTTGACCCGGATGTCCTTCAGACCCTTGGCGTACTGCGTGGTCAACATGGTGAGGGCGGCCTTCGAGGCGGCGTAGAGAGGGGCGACGGCGGAGGACTCGATCCGTGACGGGTCATGGGTGAGGGCAAGCGATCCCATGCCGCTGCTGACGTTGACGACGACCGGGTCGGGCGACCGGCGCAGCAGCGGGAGGAAGGCGGTGGTCGTCCGGACCACGCCGAAGAGGTTGACGTCGAAGACGCCCAGAGCGTCCGCACCGGTCAGGTCGCCGGGATCACCGTGCGGACCGTGCACGCCGGCGTTGTTGATCAGAACGTCGAGTACGCCTTCGTGTGCGGCGACATCGGCCGCCGCGGCGGCGACGGAGGCGTCGTCGGTGACATCGATACGGACGAACCGCGCGCCCAGCGAGGCCGCGGCCGCCGCGCCCCGCTCCGGGTCACGGGCTCCCACGATCACGGTGTGACCGAGTTCGATGAGGCGGCGAGCGGTCTCGTGGCCGAGACCCTTGTTGGCTCCGGTGATGAACGTGGTGGTCATGGGTCGATCGTCCACACCGCGCCGGGGCCGGTCCAGGGACGCTTCGACCGTAGGAACGGCAGTACCACGATCACCGCGATCACGGTCGGGGAGGGAGGGGAGAGAATCGGGCAGGATGGTGGCATGGCGACGAAAGCGGAAGCGGGACTGGGCGCGACGATCCGTGCCTGGCGAGAGCGGCTGTCCCCGTCCACCGTGGGGCTGCCGTCGTCCCGGAGCCGCCGCGCGGCCGGGCTGCGTCGCGAAGAACTCGCCGAACGCGCCGGTGTGTCGGTCGACTACGTGGTGCGCCTGGAGCAGGGGCGGGCCACGGCCCCGTCGGCCCAGGTCGTCGCCTCTCTCGCCCGCGCTCTGCGACTGACCGTCCCCGAGCGCGACCACCTGTACCTCCTGGCCGGGCTGGTCCCGCCGCACGACGACCTGATCCGCGACGACATCCCGCCGGGCGTGCACCGCGTGCTGAACCGGCTCGGTGACGTCGCGGTCGCCGTGTTCGCCGCGGACTGGCAGATGATCTGGTGGAACCCCGGGTGGGCGGCGCTGCTCGGCGATCCCTCGACCACTCCGCCGGAAGGGCGCAACTTCGCCCGTGAGCGGTTCCCGGTCGGTTCCGACACCGCGCGCATCGCCTCCTGGCCGGTGGTCGTGGAGAACAGCGCCGACTCGGACCTCGCCATCGTGTCCGACCTGCGCCGCGCCACCGGTCGCTTCCCCGACGACGTACGCCTGGCCGAGCTGGTCCGTGCCCTCACCCTGGGCAGCCCGAGGTTCGCCCGGCTGTGGGCGAGCGGCGCGGTGGGCGCCCATCGCGAGGACCGCAAGACGATCGAGCATCCGGAGGTCGGGCCCGTCGAGGTGGACTGCGATGTGCTGACGGACGGCGAGTCGGACCTCAAGATCGTGATCCTGAGCGCGTTGCCCGGCAGTGCGCACGCGGCCAGGTTGAGAAAAGCGTTCGCCACCGGCATCGTCAGCGCGCCCACGCACATCTTCTGACCACCCACGAACGCACTCACGTACGTCCGCCTGCCGCCTGCCGCCGGCCCCCGGTCACCGGTCTCGCCTGCCCCCGGTCGCCGGTCGCGCCGGGAATCCGCCCGCCGACGTGACCGTCGCCCGTTCGCGGAGCGATCCGCGAACGGGCGACGGGACCGGCAGGGCCTGCGGTCAGCGCGCGGCGAGCAGTTCGAGGGTGTCGATCACACGGTGGGAGAAGCCCCACTCGTTGTCGTACCAGGCGACCACCTTGACGTGGCGGCCGTCGACGCGGGTGAGGGCCGAGTCGAAGATCGACGACGCCGGATTGCCGGTGATGTCGGACGACACGAGCGGGTCCTCCGAGTACTCGAGGACACCGGCGAGCGGGCCCTCGGCCGCGGTGCGGTACGCCGCCAGCACGTCCTCGCGCGTCACCTCGCGGGAGACGGTCGTGTTGAGCTCGACGATCGAACCCACCGGGACCGGCACCCGGATCGAGTCCCCCGACAGCTTGCCCTCGAGGTTCGGCAGCACGAGGCCGATCGCCTTGGCGGCGCCCGTCGTGGTCGGCACGATGTTGACGCCGGCGGCGCGGGCGCGGCGCGGGTCGCGGTGCGGACCGTCCTGGAGGTTCTGCTCCTGCGTGTAGGCGTGCACCGTCGTCATGAAGCCGTGCTCGATCCCGGCGAGCTCGTCGAGTACGGCGGCCAGCGGGGCGAGCGCGTTGGTCGTGCACGAGGCGTTCGAGACGATCGTGTGCAGCTCGGGGTCGTAGGCGCCGGTGTTGACGCCGTACGCGAGAGTGACATCCGCTCCGTCCGAGGGTGCGCTGACCAGGACCTTCTTCGCGCCCGCGTCGAGGTGGGCACGGGCAGCCTTCGCCGAGGTGAACCGGCCGGTCGCCTCCAGCACGATGTCTACCTCGAGCTCGGCCCACGGCAGTCGCGCCGGCTCGCGCTCGGCGAGCACCTTGATGCGACGGCCGTCGACGACGAGGACATCGCCGTCGACGCCGACCGGGCGGCCCAGTCGGCCGGCCGTCGAGTCGAAGGCGAGCAGTCGCGCGAGCGTGGCGGGTTCCGTGAGGTCGTTGACGGCGACGATCTCGAGGTCGCTGTCGCGCTGGAGGAGCGCGCGCAGCACGTTGCGTCCGATGCGGCCGAATCCGTTGACGGCGATGCGAGTCATGAGTGATGTCCCTTCGGTTCGCCACCAGCCTCGCGTGCACCGCGCGTCAGTGACCAGGGCGTGAGCGCCATGGTTCGAAAGGATCTCGCCACGCATGCCACGCATGCCACGCACCCACGCACGCCACGTACCCGGCCGGTGTTCGTCGCCGAGTCCGGCCGTGCGGCGAAGAAGACCGCCACATTGCGGGCCCCTTCGTGCAGGCCCCGCCCGTGCGGGCCCCTTCGCTCGCACCCCGCCCGTCCGGGGTACCGGCTACTCGCCCTTCGCGAAGGTGCGCCGGTATTCGCTCGGTGTGGTGCCGAGGATCTGCTGGAAATGCGTCCGCAGATTCGCCCCCGTACCCAGTCCGACGTCACCCGCGATCTGCTCGACGCTGCGCTCGGAGCGTTCGAGCAGCTCACGGGCCATGTCGATACGAGCGCGCATCACCCACTGCATGGGCGTGTACCCCGTGTCCTCGACGAAGCGCCGCGAGAAGGTGCGTTCCGAGACCGCGGCATGCCGGGCCAGCGTCTCCAGGGTGAGGGGCTCGTCGAGGCGGTGCAGCGCCCACTCGCGGGTGGCGGCGAACCGCTCACCCAGCGGCTCCGGCACGCTGCGCGGCACGTACTGCGCCTGACCGCCGCTGCGGTAGGGCGCGGCGACCAGGCGCCGGGCCGCGTGGTTCGAGGCGGCCACCCCGAGGTCGCGGCGCAGGACGTGCAGACACAGGTCGATCCCCGAGGCGGCGCCGGCCGACGTCAGCACACGGCCTTCGTCGACGAACAGGACGTTCTCGTCGACCTGGACCGACGGGTGCTTCGCCGCCAGCGCCCGGGTGTAGTGCCAGTGGGTCGTGGCGCGTCTGCCGTCGAGCAGGCCCGTGGCGGCGAGCGCGAAGGCCCCCGTCGAGATGGCGGCCAGCCGAGCGCCGCGGGCGTGTGCGGCCAGTAGCGCTTGCAGGACCTCCCGCGGCGGGTCGTCGAGGTCCGGAAAACGGTAGCCGGGAAGAAAGACGACGTCGGCCCACTCGACCGCGTCCAGGCCGTGGGCCACGTGATACGACAATCCGTCCCCGCCGGTCACCAGGCCGGGCGCCGCGCCACACACCCGCACCTCGTACGGCATGCTCGCGCGGGTCGCGAACACCTGCGCGGGGATGCCGACGTCAAGCGGCTTGGCGCCTTCGAGCACCAGGACGGCGACGCGTTGCAGACGGGAGGACGACACCCGGAACAGGGTACGGGGGTGCGAACGCACGACGGGCGTCGACTGCACGGTCAGGTCAAGAAGCCCGCGCCCGACTGACCCCCTGACCACCTGACCACCGGGCCGCCGGGCCGCCTACAGAGCCGTCCGAGTCTGCCTGACAAGGATGACCTGCGGCCGAGTTGCCCACCGCCTCACCAGGTGACGACGCTCCAGGTCACTCCTGTGCCCTGATCATGATTTGGCGCCGCCGCCGAGGCGAGACTTCCGTGAATGGTCAGTGGTCGCACCGGTGTTGGGCGAAGGACTGCGCTACGAAGGGCGACCGGCGTGCGGATGCGGCAAGGAGCCCGCACACCGTCCGCGGACGCGTGCCGAACTGCGGGTGCGTCGGATCGTTGCCGCGAGAGACGGACTGCCTCTGTCCGGACACTGTCCCGACCGGATCACCTGCCCCCGACGACCGACTGACCTCGCACGAACAGGCTCATGCCCTGCGCGAGCACGCCCTCCCGTCCTGGACAGCCATCCGACCTTTCCCAGGCCGGAGCCCAGTGCCGACTACGCGGCACGCATTGAGCGCCTGCCGGATCTGGCGGATCTGGCGGATCGGTTGTTCCGAGGCGAGCACTCCTGATATGCGGTAGCCACCTGAAACGTGGTTCTGTACCTTGCCCCCATGACCGACAACCGAAGAGGCAATGCCGCGTAGGCGTCCCTCAGCCCTGCGGGGCGACCTCCCTGTCCGCCCTCTGCGGCGGCGACGGTACCCATTCATAGATCGCCTTTCGGGGTCTTGCACGGCCGACCTGCGTCGGCTGGAACGGACACGATTCTGTCCCGAAGCCACGGAAGAGGCGTTCTGGCACTGGAAGGCCCTCGCCCATGGCCCTATCGGACAACTTGTAGACCCGCTCGCGGGTCCTGATTGCGGCGTCCCTCAATGCGGTTGCTACGGCGCCGGCGTCCGTGGGCACCTCGAAGCCGTGCTACACGCACTGCTCAGGAAGAGCGCGCGTGAGTTGCGCGCCCTCGTGTGGGCCCTCGACAGGAAGGTTCTGGCGAGGGCCAAGGTCATCCCGGCCGACAGCCTGGAAGTGCCTTGGTGGCTGGGCCAGTTCTAGGCCCCGGCGCGGCCGTCTCAGAGGGAGCGACAACTGCCGGATACCGGGCCTGCTGCGCGAGTGCGGGCTCGTCGCGCGCATCGCGCGACCCGGTATCGAGTCCGGCGAACGCCTCGGTCGGCCCCGCTGGAAGATCGAACGGTCGATCGCCTGGCTCTTCGGCAACCGCCGCCTCACCGTCCGATACGAACGAAAAGGCCCGCACTTCCTCGCCTTCCCCTCCTTCCCCGCCTTCCCCGCCTTCCTCGGCCTGGCCGCCGCCCTGACCTGCTACAACAAGCTCGCGAAACTCGCCCCGTGAGACACCCTCTTGAGCTGCACGATCTCAGCGATGCGGATCCCGTCGGCCGCGCTCACGGCTGGACCACCGGGGCGATCTCGTCGACCAGGCCGCGGATGCGCTTCTCGATCTCGTCGCGGATCGGGCGGACCGCGGCCACCCCCTGGCCGGCCGGGTCGGGGAGCTCCCAGTCGAGGTAGCGCTTGCCGGGGAAGACCGGGCAGGTGTCGCCGCATCCCATCGTGATCACGACGTCGGACGCCTGCACGGCCTCCACGGTGAGGACCTTGGGGACCTCGGTCGAGATGTCGATGCCCACCTCGGCCAAGGCCTCCACCACGGCGGGGTTCACGGTGTCGGCGGGAGCGGAGCCGGCAGAGCGCACCTGGACGCGGTCGCCCGCAAGGTGAGTGAGGAAGGCGGCGGCCATCTGCGAGCGGCCGGCGTTGTGGACACAGACGAACAGGACGGACGGGCGCTGGGCGGGAGTGGTCATAGCGGGTGTCTTTCTGGGGCGGGGCGGGTCAGGGGGTGGCGGGAGCGGCGAGTTCGGGTTCGCCCTGGACGGGGACGGCGCCGGTCCGGTCCGGTGCGGGGTGGGCGAATAGGGCGGCCACCAGGCCGAGGCCGACGACGGCACCGACGAGCTGGGCCACGATGAACGGGCCGACCGTGGCGGGTGCGATGCCAGCGAACGTGTCCGTGAAGGCGCGGCCGATGGTGACGGCCGGATTGGCGAACGACGTGGAGGACGTGAACCAGTACGCCGCACCGATGTAGGAGGCCACGGCGACGGGGGCGAGCTGGGCGCGGCCGGTGCGGGTGAGGCCGAAGATCAGCAGGATGAGACCGGCGGTCGCGACCAATTCCCCGAGCCAGAGGTGACCGGCGGAGCGGTCATGTGTGGACCACTGGACCAGCGGCTTGGCGAACATGGCGTCGGACAGGACGGCGCCCCCGATCGCCCCGGCCGTCTGGGCCGGGAGGTACGCGGCCAGGTCCCGGAGGGTCAGCCCGTCGGGGGTGCGGCGGCCGGTGAACCAGGCCGCGAGCGTCACCACGGGGTTGAAGTGCGCGCCGGAGACCGGCCCGAACAACGCGATGAGCGCGCCCAGGCCGAACACGGTGGCCAGCGAGTTGGCCAGCAGTTGCACCCCGACGTCGTCGGTCAGTTCGGTGGCCTGGATGCCGGAACCGACCACCACCGCGACCAGCGCGGCCGACCCGACCGCCTCAGCGAGGGCCCGGCGGCCGAGCGATGCGCTCACGCGGTCGCCTCAGCCGTCTGTGTCGTCGCCAGGAACGCGGACAACCGGTCCAAGGTGCCGGGAAGCACCCAGTAATAGACCCACGTCCCCCGACGCTCGCAGTCGATCAGACCCGCCTGCCGAAGCAACTTGAGATGATGCGAGATCGTCGGTTGCGAGAGGTTGAAGGCCGGGGTCAGGTCGCACACGCAGACTTCGCCGCCCGACCGCGAAGCGATCATCGACAGCAGCCGCAGTCGTACCGGGTCGCCCAGCGCCTTGAAGATCTTCGCCAGGTCGGCCGCCTGGACGTCATCCAAAGGGGCCGTCACCAGCCCCGGGCAGCAACCGGCGGACCCGTCGTCCTGCCCGATCACCACAAGTTCTTGCTTCGACATTCTTCTATGTTGACGTTTCTCGAAGCAAGGTGCAAGCTCTGTATCGACAGACATCAATTCAAGCAGATCGGAGCCATCCCATGTCCCGTGCCCAGCTCGCCCTGCGTGTCAGTGACCTCGAAGCCTCGGTCACCTTCTACTCCAAGCTCTTCGGCACCGAACCGGCCAAGCGGCGCGAGGGCTACGCCAACTTCGCCATCGCCGAACCCCCGCTCAAGCTCGTACTCATCGAGGGCGAGCCCGGCGAGGAGACCCGCCTGGACCACCTCGGCGTCGAGGTCGAGTCCACCGACCAGGTCAACGCCGCCACCACCCGACTCAAGGACGCCGGCCTGGCCACCTTCGAGGAGAACGACACCTCCTGCTGCTACGCACTCCAGGACAAGGTGTGGGTCCACGGCCCCGGCAAGGAGCCGTGGGAGGTCTACGTCGTCAAGGCCGACGCCGCGACCCTCGGCAAGAGCGCCGACCCCGACGCCACCGGCGACGGTTGCTGCACCGGCCAGGCCACCGACGAGACCCCGGCCGGTGTCGGGTGTTCCTGCGGCTGACCAGCCACGCTACGGGCGCGAGCGGGCAGTTGCCGTACAGCAGCAAAGCACAGCAACCAGCGTGACCGCAGTCGACCACCAACAGCCATCAACGGCCGACCGACCAGCCCACCAGACCCCGGTGACCTCCCAGCCGAGAGTTCGGGACGAAGAGGTCGTGGGCAAATCCCGCCACCCCGACACAGGTCAGCGATCCAGCGCACCTTCGGTGCGCGCCGGGGGCGTGGTAAATCCCGTGGGCTGCGCTGAGGTGCTTCTGTCCGCCCCGACATGGGCTGATGCCGGTCCGGGAAGCTGGAGGGGTTCGTTCCGGCCGAAGTCGATGTCTCTGTGATGCCGGTGAGCTCGCAGGTCAGCGTGAC
>NZ_JBIWMA010000025.1:0-128100 GCF_044766465.1 Streptomyces sp. NPDC102259 | reverse complement strand
GCCACCCGCTACGACAAGACCGCCGAGTCCTACCAGGCAGCCGTCACCCTCGCATCGCTCCTGATGTGGGCGTGACATTTGAAGACAACTCCTAGGAGCGTGCGGGCTGGTCGGCGATCAGGAGGGTCGTGCCCGCGGGGCGGAAGCCGAGGCGGGCGTAGATGCGGGCGACGGTCTCCTGCGCGTAGGCGAGGAAGACCGTCTCGACGCCGTGGGCGCGGGCGTGGGCGACCAGGGCCGCTGTCACGGCGGCGGCCAGTCCCTGGCGGCGGGCGGAGGGGAGGGTGCCGACGCCGCCGATCTCCGTGGTGGCGTTCGCCGGGTGGTAGTGGCCGGTGGCCAGGGGTGTGCCGTCCGGGGCGAGGGCGGCGACGAGGACCTTGTGGCCGGCGCGGATCGTGGAGCGGACCGCGGCCACCGTGCCGTCCCCGGTCAGCGCCTCGGACCGCCTCGACAGCTCCGCACGGTCCGACGGGCCCGTCGCGGGGCCGCGCTCCCCGGCGCGGGGCTCCTCGGCGAAGGCCAGGTGCGGGACGGCGAGTGTCGCGGGCAGGGCGGGGTCGTCCGCGGTCAGCGCCCGCAGCGTCACGCCGTCCGGCAGGGGCTGCGGGGGCAGCGGGTGGTGGGGCGGCAGCACCATCAGCGGGCGGCGCAGCACCGGAAGGCCGGCGGCCTCGATCCGGGCACGCAGCGCGGGGGCCGACTCGGCCAGCCATTCGAACGCCTGCGGCACCCCGAGCTCGCGCTGCCGGGCACGCACCCGGGCGATGTCGGCGGCGCTCACCGGGGCCGCGCCGGTGGGCCGGGCGTGGCTCGGGCCGCCGTAGTACGGGGCGCCGGGTTCCTTCCGTACGAACAGGCACAAGGGGCCGAAGTCCTCGGCGTCGGCGAACAGAAGGGGCACGGTGGCGTAGTACCGCTCGATGCGGTCGCGCAACGGATCGCTCATGCGGCGCATCCCACCATCGGAGGGCTTCGACCGCACCGAGATTTCCCGCTGGGACCGCTGCCCACACCGGCGGCGGAGGGCGGGGGCAGACAGTGACCGCCCCGTACGACTATCGTCACTGGCCGGTGAGCCTTCTCACCTGCGTGTCCTTCACCGTTATGAGAATGGGATGATGTCGTTTATGAAGGGACGAGTCCTTGTCGTCGACGACGACACCGCACTGGCCGAGATGCTCGGCATTGTGCTGCGTGGTGAAGGTTTTGAGCCGTCTTTCGTAGCCGACGGTGACAAGGCGCTGGCCGCTTTCCGGGAGGCGAAACCCGACCTGGTGCTGCTGGACCTGATGCTGCCCGGCCGGGACGGCATCGAGGTGTGCCGCCTGATCAGGGCGGAATCCGGCGTGCCGATCGTGATGCTCACGGCGAAGAGCGACACCGTCGACGTCGTCGTCGGTCTGGAGTCCGGCGCCGACGACTACATCGTGAAGCCGTTCAAGCCGAAGGAGCTGGTCGCCCGGATCCGGGCGCGGCTGCGGAGGTCCGAGGAGCCTGCGCCCGAGCAGCTCGCCATAGGCGACCTCGTCATCGACGTGGCCGGTCACTCCGTGAAGCGGGAAGGTCAGTCGATCGCGCTGACGCCGCTGGAGTTCGACCTGCTGGTCGCGCTGGCGCGCAAGCCCTGGCAGGTGTTCACCCGCGAGGTGCTCCTCGAGCAGGTGTGGGGCTACCGGCACGCCGCCGACACCCGCCTGGTGAACGTGCACGTACAGCGGCTGCGCTCCAAGGTCGAGAAGGACCCCGAGCGGCCGGAGATCGTGGTGACCGTCCGTGGCGTCGGATACAAGGCAGGACCGAGCTGACATGCCCGGGGACAGTGCCGCTTCGGCCCCCGGTCGTTCCGGGGCCCGTCCGGAGCGGCCTGTCGGCCGTAGGACGCCGGGTTCACGCTTCGCACGCCTCCTCGAAGGGGGACTGCTGCAGGGCGGGGTGCAGGGCAGCCCCGTCCTGAGACTGCTGCTGCGCTGGGTGCGCCGGCCGCTGCTGCCCGTCATGCGGCTGTGGCGGCGCAACATTCAGCTCAAGGTCGTCGCCACGACACTGCTGATGTCGCTGGGCGTCGTCCTGCTGCTGGGCTTCGTCGTCATCGGGCAGGTGCGCAACGGGCTGCTGGACGCCAAGGTGAAGGCGTCCCAGAGTCAGGCCACCGGCGGATTCGCCGTGGCCAAGCAGAAGGCCGACGAGGC
Source organism: Streptomyces sp. NPDC102259 (assembly GCF_044766465.1). Lineage (NCBI taxonomy): Bacteria > Bacillati > Actinomycetota > Actinomycetes > Kitasatosporales > Streptomycetaceae > Streptomyces > Streptomyces sp. NPDC102259. The sequence continues at coordinate 125,908 of NZ_JBIWMA010000025.1, read as the reverse complement.
CGCCGGCGCGGGCGCCGGCGACGGGACCCCGGCCGACGGCGGCGCCTCGCAGAACGTCATCGAATGGATGAGCGAGCTCGTGCTGTCGCTGTCCAGCGGCGGCCAGGGCGCCTTCGACGTGGTCACCCTGCCCCCCGGCGACGTCAGCGGCGTCGCCCGCGGGCCGCGCGCCTCCGGCTTCGTCGACCCCGACAAGAGCGTCCCGGAGAAACTGCGCGAGCAGGTCTACAGCAGCACCGGCGCGGCCCAGAGCTACTCCCGCATCATCTACCTCAACGACAAGGACTCCCAGCCGGCCCTGGTCATCGGCAAGCAGGTCAACGACCCCAACGGCGATCCGTACGAGCTGTACTACCTCTTCCCGCTCACGCAGGAGGAGAAGTCGCTGAGCCTGGTCAAGGGGACGCTGGCGACCGCCGGGCTGTTCGTCGTCGTACTCCTCGGGGCCATCGCCTGGCTCGTGGTGCGGCAGGTCGTCACACCGGTGCGGATGGCCGCCGGGATCGCCGAGCGGCTGTCCGCCGGGCGCCTCCAGGAACGTATGAAGGTCACCGGCGAGGACGACATCGCACGCCTCGGCGAGGCCTTCAACAAGATGGCCCAGAACCTCCAGCTGAAAATCCAGCAACTGGAGGACCTGTCACGGATGCAGCGACGGTTCGTGTCCGACGTCTCGCACGAACTGCGTACGCCGCTGACGACCGTCCGCATGGCCGCCGACGTCATCCACGACGCCCGCGTCGACTTCGACCCCATCACCGCGCGGTCCGCCGAACTGCTCGCCGACCAGCTCGACCGGTTCGAGACACTGCTCGCGGACCTGCTGGAGATCAGCCGCTTCGACGCCGGCGCCGCCGCCCTCGAGGCCGAGCCGATCGACCTCAGGGAGGTCGTCCGGCGGGTCGTCAGCGGGGCCGCGCCGCTCGCCGAGCGCAAGGGGACGGCCGTACGCGTCATCGGCGACCAGCAGCCCGTCGTCGCCGAGGCCGACGCCCGGCGGGTGGAGCGGGTGCTGCGGAACCTGGTGGTCAACGCCGTGGAACACGGCGAGGGCAAGGACGTCATCGTCAAGCTGGCCGCCGCGGGCGGGGCCGTCGCGATAGCCGTGCGCGACTACGGCGTCGGCCTCAAGCCCGGCGAGGCCACCCGCGTCTTCAGCCGCTTCTGGCGCGCCGACCCGGCACGCGCGCGTACCACCGGCGGCACCGGTCTGGGGCTGTCCATCGCCTTGGAGGACGCACGACTGCACGGCGGCTGGCTCCAGGCCTGGGGAGAGCCCGGCGGCGGCTCGCAGTTCCGGCTGACGCTGCCCAGGACGGCCGACGAGCCGCTGCGGGGCTCGCCGATACCGCTCGAGCCCAAGGACTCCCGCCGTAACCGGGGAGACCTCGACGACGCCGGTCTGCCGCGCGGCGGCGGCCAGAAGAGCGCGACGGTGCCGGTGCAGCCCGCCGGCGAGCAGCTGTCGGCCGGCCGGAGTTCGCTCACGCCCCGGATGGGCGCCACGACCCCCACGGCCGACCCGACGGCGTTGCCCGGCAACGGCGCGCGCGTGGTGCCGCGGCCCGCCCCGGGCGGCGGCGGACGCGGGGAGGACGAGTCCCGGGCCGCGGGGGCAGGTGGGACGGGTGGGACAGGTGGGGAAGCGCGCGGCGAGAATCCCGCGCAGGCGGGGCCGGCCGGCACGGGTGACGCGCGCGACACGCGTGAGACGGCACTGAGGGGGACTTCGGACCGGCAGAGAGCCGGGGCGGAGGGCTCGAACGAGCAAGGGGAGGCATTTCGTGGGCGCTGAGTGGCGCGAGGGGGGAACCCGGCGCACGCCGGGGCGCGCGGTGGCGTACGCCACCTGCGGCGTCGTCCTGCTGGCCGGGTGCGCCTCGATGCCCGACAACGGGGATCTGCGCGGCGTCGAGTCCACACCGCGCCAGGACACCCAGGTACGGGTGTTCGCGATGCCACCCCGGGACGACGCACAGCCCCTGGAGATCGTCCAGGGCTTCCTCGAAGCGCTCACCAGCGACGACCCGGGCTACGCGACGGCCCGGCAGTACCTGACCGACAGAGCCGCCCAGAAATGGGAGCCCGAACAGTCCACGACGGTCCTCACGGACGGGCCGGCGACCGATGCCGGGCCCACCGGGACCAGGGACGACGGCGACGACTACTCGTACATCCTGACCGGCACACGGGTCGCCACCGTCGACGCCCAGCAGTCCTACGCGCCCGCCTCCGGCAACTACGGCCAGGTGGTCCACCTCAGCCGCGACAAGAAGAACGGGCAGTGGCGCATCGACGCCCTCCCCCAGGGCGTCGTCATGGGCAAGTCGGACTTCCAGCGCAACTACGTGTCCGTCAACAAGTACTACTTCGCCTCCAACACCACGGCCGACGGCTCCCGGCAGCCCATGGCCGTCGCCGACCCCGTCTACGTCCGTGAACGCGTCGACCCGATGACGCAGATGGTGCGCTCCGTGCTCACCGGACCCACCAGCTGGCTCCGCCCCGTCGTCCGATCCAGCTTCCCCACCGGAACCGCCCTGCCCAAGGGCGTCACCTCACTGACCCTCGACGACCAGAACAAGCTCACCGTCCCGCTGAACGACAAGGCCGCCCACATCGGGCAGGGCAAGTGCGACGAGATGGCGGCCCAGCTGCTGTTCTCCCTCCGCAGCCTGACCCCCGCCGTCGACGAGATCGCGCTCCGCGCGGGCGGCACCCAGCTGTGCTCCCTCAGCGAGGAGCGGGCCGGGGCCGTCGCCGCACGCGGCTCCGAGGCCAACCCCGGCTACCTGTACTTCATCGACGGCCAGCACCGCCTCGTACGGATGACGAGCGGCAGCGGCGACACCAAGGCCGACCCCGTGCCCGGAGCGCTCGGCGACGGCACCAAGGCACTGCGCTCGGTGGCCGTGGCCCGCGACGAACACAGCGCCGCCGGAGTCGCCCTCGACGGCAAGACGCTCTACGTCACCTCCACCGTCTCCGGCAGTTCCATCGGCGACCCCGTACTGCAGAGCAAGGGCAAGACCGAGACCGACCGGCTCACCACCCCCAGCTGGGACGCCCAGGGCGACCTGTGGGTCGCCGACCGCGACCCCGCCGCGCCTCGGCTGCTCCTGCTGGAGAAGGGCGGCGGCCAGCCGCTGGAGGTGCTCACGCCGGGACTCGACGGCCGTATCAACGCCGTACGGTTGGCCGCCGACGGGGTGCGGATCGCGCTCATCGTCGACAAGGGCGGCAAGCAGTCCCTGCTCATCGGGCGGATCGAACGAAGCCCGGGCACCGGCGAGCAGCCGTCCGTGTCGATCCAGGAACTGCGCCCCGCGACACCGGAGTTGGAACAGGTCACGGCCATGTCGTGGGCCGGGGACAGTCGGCTCGTCGTCGTCGGTCGCGAGGCCGGCGGCGTGCAGCAGGTGCAGTACGTGCAGTGCGACGGCTCGGTCCCCGAGGCGGGAACACTCCCCGGCCTCACGGAGGTCACGAGCATCGCCGCCTCCGAGGACAGCGACATCCCGCTCTTCGCGACCTCCAAGGACGGGCTGCTGTGGCTGCCCGGCGGAAGCGGCTGGCGGACGCTGAAGGAAACCGCCTCGGTCACGTTCTACCCGGGGTGACCTTTGGGCCGGGGTGACCCTTCCCCCTAGGTGGCCCTTCCCCCCGGGGGCCCTTCCTTCGGGTGGCCCTTCCCTCGCGGTGACCCTTCCGACCGGGTGCCCGGGGGAAGGGGTGCCGGGGTGCGTGGCGGGTCGGGGTGTGTAACTCGGGGGGTCGGAGTGGGTCAGGGGTTCGGGGGGAACATCTCGGACTCCTTTGGCCCGGGGTTTCTCCGGGGCTGCTTTTCGCCTGCTCCTTTTGGTGTTCCGATCGCCTTCGGCCTGCCCCTGTCCGCCTTCCCGAGAGTTTTCCACAGGGCGCTCCGGGCGGTTTTCCACAGGGGTGGCGGGCCGCTTCCCGGATCGGCACAGTAGTGCACGTGGAAGGCGTTCGCAGGTGGTGGCAGGAGCTCGCCGGCTTGGTGCTGCCCGCCGAGTGCGGGGGCTGCGGAAGTGCGCGTACGGTGCTCTGCCCGCAGTGCCGTACGGCGCTGAGCGGGGCCGCGCCGTTCCGGGTCCGCCCGGTGCCGGAACCGCCCGGGCTGCCCGCCGTGCACGCGGCGGCCCGGTACGCGGACGAGGTACGAGCGGCGCTGCTGGCCCACAAGGAACGCGGCGCGCTGACACTGGCGCGACCGTTGGGCGCGGCGTTGGCGGGGGCTGTGCGGGCGGGGGTGGGGGAGGTGGGGTGGGGGGAGGGGGAGGGCCCCCACCCCCTCGGAGACCTCCTGCTCGTTCCCGTCCCCTCCACCCGGGCCGCCGTGCGGGCGCGTGGGCATGATCCGGCGCGGCGGATCGCGTTGGCGGCGGCCGGTGAGTTGCGGCGGGCGGGAGTGCCGGCGCGGGTGGCCGCGGTGTTGCGGCAGCGGCGGGCCGTGGCCGACCAGGCGGGGCTCGACTCCAGACAGCGGCTGGACAACCTGGTGGGCGCGCTGACGGTGGCGCCCGGGGGTGCGCGGGTGCTGCGCGGGGGGCCGGTGGTTCTCGTCGACGACGTGGTCACGACAGGCGCCTCGCTCGCGGAGGCCGCGCGAGCGGTGCGGTCTGTGCGGGCGGTTCGGGTGGCTGCGGCGGCGAAGCGGGCGGGACAGGGGGAGAGTGGGCGGTGTGGGGAGGAGGCGAAGGGTGCGTTGTGTGGTGAAGAGGCGACGGCCGGGTACGTGGGTATCACTCGGGAAGACAGTAAGAAGCTGTCGGGAGTGGAGGAGGGAGGCGCGGACGGGGTGTCGTTGAGACCGCCGGACGACGTGGGCGGAGCCGGTGACGTGCTCTGCGCGGCCGTGGTCGCCGCGTCGCCGGACTCTTTCGAAATAAACCGGAACTGAGCGGGAAGTTGCGTCGTTGCAGGTAATGAGAGGGCCAATTCGCCTGAACGGAGGTACGCCGCAGTAGAGGGTGACGACATCCGTCCGGGCGAGATATGTTCGGTTGTGAGGGAAAGCCGCAGGCCACACCTCTCATATCCGAATGCCGTGCTGCGGTTTTCGTAATCTTCCGCAGCACCTGGGGTGTAGATCTCGCCCATGGGGGAGGAGGAGGTGGAAGTCACCAAGTCCGAGGTTCCGGTGCTCACCGGGGCCTGGTGCAAAAGGGAGACGCTCCGCACCGAAGCGGAGTGATCCGGGAACGGAGTTCTGCGTGGACATCGTCGTCAAGGGCCGCAAGACCGAGGTGCCCGAGCGGTTCCGCAAGCACGTGGCCGACAAGCTGAACCTGGAGAAGATCCAGAAGCTCGACGGCAAGGTGATCAGCCTCGACGTGGAGGTGTCCAAGGAGCCCAACCCCCGACAGGCCGACCGGTGCGACCGAGTGGAGATCACGCTCCGCTCCCGCGGTCCTGTGATCCGGGCGGAGGCGGCGGCCAGCGACGCGTACGCGGCACTCGACCTGGCGGCGGAGAAGCTCGATGCCCAGCTGCGCAAGCAGCACGACAAGCGTTACACGCGCCGCGGCGCCCGCAGGATCTCCGCGGCGGAGGTTTCCGACTACGTCCCGGGTGTGGCGACGCTCAACGGCAACGGCCGTCCCGTCCCCGCCGGTGAGTCGGACAGTGTGCCGACCAAGCGGATCGGCTCGCTGGAGGTGCAGGGCGACGGCCCCCTCGTGGTGCGCGAGAAGACCCACGTCGCCGCTCCGATGACCCTCGACCAGGCCCTCTACGAGATGGAACTGGTCGGACACGACTTCTATCTGTTCGTCGACTCCGAGACCAAGCAGCCCAGCGTCGTCTACCGGCGTCACGCCTACGACTACGGCGTGATCTACCTCGACACGGACCCGATGGTGGCCCAGGCGCATTCGCCCGAGGCGGGCGGCACGTTGGGCGGCTGACGCTGCCCGGTGACAGCTGAGCGGTGTGCCCCTGGAGCGCTGTGTGCGCCCCCAGGGGCACCCGTGTGCGACCTCTTGGGGCCCGCTCTGTCACCGCGTTGTCGTCCGGGCATGGAATCATGGCCGGGGCGGCTCAACCGGTGGGCCGCTGCCTTGGGTTGGCGACGGCACAGGACCACGGCCACAGCCTTCAGGGGGAGGAACGATGGCGGACAGCTTCGGACCGATGCGGGACGACGATGTCGACGACGGCGTCGTCGGCATGGGCCCGGACGGGGGCACCTCACGCAAGGAGCCGATCAGAGTCCTTGTCGTGGACGACCACGCCCTGTTCCGCCGCGGACTGGAGATCGTGCTCGCGGCCGAGGAGGACATCCAGGTCGTAGGCGAGGCCGGTGACGGCGCCGAGGCCGTGGACAAGGCGGCCGACCTGCTGCCGGACATCGTGCTGATGGACGTACGGATGCCCAAGCGCGGCGGTATCGAGGCGTGCACCTCCATCAAAGAGGTGGCTCCCAGCGCGAAGATCATCATGCTGACGATCAGTGACGAGGAGGCCGACCTCTACGAGGCGATCAAGGCCGGCGCGACCGGCTATCTCCTCAAGGAGATCTCCACGGACGAGGTCGCCACCGCGATCCGCGCGGTCGCCGACGGGCAGTCACAGATCAGCCCCTCCATGGCGTCGAAGCTGCTCACCGAGTTCAAGTCGATGATCCAGCGGACCGACGAGCGTCGCCTCGTCCCCGCGCCGCGACTGACGGACCGGGAGCTGGAGGTGCTCAAGCTGGTCGCCACGGGGATGAACAACCGTGACATCGCCAAGGAGCTGTTCATCTCCGAGAACACCGTGAAGAACCATGTGCGCAACATCCTGGAGAAGCTTCAGCTGCACTCCAGGATGGAGGCGGTCGTGTACGCGATGCGGGAGAAGATCCTCGAGATCCGGTGAGCCGTCGAGCCGGGCCCGAGCCCGGTTCGGTCCTGACGCGGCCCGGCTCGGGTCGGTTCGGTCCTGACGCAGCCCGGTCCCGGCTCGGTTTCGCCGCGCACCGCTCCCGGTTAGGTTTTTGCCGCAGTCCGGCTCGGACGCGGGTCAGGCCAAGGCGCGGGTGAGCTCTCTGGCGAGGGGCTCGCGCAGGTCCGGGGCGTCCACCCGCTCCACGCGTACGTCCGTGCAGTCCACCCAGGTCGCCGCCTCCAGCAGGGCCTGGGCCACCGCCGGGACCGCCTTCGGGCCGTCCAGGGTGACCTGCCTGGCGATCAGGGTGCGGCCCTCCCGGGCCGGGTCCACACGGCCGACGAGCCGGCCGCCGGCCAGGACCGGCATCGCGAAGTAACCATGGATCCGCTTCGGCTTGGGGACGTACGCCTCCAGGCGGTGGGTGAAGCCGAAGATCCGCTCGGTGCGCGCCCGTTCCCAGATCAGGGAGTCGAAGGGGGACAGGAGCGTGGTGCGGTGGCGGCCGCGCGGGGGCGTTTCCAGGGCCGCCGGGTCGGCCCAGGCGGGCTTGCCCCAGCCTTCGACGGTGACCGGGACCAGGCCCGAGTCGGCGATCACGGTGTCGACCTGGTCGCCCTTGAGACGGTGGTAGTCGGCGATGTCCGCGCGCGTGCCCACGCCGAGCGACTGGCCCGCCAGGCGGACGAGGCGGCGCAGGCACTCGGTGTCGTCCAGCTCGTCGTGCAGCAGGTCGGCGGGTACGGCGCGCTCGGCGAGGTCGTACACACGCTTCCAGCCGCGGCGCTCCACGCAGACCACCTCGCCGTACATCAGCGCGCGTTCCACGGCGACCTTGGTGCCGGACCAGTCCCACCACTCGCTGGTCTTCTTCGCTCCGCCCAACTCGGTCGCGGTGAGGGGGCCTTCGGTGCGGAGCTGTTTGACGACCTGCTCGTACGTGCCGTCCGGGAGGGCGTGGTTCCAGTGCGGGCGGGCCCGGTAGGCGCGGCGGCGGAAGGCGAAGTGGGGCCATTCCTCGATGGGGAGGATGCAGGCGGCGTGGGACCAGTACTCGAAGGCGTGCGGTCGTGCCGGGGGTGCGTCCGTGGACACGGGCTCCCAGTACGCGTTCTCGATCGTCTTACGGCCCACCGCTCCGAGGCGGGCGTAGGGGATCAGCTCGTGGGAGCGGGCCAGGACCGAGATGGTGTCGAGCTGGACCGCGCCGAGGTGACGGAGGACGCCGCGGACGCCGGCCTTGCGGTCGGGTGTGCCGAGGAAGCCTTGCGCGCGTAGGGCGATGCGGCGGGCTTCGTCTGCCGAGAGGGCGGTGTCCGGGCGGGGGGTCGTCATGGCTCGCACGATAGGGGGTGGCACTGACAGTGCGGGGTGAGCTGGGGGTTTGGGGGGTGGGGGTGGGCGTGAGTGGGCGCGCCTGGGGGTTCTCGCCCCCCGCCGCTCCTTCCCTTTCCGTCCCTTCCCTTTCCGTCCCCGGGGGCTGCCGTCCCCGGGGGCTGCCGGCCCCGGACCCCCGCTCCGGCCCTGGACGGGCCTCGTCCTCAAGCGCCGGACGGGCTGGTCGTGCCTCCGGACGAGCTGGTCGTACCTCTGAACGGGTTGGAAGGTACTGGGACGTACGGTGCCGTCGACGGCAGGCCCAGGTCCGACGGGAGGAGGGAGGCGAGCCAGCAGTCGCGTCGTACGCCCTTGTTGGCGATGGCCGAGCGCAGGGTGCCTTCCAGGGTGAAGCCGGCGCTCTCGGCTACCGCGCGGGAGGCGGTGTTTCCGATTTCGGCCCGCCATTCCAGGCGGTCGACGGGCAGGGTGGCGAAGGCCCAGCGGGCTGCGGTGAGGGTGGCCTCGGTGGTGTAGCCGTTGCCGCGGTGTTCCTTGGCCGCCCAGAAGCCGATCTCGGCCGTGCCCGGGGAGCGCATGGTGAGGCTGAGGACGCCGGTGAGGGCTCCGTCGTGGAGGAAGACGCCGAAGGTGAACATGGAGCCGCTCGCCCAGCCTTCCGGGGCGAGCAGTTCGGTGAAGCTTCGGGCGTGCTCGGGGAGGTAGGGGGAGGGGATCGTGGTCCAGCGCTGGATGTCGGGGTCCTGGGCGGCGGTGTACACGGCGTCGGTGTCCCGCGGGTCGAGGGGGCGCAGGACGAGGCGGGGGGTGGTGAGGGTGACGGGCTCGGGCTCCATCGGCCGATTCTGCGCGGGGTGTCCCGGTGGACGCCATCTTTTTGCCGTGCGTGAGCGCGTGATCACAATTCGCGCAATTCGTCCGGCGGGCGCGGCACCATCGGAAGGGCCCGGCCGTTGTCCCCTTTGAAGAAGATTTTGGAGCAGGTGCGCAGCAGCGTGTGGTCCTCGTGGCGGCAGGCCTCCCGGGGTGGCGGGGTCCTCGCATACGATGGCCGTTGCTCAGTAAGTCCACTGGAAACCGACCGTCCCAGGCCCGACCGGCAAGGAGACCAACCCCCGTGTCCGTCCTCTCGAAGATCATGCGTGCAGGCGAAGGCAAGATCCTGCGCAAGCTGCACCGCATCGCGGACCAGGTCAACTCCATCGAAGAGGACTTCGTCGACCTCTCCGACGCCGAGCTGCGGGCCCTCACCGATGAGTACAAGCAGCGGTACGCCGACGGTGAGAGCTTGGACGACCTGCTGCCCGAGGCTTTCGCCACCGTGCGCGAGGCCGCCAAGCGTGTCCTCGGCCAGCGTCACTACGACGTGCAGATCATGGGCGGTGCCGCCCTGCACCTCGGCTATGTGGCCGAGATGAAGACGGGTGAGGGCAAGACGCTCGTCGGCACGCTGCCCGCGTATCTGAACGCGGTGTCCGGCAAGGGCGTCCACCTGATCACGGTCAATGACTATCTGGCCGAGCGCGACTCCGAGATGATGGGTCGTGTCCACAAGTTCCTGGGCCTGGAAGTCGGCTGCATCCTCGCCAACATGACGCCGGCGCAGCGCCGCGAGATGTACGCGTGCGACATCACGTACGGCACGAACAACGAGTTCGGCTTCGACTACCTGCGCGACAACATGGCGTGGGCGCAGGACGAGCTGGTCCAGCGGGGCCACAACTTCGCCATCGTCGACGAGGTCGACTCGATCCTGGTCGACGAGGCGCGTACGCCGCTGATCATCTCCGGTCCGGCCGACCAGGCCACCAAGTGGTACGGCGACTTCGCGAAGCTGGTGACGCGCCTGAAGAAGGGCGAGGCCGGCAACCCGCTCAAGGGCCTCGAGGAGACCGGCGACTACGAGGTCGACGAGAAGAAGCGGACGGTCGCCATTCACGAGGTCGGTGTCAGCAAGGTCGAGGACTGGCTGGGCATCGACAACCTCTACGAGTCGGTGAACACCCCTCTGGTGGGCTACCTGAACAACGCCATCAAGGCGAAGGAGCTCTTCAAGAAGGACAAGGACTACGTCGTCATGGACGGCGAAGTCATGATCGTCGACGAGCACACGGGCCGTATCCTCGCGGGCCGCCGCTACAACGAGGGCATGCACCAGGCGATCGAGGCGAAGGAGGGGGTGGACATCAAGGACGAGAACCAGACGCTCGCCACGATCACCCTTCAGAACTTCTTCCGCCTCTACAAGCGGCACGACCACAACGGGAAGGAACAGCCCGGCCTCTGTGGCATGACCGGTACGGCGATGACCGAGGCCGCCGAGTTCCACCAGATCTACAAGCTCGGCGTGGTCCCGATCCCGACGAACAGGCCGATGGTCCGCAAGGACCAGTCCGACCTGATCTACCGCACCGAGGTCGCGAAGTTCGAGGCGGTCGTCGACGACATCGCCGAGAAGCACGAGAAGGGCCAGCCGATCCTCGTCGGCACGACGTCGGTCGAGAAGTCCGAGTACCTGTCGCAGCAGCTCTCCAAGCGGGGTGTGCAGCACGAGGTGCTGAACGCCAAGCACCACGAGCGTGAGGCGTCGATCGTCGCCCAGGCCGGCCGCAAGGGTGCCGTGACGGTCGCGACCAACATGGCCGGCCGTGGTACCGACATCAAGCTCGGCGGCAACCCCGACGACCTCGCGGAGGCGGAGCTGCGCCAGCGCGGCCTCGACCCCGAGGAGCACATCGAGGAGTGGGCCGCCGCGCTGCCCGCCGCCCTGGAGAAGGCCGAGCAGGCGGTCAAGGCCGAGTTCAACGAGGTCAAGGAGCTGGGCGGCCTCTACGTGCTGGGTACCGAGCGGCACGAGTCGCGTCGTATCGACAACCAGCTGCGCGGTCGTTCCGGCCGTCAGGGCGACCCGGGCGAGTCCCGTTTCTACCTGTCGCTGGGCGACGACCTGATGCGGCTGTTCAAGGCGCAGATGGTCGAGCGCGTGATGTCGATGGCGAACGTGCCGGACGACGTGCCGATCGAGAACAAGATGGTCACGCGCGCGATCGCGTCCGCGCAGTCGCAGGTGGAGCAGCAGAACTTCGAGACGCGTAAGAACGTCCTGAAGTACGACGAGGTGCTCAACCGTCAGCGTGAGGTCATCTACGGTGAGCGGCGCCGCGTTCTGGAGGGCGAGGACCTCCAGGAGCAGATCCACCACTTCATGGACGACACGATCGACGCGTACGTCGGCGCGGAGACCGCCGAGGGCTTCCCGGAGGACTGGGACCTGGACCGGCTGTGGGGCGCCTTCAAGCAGCTCTACCCGGTGAAGGTCACCGTCGAGGAGCTGGAGGAGGCGGCCGGTGACCGGGCGGGTCTGACCGCCGAGTTCATCTCCGAGTCCATCAAGGACGACATCCGTGAGCAGTACGAGTCGCGGGAGTCGCAGCTCGGTTCCGAGATCATGCGTGAGCTGGAGCGGCGGGTCGTGCTGTCGGTCCTGGACCGCAAGTGGCGCGAGCACCTCTACGAGATGGACTACCTCCAGGAGGGCATCGGTCTGCGCGCGATGGCGCAGAAGGACCCGCTGGTCGAGTACCAGCGCGAGGGCTTCGACATGTTCTCCGCGATGATGGACGGCATCAAGGAGGAGTCCGTCGGCTACCTGTTCAACCTGGAGGTCCAGGTCGAGCAGCAGGTCGAGGAGGTCCCGGTGGAGGACGCCGCGCCGGTCGACATGGAGAAGCAGGACGTGGTGCCGGCGCAGGCGGGTTCGCGTCCGGAGATCCGGGCGAAGGGGCTGGACGCTCCGCAGCGTCGTCAGCTGCACTTCTCGGCTCCGACGGTGGACGGCGAGGGCGGCACGATCGAGGGCGACTTCGACAATGACGAGGACGAGCCGGTGCGCTCCGAGGCCGATGGCCTCACGCGCGCGGAGCGCCGTAAGCAGGCGAAGGCCGGGCGGCGCCGTAAGAAGTAGGGCGCGTCTGCCTGCGGCGCCGTCTGCCGGGCGCGACGCGTGATGCGTGGCGTGCGACGTGTGATGCGTGGTGCGACGTGTGGTGCGTGGCTGTGGCGTATGCGACGTGGGTCGTGACGGCGCTGTGGGCTTCGTAGCGGCTGAGGGCCGGGTCACCTTCGGGTGGCCCGGCCCTTTGCTGTTCGGCGCTTTCAGGGCGGCTCAGTCGTCCTGGGGTTCAGGGCGGCTCAGTCGTCCTGGGGTTCAGGGCGGCTCAGTCGTCCTGGGGGTGGGGCCTGCGGGTGCCGTCGAGTTCCACCGCTGTGCAGCGCCAGCGGTGGTCGGTGCCGAGTTCCAGGCGGAAGGCCATGGCCCGTAGGCGGTCGCCGGCGCCGATGCGGGCGAAGGCCTCGATGGCGCCGGGGCGGGGGACGTAGTAGCCGATGTCCCGGACGACGGGAAGGGCGCCGTGGGTGGTGCGCAGGGGGCCGCGTTCGGCGAGGTGGGCCAGGTCGTCGTAGGCGTGGCCGAGGGTGTGCCGGAGCATGAAGTGCACGGGGCGTCGGCCGGTCAGGACCGCGAGGAGGCGGTCGGCGAAGAGGTCTGTGGGGCGCGGCTGGGAGATGGGGCGGCGGAGGGTCTGGGCGGGGACGGACGGGGAGCCGGTGGGGGCGTCGGTGCCCGTTCCCCTACCGGTGCCCCTACCGGTGCCCCTGCTGGTGCTGGTGCTGGTGCTGGGTCGCGGTGTCGGGTGGCGGGTGAGGGACTGGGGGGTGGTGGGGCGGCCGTCGGCGGGGCGGGTGCGGGTGGGGGAGCCGGTGCCGGGGGGACCGGGTGGGCGGCCGCCGGCGGGTGCCGTGCGGGGGGCGCCGCCGTTCGGGGTGCGGGGTGGGGCGGCTGCGGGGCGGCGGGTGTCGCGGCGGCCGGGAGGGCGGGTGCCGGGATGGTGCTGCGTCCGCGTCATGACCTTGTTCATGGGTGTCCCCGTTCGGTGGGCTCGGCTATACCGGTCGGTAACTTGCCGTTGCGGATCTTGTACGGGGTCGCGGTCCGTGACGGCAAGGACGCGGGACGTCCGTGGCGGGGGCCGGAAAAGTTCACCTATCAGGGGCGGTGAGGGGTGGTGGGAGACCGGCGTTGCGGGGGTGGGCCGGGTGAAGCGGGTGGTCTGGGGTTGACGCCGGTGAGGGTGCGGACAGGGGCCCGAAAGGGGACGGCCGCACGTATCCTGAAGGCCCTCGGGGAGACGCGGAACCGTCCCTCCCCGGGGCGCCGAGTCCGAGCCTGCGACCACGAAAGAGCGGCCAGCCATGCGCGTCTACGTCCCCCTGACCCTCCCCGGCCTCGCCGAGGCGCACAAGACGGGTGAGCTGGGGTCCGGGCCGCTCGTCGCGTACGCCGTCACGCCCGCGTTGCGCGAGTGGTATCTCTCCGACGACATCGAGGAGCTGGAGTACGCGGCGCTCAGCAGGGCCGCGCTCGCCTCGCTGCGGTTGCTCGCGGCGGATCAGGGCGCCCCGCGGCGCCGGGTCGTGGTCGCCGTCGACGTGCCCGACCGCGCGGCCGCCGCGGACCCCGACCGGGGGCTCGATCCGGCGGCGCTGGGTGAGGTACGGGTGACGGGTGCCGTGCCGCTGGCCAAGGCGGCCGCGGTGCACGTCGACGCCCGGGAGGCGGAGGCGGACGTGACCGCCGCGGCGGAGGCGCTCGCGGCGGCGGACGGCGGGGACGACGACGCGCAGTTCGTCGTGGACGGGGCCGAGGACCATGAGCTGTTGTGGTTCGCCAGGCAGGAGATCCCGAGCCTGGTGGGGTCGGGAGACTGAGTTCGCCCGGACGGCTGCCGGTCGGCTGCCGGTTGCTGTGCCGGCTGCTTGCCGTCGGCTGTCGGCTGTCTGGTGCGGGCCGCTGACTGTCGGTCTGCCTGGGCCGGTGCGTTCGGTGCGTTCGGTGCGCTCGGTGCGTTCGGTCGTCGCTTCGGGCGGTCACTTGATTGTCGGTGGTGGCGGGTACGTTTGCAGGTATGGGGAAGCAGGAAGCGGCGCACATCGTCTGGGACTGGAACGGGACGCTGTTCCACGACAACGACGCGATCATCGGGGCGACGAACGCGGCATTCGTCGAGCTGGGGCTGGAGCCGATCACACTGGAGCAGTACCGGGCGCTGTACTGCGTTCCGGTGCCGAAGTTCTACGAGCGGCTGATGGGAAGGCTGCCCACCGATGCCGAGTGGGAGGTCATGGACGACGTCTTCCACCGGTACTACGCCGAGCACCGGGTGCGGTGCGCGCTCACCGAGGGTGCGGTGGAACTGCTCGCGGGGTGGCGGTCGGCGGGGCACAGCCAGTCCCTGCTGAGCATGTATGTGCACGACGAACTCGTGCCGCTGGTCCGGGGGTTCGGGATCGAGCCACACTTCGTACGGGTCGACGGGCGGACCGGTCCCTCCGGGGGCAGCAAGGCCGAGCACATGGTGCGGCACCTCCAGGCGCTGACCGGGGTGCAGGCGGAGCGCACGGTGGTGATCGGGGATGCCGCCGATGACGCGGTGGCCGCGTTGCATGTGGGCGCGCGGGCCGTCCTGTACACCGGCGGGTCACACAGTCGGGCCAGCCTGGAGGGGGTGGGGGTGCCAGTGGTGGACACGCTGGGGGAGGCGGTGGAGGTCGCGGGGCGGTTGGCCGCGGCTGCGTAATCGGCTGCGTAGTCGGCTGTGGCTGGGTAGGGGTTTCGGGGGGTTGTGGCGGCAGCTGCCTTGAGCGTCGGGTGGGTGCGGCGTCCTGAGGGCGCCGCACCTGTGGGGGCTTGGATGGATGGGCCGGGGCGGGCGGGGTGGGTCAGGTCACGTCGCTGGCGCCTTGGTGCGTAGCACCTTCAGGAACTCGCGCATCCAGGCCGGGTGGTCCGGCCAGGCGCGAGCGGAGACCAGGGTGCCGTCGACCACCGCCTCGGCGTCCTGGAAGGTGGCGCCCGCCGACTGCATGTCGAGCTCCAGGGCCGGGTACGCCGTGACGCGTCGGCCGTGGAGGGCGTCGGCGGCCGCGGTGAGCAGGGGGCCGTGGCAGATCTGGGCGACCGGTTTGTCGGCGTCGAAGAACGACTTGAGGATCTTGCGGAGCTCGGGGTCGTTGCGGAGGTACTCGGGGGCCCGGCCGCCGGGGATGACGATGGCGGCGTACTGGCCGGGGTCGACCTCGGAGAAGGCGAGGTCGGCGGGCCAGGTGTAGCCGGGCTTCTCGGTGTAGGTGTCGAAGCCGGGTTCGAAGTCGTGGACGACGAACTGGAGCTTTTTGCGGGTGGGGGCGGCGATGTGGACCTCGTAGCCTTCCTCGCGTAGGCGTTGGTAGGGGTAGAGGACTTCCAGGGATTCCGCTGCGTCGCCGGTGACGATGAGGATTTTCGCGGTCATGGTGGGCGGCTCCTCTCGGGCGGGTGTTGCCATGGGCAACGTGCCTCTTGGGGGGTGGGCTTGCCAAGAGGGCGCTTTCAGCGTCCCGCGGGGTGGGGTCGGCGTCGACTTTTCTCGCCCCCGCCGCCCCTACCCGTCCCATCCCAGGGGCTCCGCCCCTTCCACCCCACCAGGGGCTCCGCCCCTGCACCCCGGCGGGGACCAGGGGCTCCGCCCCTGCACCCGGCGGGGACTGCGTCCCCTGCACCCCGCCAGGGACTGGCCCCTGTACCCACCAGGGGCCGCGCCCCTGTACCCCACCAGGGGCTCCGCCCCTGTACCCCGGCGGGGACTGCGTCCCCTGCACCCCGCCAGGGGCGCAGCCCCTCCCCTCCCCCTTCGCACGTCACCCCCCGGTTTGGCTCTGTGCAGAACGGCAAAGTTGTGGGCTCTGTTTTGTACACATACGGCTCATGACGGGAGGCCCGGGAGGGGCGATAGCCTGGTGGCGTGATCAGCGCGATAGTTCGCGGGGGCGTTGTTGCCCCTGCCCTGCGCCCGGTGTGTGCGGACCATCTCCGCAGCCGGGCGGCGGACGCTGGTCGGCGCGGGCGGGACGGGGCCGAATGGGCCCCCAGGACGCCGAGCACTCCCCGGATGCACCTGGCGCGGAGAGCAGCGTCACACCCGGGAGTGGTGTCGAGAATGGCCGATAACCCCCCGCTCATCTCACCTTGCGGCATAGCGTCGGAACGGACCGGAGAACCCGGGCCGTGGCGTCGAGCCGCAGGGGAAGAGACCGTACTTCACGTACTTCCTTCTACGTCACGCAACGGCGCGCGACAGGAGCCAGAGGACAATGCAGACCAAGCTGGACGAAGCCAAGGCCGAGCTGCTCGAGAGGGCGGCGCGGGTCGCTGAGAACAGCCCGGTCGGGGGGCATCTACCGACTGGGACGACGGGCGAGGGCGGCGGTACTCCGGGGACCCCGGACCACGACTCCCTCCTCGCGTTCCTGCAGCGCTACTACCTGCACACCGCCCCGGAGGACCTGAGCGGCCGTGACCCGGTCGATGTCTTCGGAGCCGCGCTCTCGCACTACCGGCTGGCCGAGAACCGGCCGCAGGGGACGGCCAATGTAAGGGTTCACACCCCTACCGTCGAGGAGAACGGGTGGACGTGCAGCCACTCGGTCGTCGAGGTCGTGACCGACGACATGCCGTTCCTCGTCGACTCCGTCACCAATGAGCTGACCCGGCAGGGTCGGGGGATCCACCTCGTCATCCACCCGCAGGTCGTCGTGCGGCGCGATGTGGCCGGCAAGCTCATCGAGGTGCTCAACGCCCCGCCCGTCGCGGGGGACCTGCCGCACGACGGGCATGTCGAGTCGTGGATCCACGTCGAGATCGACCGTGAGAGCGACCGTGCCGATCTGAAGCAGATCACCGCCGACCTGGTGCGCGTCCTGTCCGACGTCCGGGAGGCCGTCGAGGACTGGGAGAAGATGCGGGACACCGCGATGCGGGTCGCCGATCAGCTCCAGGAGGAGCCCGTCCCCGGTGATCTGGCGCGGCCCGAGGTCGACGAGGCCCGTGAGCTGCTGCGCTGGCTGGCCGCCGACCACTTCACGTTCCTCGGCTACCGGGAGTACCAGCTGCGCGGGGACGACTCCCTCGCCGCCGTCCCCGGGACCGGGCTCGGCATTCTGCGTTCCGACCCGCATCACGCCGACACCGACAGTCACCCCGTCAGTCCCTCCTTCGAGCGGCTGCCCGCCGATGCCCGTGCCAAGGCGCGTGAGCACAAGCTGCTGGTGCTGACCAAGGCGAACAGCCGGGCCACCGTGCACCGGCCCTCCTACCTCGACTACGTCGGTGTGAAGAAGTTCGACAAGGACGGGAACGTCGTCGGGGAGCGTCGGTTCCTCGGGCTGTTCTCCTCCGCCGCCTACACCGAGTCCGTGGTGCGGGTGCCGGTCGTGCGGCGCAAGGTCGAGGCGGTGCTGAAGGGCGCCGGGTTCTCGCCCAACAGCCACGACGGGCGCGACCTGCTCCAGATCATGGAGACCTACCCGCGCGACGAGCTCTTCCAGACGCCGGTGGACGAACTCCGGTCCATCGTCACGTCCGTGCTCTATCTCCAGGAGCGGCGCCGGCTGCGGCTGTACCTGCGGCAGGACGAGTACGGGCGTTACTACTCGGCGATCGTCTACCTGCCCCGCGACCGCTACACCACGGGTGTGCGGCTGCGGATCATCGACATCCTCAAGGAGGAGCTGGGCGGGACGAACGTCGACTTCACCGCCTGGAACACCGAGTCGATCCTGTCCCGGCTGCACTTCGTCGTGCGTGTCCCGCAGGGCACCGAGCTGCCGGAGCTGTCCGACGCAGACAAGGAGCGCATCGAGGCGCGGCTCGTCGAGGCGGCCCGTTCCTGGGCCGACGCGTTCCAGGAGGCGCTCAACGCCGAACTCGGCGAGGAGCGGGCCGCGGAGCTGCTGCGGCGCTACAGCGGCGCCTTCGCCGAGGGGTACAAGGCCGACCACAGTCCGCGTTCCGCCGTCGCCGACCTCTGCCATCTGGAGCGGCTCACGGAGGAGCGGAACTTCTCGCTCAGCCTGTACGAGCCGGTGGGCGCCGGGCCCGGCGAGCGCCGTTTCAAGATCTACCGCAAGGGTGACGCGATCTCCCTGTCGGCCGTGCTGCCGGTCCTGAACCGGCTCGGCGTCGAGGTGATCGACGAGCGGCCGTACGAGCTGCGCTGCTCGGACCGCAGCAACGCCTGGATCTACGACTTCGGTCTGCGTATCCCCAAGTCGCTGGCGGGTCCCGGTGGGGACCTCGGTGACGACGGGCGTGAGCGGTTCCAGGAGGCGTTCTCGGCGACCTGGACGGGCAAGGCGGAGAACGACGGGTTCAACGCGCTGGTGCTGGGCGCGGGGCTGCACTGGCGGCAGGCGATGGTGCTGCGCGCGTACGCCAAGTACCTGCGGCAGGCCGGGTCCACCTTCAGCCAGGACTACATGGAGGACACCCTCCGGACCAACGTCCACACCACCCGGCTGCTCGTGTCGTTGTTCGAGGCGCGGATGTCGCCCGACCGGCAGCGTGCCGGGCACGAGATCGTCGACGCGCTGCTCGAGGAGCTGGACGCCGCCCTCGACGAGGTGGCCTCGCTCGACGAGGACCGGATCCTGCGGTCCTTCCTCACGGTCATCAAGGCGACCCTGCGGACGAACTTCTTCCAGGAGCGCGCGGGCGGCGAGCCGCACGACTACGTGTCCATGAAGTTCGACCCGCAGGCGATCCCGGATCTGCCGGCGCCCCGGCCGGCGTTCGAGATCTGGGTGTACTCGCCGCAGGTGGAGGGCGTGCACCTGCGGTTCGGGAAGGTCGCGCGCGGTGGTCTGCGCTGGTCCGACCGGCGGGAGGACTTCCGTACCGAGGTGCTCGGGCTGGTGAAGGCGCAGATGGTGAAGAACACCGTCATCGTGCCGGTCGGCGCCAAGGGCGGCTTCGTCGCCAAGCAGCTGCCCGACCCGGGCGTGGACCGTGACGCGTGGCTGGCCGAGGGCATCTCCAGCTACAAGACGTTCATCTCGGCGCTGCTCGACATCACCGACAACCTGGTCGGCGGGGAGGTCGTGCCGCCGGCCGACGTCGTGCGGCACGACGAGGACGACACCTACCTGGTGGTCGCCGCCGACAAGGGCACGGCGACGTTCTCCGACATCGCCAACGAGGTCGCGCAGTCGTACAACTTCTGGCTCGGCGACGCCTTCGCGTCCGGCGGCTCGGCGGGCTACGACCACAAGGGCATGGGCATCACGGCCCGCGGTGCCTGGGAGTCCGTGAAGCGGCACTTCCGGGAGCTGGGCGTGGACACGCAGTCCGAGGACTTCACGGTCGTCGGCGTCGGTGACATGTCCGGTGACGTGTTCGGCAACGGCATGCTGCTCAGCGAGCACATCCGGCTGGTCGCCGCCTTCGACCACCGGCACATCTTCATCGACCCGAAGCCGGACGCGGCGACCTCCTACGCCGAGCGCCGTCGGCTGTTCGAGCTGCCCCGCTCCAGCTGGGCCGACTACAATGGTGACCTGATCTCCGCCGGCGGCGGCGTCTTCCCGCGGACGGCGAAGGCGATCCCGGTCAACGCCCACATCCGCGAGGCGCTGGGCATCGAGGCGGCCGTCACCAAGCTGACCCCGGCCGACCTGATGAAGGCGATCCTGCGGGCGCAGGTGGACCTGCTGTGGAACGGCGGCATCGGCACGTACGTGAAGTCCGGTGCGGAGTCGAACGCCGACGTCGGCGACAAGGCCAACGACCCGATCCGGGTGGACGGCGCCGATCTGCGCGTCAGGGTCGTCGGCGAGGGCGGCAACCTGGGCCTGACCCAGCTCGGCCGGATCGAGTTCGCGCTGCACGGCGGCAAGATCAACACGGATGCCATCGACAACAGCGCGGGCGTGGATACCTCCGACCACGAGGTGAACATCAAGATCCTGCTCAACGGTCTGGTCGGCGAGGGCGACATGACCGTCAAGCAGCGCAACAAGGTGCTCGCGGAGATGACCGACGAGGTCGGCACTCTGGTCCTGCGCAACAACTACGCGCAGAACACGGCGATCGCCAACGCCCTCGCCCAGTCCAAGGACATGCTCCACGCCCAGCAGCGCTTCATGCGCCACCTGGTCAGGGAGAAGCACCTGGACCGGGCCCTGGAGTTCCTGCCCACCGACCGGCAGATCCGTGAGCGTCTCGGCGCCGGCCAGGGCCTCACCAGCCCGGAGACGGCCGTCCTGATGGCCTACACCAAGATCACGGTGTCGGACGAGCTGCTGCACACCTCGCTGCCCGACGACCCGTACCTGCGCGGTCTGCTGCACGCGTACTTCCCGACGGCGTTGCGCGAGCGGTTCCCCGAGGGCATCGACAGTCACCCGCTGCGCCGCGAGATCACCACGACCGTCCTGGTCAACGACACGGTCAACACGGGCGGTACGACGTATCTGCACCGGCTGCGGGAGGAGACCGGCGCCTCGCTGGAGGAGATCGTGCGGGCCCAGACCGCGGCCCGGGCGATCTTCCGCTCGGCGCCGGTGTGGGACGCGGTGGAGGATCTCGACAACCGGGTCGAGGCCGACGTCCAGACCCGTATCCGGCTGCACTCGCGACGACTCGTCGAGCGCGGTACGCGCTGGCTGCTGAACAACCGGCCGCAGCCGCTGCAGCTCGCCGAGACCGTCGACTTCTTCGCCGAGCGCGTCGAGCAGGTGTGGTCGCAGCTGACGAAGCTGCTGCGGGGCGCGGACCTGGAGTGGTGGCAGCGGATCCACGACGAGCTGACCGACGCCGGCGTCCCGGACGAGCTGGCCACCCGGGTGGCCGGGTTCTCCTCCGCCTTCCCGGCGCTGGACATCGTCTCGGTGGCCGACCGCATGGGGCGGGACCCGCTGGACGTCGCCGACGTCTACTACGACCTCGCCGACCGTCTGCGCATCACCCAGCTCATGGACCGCATCATCGAGCTGCCGCGTGCCGATCGGTGGCAGTCCATGGCGCGCGCCTCCATCCGTGAGGACCTGTACGCGGCCCACGCGGCGCTGACGGCGGACGTGCTGGCCGTCGGCAACGGCACCTCGACGCCCGAGCAGCGCTTCAAGGCGTGGGAGGAGAAGAACGCGGCGATCCTGGGCCGGGCGCGTACCACGCTGGAGGAGATCCAGAGCTCGGAGACCTTCGACCTGGCCAATCTGTCGGTGGCCATGCGGACGATGCGCACGATGTTGCGGGCGCACTCGTAAGCACACGGGAAACAGGGGTGCCCCCCGGGCCGTCGAGGCTCGGGGGGCACCCCTGTCTGTCCGTTGTTCCGTCAGGCGGGCTTCGGCTTGGGCTTCTTCTTCTTGTCCCCGGTGAACGCCTCGTACGCCTCGAGGACCTCCTCCGTCGGGCCGTCCATGCGCAGTTCGCCGCGCTCCAGCCACAGCACCCGGTCGCAGGTGTCGCGGATCGCGGCGTTGCTGTGGCTGACCAGGAAGACCGTGCCGGCGTGCGCGCGCATCTCCTGGATGCGCTCCGCCGACCGCGCCTGGAACCGCGCGTCGCCGGTCGACAGTGCCTCGTCGATGAGCAGGACGTCGTGGTCCTTGGCGGCGGCGATGGAGAAGCGCAGCCGGGAGCCCATGCCGGAGGAGTAGGTGCGCATCGGCAGGGAGATGAAGTCGCCCTTCTCGTTGATGCCGGAGAAGTCGACGATCTCCTGGTAGCGCTCCTTGATCTGCTCGCGCGTCATACCCATGGCGAGTCCGCCGAGGTAGACGTTGCGTTCGCCCGTCAGATCGCCCATCAGGGCCGCGTTGACGCCGAGGAGGGAGGGCTGGCCGTCGGTGTAGATCTTGCCGTTCTCCACCGGCTGGAGGCCCGCGATCCCCTTGAGCAGGGTCGACTTGCCGGAACCGTTGGTGCCGATGAGGCCGATCGCCTCGCCCTTGTACGCGACGAAGGTGACGTTCTTGACGGCGTGCACCACGCGCATGCCGGCGGCCTTCTGGGCCTGCCCGGGGCGGATGATGCGGTTGAGGGCGGCCGTCGCGCTGCCCCGGCCGCTGCCGGTGCCGTTGATCCGGTAGACGATGTCGACGCCGTCGGCGATGACGGTGGGGGCCCGCTCGTCGATGGGCTCGGTGGGCGCGGTGGGCGCGGTGCGCGTTGCGTTCTCAGCCACGGCCGTACGTCTCCTCAGCCTTCCAGAAGTAGATGAAGCCGCCGACGCCGGCGAGCAGCGCCCAGCCGGTCGCGACCAGCCACACGTGGGGCGGCAGCTGGCTCGCGTGGAAGCTGTCGATCAGCGCGAAGCGCATCAGGTCGATGTAGACGGCGGCGGGGTTGGCCCGCAGCAGGTCGGCGACCCAGGCCGGCATGCCCTGGTGCTTCTCGAGCAGGTTGTCGATGCTCCACATCACGCCCGAGATGTACATCCAGGTGCGCAGGATGAACGGCATCAGCTGGGAGATGTCCGGGGTGTTCGCGCCGAGCCGGGCCAGGATCATCGAGACGCCGGCGTTGAAGACGAACTGGAGCGTCAGGGCCGGGATGACGAGGACCCAGGACAGGGCCGGCGGCACGCCCACGGCGAACAGGATGATCAGCAGGGCGGCCATCGAGAACAGCAGCTGCTGGAGCTGCTGGAGACAGAACGAGATCGGCAGGGCGGCCCGGGGGAAGTGCAGGGCCCGCACCAGACCGATGCTGCCGCCGATGGCCCGGGTGCCCGCCATGATCGAGCTCTGTGTGAACGTCCAGACGAACACGCCCGTGACCAGGAACGGGATGAAGTCCGCCACGCCCTTCTTGGTCTCCAGCAGGACACCGAAGATGAAGTAGTAGACCGCCGCGTTCAGCAGCGGGGTCATCACCTGCCAGACCTGGCCCAGCTTCGCCTGGCTGTACTGGGCGGTGAGCTTGGCGGTGGCGAACGCGGTGATGAAGTGGCGGCGCGCCCAGAGCTGGCGGATGTACTCGGGCAGGGACGGGCGGGCGCCGCTGACCGTGAGGCCGTGACGGGCGGCCAGAGCCGCGAGGTCGCCGTGGGGGGCGGCCTGTGTCTGGGGCGGTGTGTGGAGGACCTGACTCACATCCGCTGCTTTCGCTCGGGGGAAGGGGTGCGGGCGGCGGTGTTTCCGTGGCCGCTCGCCGTTTCCTTACGCTTTTCTTTACATATTCTTACGTCGGAACGGGACCGTATCGTCGCAACGTGAGAGTAGGCCGATTCATCGTCGGAACGCAACCGTTTCGTCGTAACGCCCTATGCTGGTCCGCATGACGACGAACGCGACGAACGCCGATGGACCCCAGGTGCGCCCGCGCCGCCGGGCCCCCGCGGGCGCGGCCGTGCTCCGCGAGGATGTGACGGAGGCCATCCGGGCCGCCGTGTTCGAGGAGCTCGCGACCGTCGGCTACGCGCGGATGTCCATCGAGGGCATCGCCCGGCGCGCCGGGGTGGGCAAGACCGCGGTGTACCGGCGCTGGCGCTCCAAGCTGCACCTGGTCCTCGACATCGTCTCGGTGATAGCCGTGCAGGGGCTGCCGGCCCCGGAGACGGGCAGCCTGGAGGGCGACCTGCGCATGCTCTACGAGGTGAGCTCCCGGGCCCTGCGGCATCCGGTGGCCTCGCAGATCATTCCCGACCTCCAGGCCGAGGCGGCCCGCAACCCGGAGATCGCCGAGGCTCTGCAGAAGGCGCTGAAGCAGGGGCAGGAGGAGGTCGCCCTGAAGATCGTGGCGGCGGCGGTGCGGCGCGGCGAGGTCCGCGAGGGGCTGAACGAGGAGCTGGCGCTCGATCTGATCTCGGGTCCGCTTTACTGGCGTTCGGTGGTGATCCGCAGTCCGAAGCTGCCCAAGGGCTACCTGGGCGCGCTGGCTCGTGCGACCACCGAGGCGATCAAGGCGCTGTAAGCGGCGCGGACGCCGTGACGGGAGTCGAGGTGGCATGAGAGTCGTGATGGCCGAGGACAACGCCCTGCTCAGGGAGGGTCTGGTCCTGCTGCTGACATCGGCCGGGCACGAGGTGGTGGCCGTCGTCGGCTCCGGCCCCGAGGTCCTTCCGGCGCTCCTGCGGCACCGTCCGGACGTGGCGGTGCTCGACGTACGGATGCCGCCGGGCTTCCGCGACGAGGGACTGCGGGCCGCGCTGGAGGCCCGCGAGAAGATTCCCGGCCTGCCGGTGCTGGTGCTCTCCCAGTACGTCGAGGAGTCCTACGCGGCCGAGCTGCTGGGCGGGGGCGCGAGCGGGGTCGGCTATCTGCTGAAGGACCGCGTGGGCCGGGTGGACGAGTTCCTCGACGCGCTGGAACGGGTCGCCTCCGGCGGTACGGCGCTCGACCCCGAGGTCGTCACGGAGCTGATGTCCCGCCGCCGCGACTCGCCGCTGGACTCGCTCACACCGCGTGAGCGCGAGGTGCTGAAGCTCATGGCCGAGGGCCGCGACAACACGACCATCGCCGGCGCCCTCGTCATCACCGAACGGTCCGTCAGCAAACACATCGGCAACGTGTTCCTGAAACTGAGCCTCCCCCCGAGCGACAGCGGCCACCGACGCGTCCTGGCCGTACTGGCGTATCTGAACAACGCCTGACCCGGCCGGATCCCGGCACGCGCCTCAAACCGCCGCCAACCGTTGCGCCGGGGCGCCGTGCGGCCCGGGTCGTCATCCGTGTTCCGGTTCCTGCTCCAGGGCCGCCGTGTCGAGGGCCGAGGTGAGTTGGTCGAGTTGGTCGCGCAGGTCGCGGATCTCGTCGAGGTCGAACCCGGTCGCCGAGACGATCCGGCGCGGCACCCGCAGCGCCCGCTCGCGCAGGGCGACGCCCTCCTCGGTGAGCCGGATCTCCACCGAGCGCTCGTCGCGGGAGCTGCGCTCCCTGCGCACCAGGCCGGCCGACTCCAGTCGCTTGAGCAGCGGGGAGAGCGTGCCGGAGTCGAGGCGGAGGTGCTCGCCGAGCTTCTTGACGGGCAGTTCGCCGTGCTCCCACAGGACCAGCAGCACCAGGTACTGGGGGTAGGTGAGCCCGAGTTCCTTGAGGATCACGCGGTAGACGCCGTTGAAGGCGCGCGAGGCGGCGTGCAGGGAGAAGCAGATCTGGCTGTCCAGGCGGAGCCAGTTCTCCTCGGCGTTCTCCTGCGCTGCGGGTGGGGGCGTCGGGGTCATGCCTCCAGGGTAGCTCCAGCGAGCCATTTAGTTGTGCACAACTCAATTGTGTGCTCTACTTATCTCCGTGAGGCGGTCCGGACGCGAACGGCGCGAGGGCCGGCCACCCCCCGACACGACTTCCGAGAGGGATGGTTCATCCATGGACGCGCTCTACACCGCAGTCGCCACCGCCACCCACGGCCGCGACGGTCGCGCCGTCTCCTCCGACGGCAAGATCGACCTCCAGCTGGCCCCGCCGGTGGAGCTGGGCGGCAACGGTCAGGGCACCAACCCCGAGCAGCTCTTCGCCGCCGGTTACGCGGCCTGCTTCGGCAGCGCCCTCGGTCTCGTCGGCCGCCAGGCGAAGGTCGACGTCACCGACGCCGCCGTGACCGCCGAGGTCGGCATAGGCAAGCAGGGCGAGGGCTTCGGCCTCAAGGTGACGCTGCGCGTCGAGCTGCCCGAGGGTCTGGACGAGGCGACCGGCCGCAAGCTGGTCGAGACCGCCCACCAGGTCTGCCCCTACTCCAACGCCACCCGCGGCAACATCGAGGTCGACCTCGTCATCGAGTAGTCGCCGGCCGCCTCCGGGCGGTTCAGCGGTTCCTCAACGGTTCCTCAGTGGTTGTTCAGTGGTTTCCGACCCGCGCCAGCACCTCCCCCGTCCGCCGGCTCCACGCCACCACCACGGCCTCCTCGGGCACCGGGTGCCAGCGCGTCAGGAGCAGCCAGCGGATGCGGTAGCGGTGGGCGATCCCCACCCGCTCGGCGCGGGTCGACCCGCGGGAGAGGTAGGCCCGCACGTCGTCGAGCCGCCGTAGCCGCTCCCGTTCGTCCAGGGCCGCGTCCGGCCAGGCCGGCGCGGCCAGGTTCGGCCCGTACCCGGCGATGGCGTGCACCGCGTAGTACCCGTCGGTGACCACCACCTCGCCGGGTCCGATGTGCCGTGCGGCCCAGTCGTACGAGGGCCAGCGCGGCGGCGCTTCGAAGCCGACCGGGTCCAGCGCGCGCGGCACGACCGCCCCCGCCTGCACGGTGAGGAAGCCGAGGCAGGCGGCACCCGCCGCGACCGCGCCCAGCACCCGCCGCCCCGCCCGCCAGGGTCGGGGCGCCGTCAGTTCCACGGCCAGCGCGAACTGGAGCGGCACCAGGGTGAGCCCCAGGATCCGCCCGTAGGTGTAGTGGCCGCTGACGAAGCCGTACGCCACCACCAGGCACTCCAGGGCGAACATCAGCACCAGCGGGTCGCGCGCCGAGCGGCGGCCCCGCGCCCACAGCGCGGGCAGTCCCACCAGCGCCAGCCAGAAGTGGCCCACCAGCCCGTCGTACAGCCGCCGGTGCATCGCGTCCACGCTGCCGTCCCCGGCCAGCTCGAACACGTCGAAGTACGGCCAGAGGGCGGCCACGAGCAGCGCCACCGCCGCCACCACCGCCCACCGGGCGGCCACCGCGGCCCGCCACCCCCGCTGCCATCCCACGACGAAGGCCACGCCCCCGGCCCCCGCCGCGACCGCCGTGATCGGATGCACCAGCAGGATCACCCCGTACAGCACGCCCAGCGCCACGTACCCGGTGTAGCCGCGCAGCCCGCTCGGACCCACGTACCGCACCCGGCGCTGGTCCCGCGCGCGAGTGCCCGCCAGGGCCCACGCCCAGAAGGTTAGCCCGATGGCGAAGGTGGACGGGTAGCCGAGGTTGCCGGTCATCGACATCAGGCCCAGGTAGCCGCTCCACCAGGCCCGCTCGGTGCCCCACAGCAGCGTCATCGCCGCCAGTGCGAGCACCGGCGCCCACGGCCTCGGCGTCAGCACGCGCGTGAAGCGGCCGATGCCGCTGAGCAGCACCAGCAGGTTCACCGGGCCGGCGACCCGCAGCACCGCCCAGCCCGTCAGCCCGGTCACCCGGGCGAACGCGCCCTCCGCCACCGTGTACGGCGAGAAGTACGGGCTGCCCGCACCCGGCAGATCGCCCATCGGGTGCCGCGGATCGAGCAGGCGGTCCTTCAGGCGTTCGACGACCGCCGCGTGCTGGCCGGCGTCGCAGCACTGCGGGACCCGCCAGTACGCCAGCGACATCACCAGCCAGAACAGGAAGCCGAGGGCCTGGTACGGGGTCGGCCGCCACCCCCGCCCGCCGCGCAGCGCCGTCGCACCGAGCGTGGGCCGCCGGGTCAGGACACCGGCGCTCAACGGACCGCACCGGACCGGACCGCACCGGACCGGACCGCACCGGACCGGACGGTGCCGGGCCGGACCGGGCCGCATCCGGCCGTACCGGACCGGGCCGCGCCGGGGAGGGAGTCGAACGGGGAACCGGGCCGGGAACGCGACAGCGCACCGCACCGGGGTCCGAGCTGGGCAAAGAGGGGCATTGGCCGTATCTTCCCGTCCGGTCAACGGCCTTGCCGAAAGTCACCTCAAGGAGTGAGCCCGATCGGACCCTTCCTGGGCCGGCAGGGCCACCCGCCCCCGCAGCACGGGCTCGAGCAGCAGCGGCACCCCGAGCGCCGGCAGCAGCCACGCCAGCACGATCAGCCGGTCGCCCCAGATGGTGATGTCCGGGTGTCCGGCCTGGGTGAGGACCCCGGTGCAGGCGGCGCCGAGCACGAAGACGCCGAACGCCCGCCGCGGCCCCCGCGCCACACCCCGGGCCCCGGCCGCCAGCGCGGCCACGAACAGCGGTTCCCACAGCTGCCGGCGCAGCCACTCCACCCAGAAGTTTCCCTGGAGGCTCAGGAACTCCGGCCACACGCGCGTGCGGTCGGGCCGGTCGAAGTGGCGGGTCAGCAGATCCTGGAGGCTCTCCGACTCGGACGGATAGTGCAGCAGCCTCGCCAGTACCAGCGTCCCCAGCACCCCGAAACCACCCGCGACGGCCACCATGACCACCCCGGGCCCCGGCGGCCGGCCGCGCCGCGCACGCCGGACGGCGATCAGCGCGCCCGCCCCCGCCAGACACAGCCCGAGGAACAGCGCCTGCGAGTGCTTGACGGTGAACAGGGCGGCCAGCGAACCGCCGACCAGCCACGCCCCCGCCCGCACCGCACCGTCCAGGGCCAGCGCGCACCCCCACACCGCCGCCAGCGTCAGCGCCAGCAGCAGACCCTCGGTCATCGGGCGCATGGCGGTCGTACCGCACGGCAGCACGTAGTACAGGGCCTGCCCGGTCAGACAGACAGAGGCCGGCGCGCGCTGCGTGCGCAGGATCAGGAACACCAGCACACCGCCCGCCGCCGCCACGGCGACACCCGCCAGCCACACGCCCCAGGTCACGCCGAACAGCGTGATGAACGGCAGCAGGAACACCGGGTAGCCGGGGCGCGCCTCGAAGATCCGCATGAAGCGCTCCGGCATGAACGGCACGGTGTGCCCGCCGGTCTGCCCCGCCCTCAGCCGCGCGTCGACCTCGCGCCACTCCCGCTTCCGGCACTCGGCGGCGACCCGGCGGCCGGGGTCGGGGGCGTCGAAGCGGAGCACGTCCACGCTCTGCCGGCGGGCCGCGTTCGAGGCCTCACCCTCGCAGGCGTAGGCGATGGTCACGGCCGCCGCCTCGCGCTTGTCCTCCCCGCGCAGGCTCAGCGCGTACGACAGGTAGTTCTTGCTGTCCGGGGTGTCCCGGCCGGTCACGTTCGCGAGCTGGAGCAGCGCGAACACGGCGACCAGGACCAGCACCCGGGTGCGCGGTCGCGGGGCAGTCCTCACGTCGACGCGAGCAGATCGCGGGCCCCGGCCGGGCCGGGCACCTTCGCGAGGGCGGCCCTCTCGGGGAACTCCTCGCCCAGCAGCAGCCGCCGGACGACGCGCTCGGCGGCCCGCCCGTCGTCGTAGGCGCAGTACCGCTCCCGGAAGCCCGCCCGCAGCCGCGCCGACTCCTCGTCGCGCCAGCTGCCGGAGGTCAGCAGCCACGCCAGTTCCCGGTGGGTGCGCGAGACATGGCCGGGCGCGTCGGCGGTGACGTCGAAGTAGGCGCCCCGGCTGGCCGTGTACGCGGGCCAGTCGTCGGCGTGGACGACGATCGGCCGGTCCAGGTTGGCGTAGTCGAACATCAGGGCCGAGTAGTCGGTGACCAGGACGTCGGAGGCGAGCATGACGTCCTCGACGCGCGGCTCGTCCGTCGCGTCCACCAGCACTTTGCGCCGGTGCAGGTCGGCCAGGCCCATCCCGCGCGCCGGACCGGTCGCCAGCGACGGGTGCAGCCGTACGACGAGGGTGTGCCCCGCGCCGAGGTCGGCGGCGAACCGGGCCAGGTCGAGCCGTTCGACGTGCCCGCCGCGCACGTACTCGCGGCGGGTCGGCGCGTACAGCACGACCGTGTGGCCGGCCGGGATCCCGAGCCGCGCGCGGACCGCGAGACCCGCCTCGGCACCGGCGTTCACCAGCACGTCGTTGCGTGGGCTGCCGGTCCGCACCGACGTGAAGTGGCAGGGGTACGCCCGTTCCCACACCAGTTCGGAGTGCTGGTTGGCGACCAGGCTGTAGTCCCAGCGGTCGGCGCGGCGCAGCATCTGCGGCACGTCCACGCCGTGCCGGGCGCCGGGCCGCTGGAGCAGGTCGGCCGCCATGTACTTCAGCGGGGTGCCCTGGTGGGTGTGGATGTGGACGCTGCCGGGCCGTTTGGCCAGGGAGCCGGGCCAGTTGACGTTGTTGACGAAGAAGGCGGCCCGCGCGGCGACCCGGCGGTAGGCGGGGGAGTCGAGCAGTACGTGCTCCACGCCCGCCGGGAGCCGCTCGGCGCACTCCTCGTCGCGCACCACCCACACCCCGCGCAGCTGGGGTGCGATCTCCCGCGCCTTCTCGTACACGGCTCCCGGATCGCCGAGCACGCCCCGGTGCGAGAACGCCGAGTACAGGACGAGGTGCGGATCCAGCGGGCGGCGTCCGCGCACGGCGCCCGGACCCCGGCGCAGCCGCCCGCCCGCCGCCCGGCCCGCCTGCCCGCCGCGCCGGACGAGCTCCCGGCCCGCCTGCCCGGCCTTCCGTTTGATCCGGTAGGCCGCGTAACCGCCCTCCAGGACCCGGAGTTCGGCGGGCACCGGCTCACCGGCCGGCTTGTGGCGGGCGAACAGCTCGGCCGTACGGCGGAAGAACTCGCCCTTGTCCGACGGCGGCAGCCGGTCCGGCTTGGCGAGGATGTCGAGACAGTGCTCGCCCATCTTGCGGTGCAGGTAAGGTCGCCAACTCGCCAGTCCGGGGCGGGAGTCGACGAAGGCGAAGACCCGCTCGTACTGGTCGTGGACGTCGAAGTGCTTACGGCTGGTGGTGGACAGGATGTTGCCCTGCCGCCGCTGGCGGTAGTTCAGGCAGATCCGGTCCAGTGCGGCGATCCGCTCCGCGCTGAGCATGACCGGGAACGTCCAGGGGGTGTCCTCGTAGTAGCCGGGTGGGAAGGAGAAGTCGTTCGTCCCGACGAACTCCCGCCGGTAGACCTTGTTCCACACGACCATCAACAGGTCGAGGATCTCCGGGCGTTCGGCGGCCGTGAAGGCGCCGTCGCCGGCCTCCGCGAGGACGTGGGCGAGGGCGTTCCTGCGGGTGCCGCCCCACCAGTGGGTGCGCGCGTAGTCGAAGACCAGCACGTCGGGGTCGCCGGCCTCGTCGAGCCGGTCGGCCATCGCGCGCAGCGCGCCCGGGGTGAGGGTGTCGTCGCTGTCGAGGAAGAACAGGTAGTCGCCGCCCGCGAGCGGCATACCGGCGTTGCGGGCGCGGCCGAGGCCGACGTTCTCCGGCAGGTGCAGGACCCGGACGCGGTCGTCGCGGTCCGCGTACTCGTCGAGGATCGCGCCGCAGCCGTCGGGCGAGCGGTCGTCGACGGCGATCACCTCGATGTCCCGGTACGACTGCTCCAGGACCGAGTCGAGACACTCGCGCAGGAAGCCCTGCACCTTGAAACAGGGGACGATGATGCTGAAGCGGGGCACTGCGGAGGTCAGCTCCTTACGAGGGGGGAGGCGGCGGGGGCCGGGACGCGCTCGGCGAGCGGCCGCACGGGCTGGATCGCCTCGGGGGGCTCGCCGAGCAGCACCCGGCGCACCACGCGCTCGGCGGCCCGGCCGTCGTCGAACTGGCAGAAACGGGACCGGAATCCGGCCCGGCGGGCAGCGGATCCGGCGTCCGCGTACGAGCCGTCGCGGAACACCCGCGCCAGCTCCTGCGGCGTGCGGGCGACCGGTCCCGGCGGGTCCGCCATCAGGTCGAAGTAGACGCCCCGGGTCTCCCGGTAGACGTCCCAGTCGTCGGCGTACACGACGATCGGGCGGTCCAGGTTGGCGTAGTCGAACATGATCGACGAGTAGTCGGTGACCAGCGCGTCGGCGGCCAGGCAGACCTCCTCGGAGGAGCGGTGCCCGGTGACGTCGATGATCCGGCCGGTGCCGCGCCGGCCGCCCCCGTCGTAGAAGTAGTGCGCCCGCAGCAGCACGACGACGTCCTCGCCGGCCGCCTCGCAGAAGGCCTCCAGGTCCAGGCCCGGCTCGAAACCGGTGTGGTAGTCGCGGTGGGTGGGCGCGTACAGGACGGCCGTGCTGCCCTCCGGCACGCCCAGCTCCCGCCGGACCCGGGCCACGTCGGCCGCGGTCGCCGTGTAGAAGACGTCGTTGCGCGGATAGCCGTACTCCAGTTGCTCGTACGAGCCGGGGAAGGCGCGCTCCCACATCTGGGTGGAGTGGGTGTTGGAGGAGAGGTTGTAGTCCCAGCGGTCCACGCGGCCCAGCAGCTTGGTGAAGGAGCCGGTCGCGGCGGCGACGACCGGGTACGTCGACTGGTCGACGCCCATCTTCTTGAGCGGGGTGCCGTGCTGGGTCTGCACATGCACACTGCCCTCGCGTTTGACGACGCCCTCCGCGAAGTTGGCGTTGTTGACCAGGTACTTGGCGCGGGCCAGGACCTGCCAGTAGCGGCGGCTGCCGATCACGGCGTGGTCCACGCCCTCCGGCATCGCGTGCGTCTGGTCGGCCTCGACGAGGAACATCGAACGGATGTGCGGGGCGAGTTCGGCGGCCTTGGCGTGGATCGCGGCCGGGCTGCACGCGTAGCCGCGCCCCCAGTAGGCGCAGTACACCGCCAGGTCGGGGTCGATGGGGCGACGCAGCTCACGCCGGTAGAGCAGGCGGGTGCGCAGCCCCTGGGGGCGCGGGAGGCGCTCGACGGCGCCCGCGGCCTTCCGGTTGGCGCCGCGCAGCGCGCGGAACGCCGTGTAGGCACCGGCCGCCAGCAGCCGGTGCTGCACCCCCAGGCTGCCGCCCGGCCCGCGGTATCCGGCCGGGCGGTGGCGCCGGTACAGCCGGCCCGCGCGGCGGAAGAAGGCCCGCCTGCGGCGCCCGGTCAGCCGGGCCGGATGCGCGGCCGTCTTCAGGACGGCCGCGAAGAGCTGCTCGAAGAGCGCAGCCGACCGGTCCCCGGACAGCCCTGCTTCGGCCGCCCGGGTCAGCACCGCGTCGGTCCGGTCCAGGAGCTCCGGGTGGTGTGCGCCCGGCAGGTTCAGCCGGTTGCCCTGTCGCCGCAGCAGATGCCGTACGACGACCGCGCGCAGCACCGCGATCCGCTGGGCGTGCACGGTGACCAGACCGCCGAAGCCGACGTCCGTGAAGTGCCCGTCGGGGAAGACGAGCCGGTGCTCGGCGACGAAGGAGCGCCGGTAGGCCGTGCCCCAGGCGGGCAGCCGCACACCGGTGACGTGCGGGGCCTCGGCGGGGGAGAAGGCGCCCTTCGGCGTCCTCGCCAGCAGCGGGGCGGCCGGGTTGGTCGGCTCGCCGTCCCACCAGGGGGTGCGCTCGTGCTCGGTGTACAGGACGTCGACGTCGCCGGTCTCGGTCAGCCGGGCGTCGAGCGCCGCGAGGGCGCCCGGGGCGAGGACGTCGTCACCGTCGAGGAACAGCAGATACGCGCCGGTCGCCGCCCGGATCCCGGTGTTGCGCGCCCCGCTCAGCCCGGCGGACGGCGGCGAGTGCACCGGGGCCACCCGGGAGTCCCGCCGCGCGTGTTCGGCGGCGAGGACCGCGGCCGGGGCGCCGGGCGCGTCGCTGACCGGGATCAGCTCGAAGTCGCCGAAGGACTGGGCAAGGACGGAGTCCAGCGCCAGGGACAACCGGCCCGCGACCCCATGGGACGGGACGATGATGCTGAAGCGGGGCATTCTGCTCTTTCTCTGTCGGTCCGGGCGGTTGGTCCGCGGCGGTCGGTCTGCGGCGGTCGGTCTGCGGGGGGTTCGTCCGGGGCGGTGTTCTTCAGGCGGTACGGCCGGGCCGCCCGGCCGGCCGCCAGGTGGACGGCCGGGTCGGCGTGGGCCGCGACGAGCCGAAGGGCATGGCAACTCCCGGAAGGGCGAACGGGGTTCAGCGTCGGTCGGTGACGGGGAGGGCCGGGCCGGCGGGTGGCGGCACATGGTCGAGCGCCGGGCGCCCCGCGGGCATCGCCGCCGAGGCGGCGGCCGACGGCACCGGACGGCGCTCGGCGAGCGGCACCACCGGAGGCAGCAGCGTCTCGCCCAGCACGACCCGCCGTACGACGCGCTCGGCGGCGCGGCCGTCGTCGTGCGGGCAGAACCGCTCGCGGAACGCGGCCCGCAGCTGGGCCGAGCGGGAGCCGCGCCAGTGGCCGGTCGTGAAGATGTCGATCAGTTCGTCCTCGCTGCGCGCGACCGCGCCCGGCGGGCAGGCGCGCAGGTCGAAGTAGGTGCCGCGGGCCGCCTCGTAGGCTTCCCAGTCGTCGGCGTGGATCACGATCGGGCGGTCCAGGCCGGCGTAGTCGAACATCAGGGACGAGTAGTCGGTGACCAGGGCGTCCGAGGCCAGGCAGAGGGACTCCACGCTCGGATGGTCGGTGACGTCGATGACGCCGGGCACCGGCCGGCCGATCGGCGCCTCCTGCCAGTAGTGGGCGCGGGCCAGGATCACGAAGCGGGGCCCCAGGCGGCGCAGGACCCTCTCCAGGTCGACGTGGGAGCGCTGGACGCGGCGGTAGTCGCGGTGCGTGGGCGCGTAGAGCAGGGCGACCGTGTCGCGGGGGATGCCGAGGGACTCGCGCAGCCGGGCCACGTCCGCCGACGTCGCCCGCTGGAAGACGTCGTTGCGGGGGTAGCCGTACTCGAGGGTCTCGTAGCGCCCGGGGTAGACGCGCTCCCAGGTGAGGGTGGTGTGGCGGTTGGCCGACAGGACGTAGTCCCAGGTGTCGACGCCCCTCAGCAGTTCGGCGAAGTCCATGTCGCGGGCGGCCGCCGGGCGCTCCTGGAGGTCGAGGCCCATGTGCTTGAGAGGCGTGCCGTGCTGGGTCTGCACGAAGACCTGACCGGGTCGCTTGACCAGCCGCCGGTCGAAGTTGACGTTGTTCACCAGGTACTTGGAGCGGGCCAGCGCCGTCCAGTAGGCGGCCGTACCGGGGCGCACGTGGCGGGGGCCCGGCGGGACGGCCGACCGGTGCTCGGGGCGGGCGATCCACGCCGTGCGCACCTGCGGCGCGAACGTACGGAACGCGGCCTCCAGCGCGCCCGGGTTGCAGCTGTGCCCGCGGCCCCAGTACGCGGCGAACACGGCCCGGTCGGCGCGCAGCGGCAGCCGCAACTGGACGCGGTAGTGGGCCTGGAGGACGGCCGCCCGCAGCGCGCGGGCGAGTTTCGAGGCCGCCTTGTGCGTGCGCCGGCGCACGGTCATGGACGCCTGGAGCAGCCGGTAGGTGCGGTGCACGCCGAAGTGGACCAGCGTGTGGCGCAGCCGGGAGCGCAGCGGGACCGGGACGCCCGGGGTGCGGTAACGGCGGTAGTGGGCGCGGGCCCTGCGCAGGAACTCGGCGCGCGAACCGCGCGGGAGCCGGTCGCGCTTGGTGAAGACCGTCGTGAGGTGGTCGACCATGCGGCGGAACAACACCGGCCGCCAGTCGGCGAGTTCGGGTCGCTGCTCGACGAACGCGAAGACCCGGTCGTACTGCTCGAAGACGTCGAAGTGGCCCCGGCTGACGGTGGACAGGATGTTGCCCCGGCGGCGCTGCCGGTAGTGCACACAGACCCGGTCCAGCGTCGCGAGGGACTCCGCCGCCATCAGCGCCGGGTACGTCCACGGGGTGTCCTCGTAGTAGCCGGGCGGGAACGTCAGGCCCACGCCCTCGACGAACTCCCGCCGGTAGGCCTTGTTCCAGGCCACCATCAGCACCCTGAGCAGCCCCGGACGGTCCTGGAGCCGGAAGGGCGCAGGGCCCTCCTCGGTGAGTTGCTCCGCGAACTGGTTGCGTACGGTCTCGCCCGACCAGTAGGTGCTCGCGTAGTCGTAGACCAGGACGTCCGGCTCGCCCGTCTCCCTCACCCGGTCGGCGATGGCGCGCAGCGCGTCCGGGGTGAGGGTGTCGTCGGAGTCCAGGAACAGCAGGTAGTCGCCCGTCGCCCGCTCCAGACCCGCGTTGCGGGCCCGCCCCAGGCCTACGTTCTCCGGGAGGTGCACGGCGCGCACCCGCGCGTCGCGGCCCGCGAACTCGTCGATGATCTCGCCACAGGCGTCCGGCGAACGGTCGTCGACGACGATGAGTTCGAGATCGGCGAACGACTGGGACAGCACCGATTCGAGGCACTCGTGCAGGTACGCCTGAACCTTGTACGCGGGGACGATGACACTGAACCTGGGCAAGGGACATCCATGGGTCGGCGCGGGCGGAAGACAGGGCCTTGCCCGGGAACGGCCGATGGAGTGAATTGGTTACGGGTTCGTACGGCATACGGGGGATTGCGGGTGAACGGGAAGGGGCGGGCCGGTGACCCGGCCCGCCCCTGGTCCACCGGCCTCCGACCGGCTACTTGACCGCGCCTGCCATCACGCCGGACACGAACTGCCGCTGGAACGCGAAGAACACGGCCAGCGGGATCACCATCGAGATGAACGCGCCGGGCGCGAGCACGTCGATGTTGTTGCCGAACTGCCGTACCTGCGTTTGGAGCGCGACCGTGATCGGCTGGCTGTCGGCGTTGGTGAACACCAGCGCGACGAGCATGTCGTTCCACACCCACAGGAACTGGAAGATGCCCAGGGACGCGATGGCGGGGCCGCCCAGGGGCATCACGACCCGTGCGAACAGGCGCAGTTCACCCGCTCCGTCCAGGCGGGCCGCCTCCAGCAGCTCGCGGGGGATCTCCGCGAAGAAGTTCCGCAGCAGGAACACCGCGAAGGGCAGCCCGAACCCGACGTGGAACAGGATCACGCCCATGATGTTCCCGAACAGGCCGATCTTGCCGAACAGTTCGGCGATCGGGATGAGCGCCACCTGCACCGGCACGACCAACAGCCCCACGACGCCCAGGAACCACCAGTCCCGGCCCGGGAACTCCATCCACGCGAACGCGTAGCCCGCGAGCGAGCCGATGACGACGACCAGGACCGTCGCCGGCACCGTGATCAGCACGGTGTTGACGAGGGAGCTGGTGATGTCGCCGTTCTCCAGTAGCTTCCGGTAGCTGTCGAAGGTGAGTTGGGAGGGCTCGCTGAACACGTTCCACCAGCCGCTGGCGCTCATGTCCTCGGGGGCGCGGAGCGAGGAGATGAGCAGACCGATGGTCGGCACCAGCCAGAACAGGCCGACGACGATCAGGAAGGCGCGGACCAGGCCGCCGTTGAGTTTCTCCATGACCCATTCGAGCCGCTTGGTCATCGCCGCACCTCCCGCCTGAGTCGACGCACGTTGAACCACATCACCGGGATCACCAGCAGCAGCAGGAACACCGCGATGGCGCTGGCGATGCCGGGCTGGTCCTCGGAGAAGCCCTTGCGGTACAGCTCCAGGGCGAGCACGTTCGCGTCGTCCTGCGAGGAGCCGGGGGCGATGATGAAGACCAGGTCGAAGACCTTCAGCACGTTGATCATCAGGGTGACGGCGACCACCGCGAGGACCGGCGCCAGGAGCGGGACGGTGACTCTGCGGAACACCTGCCACTCGTTGGCGCCGTCCACCCGGGCCGCTTCGAGCAGTTCCCGCGGAATCCCCGCGAGGCCGGCCGCGATCAGCACCATCGCGAAGCCCGCCCACATCCAGATGTACGAGCCGATGATCGCCGGTGTGACCAGCGACGGGCCGAGCCAGTCCAGACCGTTGTACGCCTCCTTGAAGTTGCTCGCGGGCAGCCGGAGCAGGGCGCCGTCCGCCTCGGCCGCGAGCGTGAAGGTGCCGTCGGCGGCCGCCTTCGTCGAGGCCACCACCTTGCCGTCCTTCACCGCCTCGATCCTCATTCCGGCGTAGCCCAGCTCGGACGGATCGGGCGCGCCGAGCGTGCCGACGCCCTTGCCGCGGGTGAAGTCCTGCCAGGCGGTCCCCGTGACCTTCCCCTGTTCGGGTCGCGCGGCCACCGCCTTCTCCGCGCTGCCGGGCATCTGGTCGGGGGCGACGCCGACCAGCGGAAGGGCGACCGGGACGCCGGCGCGGACCGGGGCGCCGGTGATGAAGCCGCCGTTCTCCGGTCGCAGCGGCGAGTCACGGCCCGGGTGGGCCTTCGGGAACGCCGACGACTCGGCGAACGTGTCGTGGACGCCCACCCACACCGCGTTGGCGACGCCCTTGTCCGGGTCCTGGTCGTAGACCAGCCGGAAGATGATGCCGGCGGCGAGCATCGAGATCGCCATCGGCATGAAGACGACCAGCTTGAACGCGGTGCCCCAGCGGATCCGTTCGGTCAGCACCGCGAAGATCAGACCGAGCGCGGTAGCGATCGTCGGCGCGAACACCACCCAGATCACGTTGTTCTTCAGGGCGGTACGGATGCCGTCGTCCGTGAAGAGGGCCTTGTAGTTGTCGACGCCGGCGAAGCCGTCGCCGGACTGGTCGTAGAAACTGCGCACGACCGAGTACCCGATCGGGTAGACCACGAGTGCGCCCAGCAGCACCAGGGCGGGCAGCAGGAACAGCGCGGCCACGGTCCTTCGGGTGCCGGTCACACTCTTGCGCGAGCGAGGAGGTGCGGGGGCCCCGGGAGCCCCCGCCGCCGCGGGCGTCGCCATCGCCGCGTCAGTTCCCGTACGCCGCTGCCGCGTCCGACTCCAGTTTCGCCTGGGTGCCGGCCACGTCCGTCGGGTTCTTCAGGAAGTCCTGCAGGTCCTTCCACTCGCCCTTGCCGGGGGTGCCGCCGAAGGCCTGGGGAGCCTGGTCGGACATGTCGAAGCGGAAGTCGTCGCCGGCCGCGACCAGCGCCTTGGCGATCGTCTGCTGGACCTCGTTCGGGTACACGGAGACGTCGACGTTCTTGTTCGGCGAGAGATAGCCGCCGAGCTTCGCCTGGATCTCCGCCGCGTCCGGCGAGGCCAGGAAGATCGCCAGCGCCTGCGCGCCCTTGGAGTCCTTCAGGATGACGGCCGCGTCACCGCCGGAGACCACCGGCGCGGTGTCGCCGACCTTCGGGAACGGGAACACCTTGGCGTCCGTGCCGACCTTCGACTTGGTGTCGGCGATGTTGACCTGCACGAAGTCGCCCTCGTAGACCATGGCCGCCTTCGGCTGCTCGCCGCCGGTGAAGGTCTGCGTCACCGAGGCGGGGAACTCGGTCTGGAGCGCGCCGCTCGCGCCGCCCGCCACCCAGTCCTTCTTGCCCCAGACCTGGGCCAGGGTGGTCAGGGCCTCCTTCACGGAGGGGTCCGTCCACTTCATCTTGTGCTGGGCGAGCTGGTCGTACTTCTCCGGGCCGGCCTGGGAGAGGTAGACGTTCTCGAACCAGTCGGTGAGGGTCCAGCCGTCGGCGCCGCCGATCGAGAACGGGGTGACGCCGGAGTCGTACACCGTCTGCGCGGTGGTCAGCAGGTCCTTCCACGTCGCGGGGTCGGTGGCGCCCGCGTTCTCGAAGACCTTGGCGTTGTACCAGATCAGCGACTTGTTGGCGGCCTTGTAGTAGACGCCGTACTGCTTGTCGCCCACCTTCCCGATGTCCTGCCAGCCCTGCGAGTAGTTCTTCGTCAGCTCCGCCTGGGCCTCGGCGCCCAGCGGTGTGGCCCAGCCCTTGTCGGCGGCCTGCTTGATGGCGCCGGGCTGCGGCAGCATCGCCACGTCCGGCGGTGAGCCGCCCGCGATCTTCGAGCCCAGGAAGTTGATGATCGGGTCCTGCGCGGGCACGAAGGTGATCTTCGCGCCGGTGCGCTTCTCGAACTCGGCGAGGACCTTCTTGAAGTTCGCCTGTTCGGTGCCGGTCCATACGGCGGCCACTTCGAGAGTGGTGCCGTCGAGCTTGGGGAGGGTGAGGGTGCCGCCGGATTCCTTGCTTCCGGTGCTGCTGGCGCTTCCGCCGCTCTTGTCGTCGTCGCTGCCGCACGCCGTGAGCGAGAGCGCGAGGGCTCCCGCGACGAGCGTGGCGGCCGCCTTCACGGCCCTGTGTGTCCGCATGGTGTTGCTCGTGC
The DNA here is from genome assembly GCF_044766465.1 of Streptomyces sp. NPDC102259. Classification (NCBI taxonomy): domain Bacteria; kingdom Bacillati; phylum Actinomycetota; class Actinomycetes; order Kitasatosporales; family Streptomycetaceae; genus Streptomyces; species Streptomyces sp. NPDC102259. The sequence goes on along the minus strand of NZ_JBIWMA010000025.1, from coordinate 86,311 downwards.
TGCGCATCACTGCCCCGTTCTTCGTCCTCGTCGACTGGTGAACGTTCGAGCGCTGTCCCGTGAGCACTGGTCTACGCCGGGTGCCTGGGCTCGGCAAGAGCGCCTGTGCTGTCAAGCGGGGGATCGTGACCGCGTCGTGATCGCGACGTACGTGATTCCCGACGCGGGACCGGTGCGCGACGCCCGACGCGGGCGGCGGCCGGGGACCACCGCCCCCGGCCGCCCGCTCCGGACTCGCTCGGGCCGGCCTGGGCCCCGAAGGACCGCCGGCCTCGGCCCCGAAGGGCCTCGGCTCAGGCTCCCCCGGCGGGCGCGCCCCCGGACGGGCTGAGCTGCCGCGCGGCCCGCTCCAGGGCGCTGGCCAGCAGGGCCAGGTCCGTCGGGCCGTTGCCCAGTTCCCGTACCGGACGGCGGGCCGGGGGGTCGCCCATGCGATGCCACTCCAGGGGGACCACCGTGGGCCGCAGGGTCGCCGTACGGGGGATGCGGCCCGTGACGCGACCGCCCTGGAAGGGGGTGAGACGGCCGTCCGCGCCCTTGAGGCGACCGCGGCCCGGCGCCGGTTCGTCCGTGCCGGAACCCGGCGGGTCCAGACTGATCCGGACGGTGGACAGCCGGGCCGGTTCCGACTCCGCCGTACGACCCCCGGGGCCCGCCGCGACCACCAGGTGCACGCCGAGCCGCTCGCCCTCGCGGGCCACCGCCTCCAGCGCGCGCATGACCGAGCCGGCGGCCGGCCGGCCCGGGGAGCCGAGGGCGGGGGAGACGAGAGCGTCCAGGTCGTCGACGACCACCACCAGACGGGGCAGCGGCGACACCGTCTCGGCCCGCTGCCGGGCGGCCGCTCCCGGGCGCAGCCGCAGGGTGGTGCTGGGCGGGGCCTCGATGTCGGCGGCGCCACCGGTGGAACCGCCGCCGAGCCCGGCTCCGGGGGGCGGGGTGTTCGGGGTGCGTTGCGGGACGATACGGCCGGACACCGCGCGCTGGGTGTGCCACTCGGCGAAGCCGGAACGGCCCAGCAGTTCGGACCGCCGCTTCAGCTCGGCGCTCAGCGACTGCGCGAACTCCCGCATGCGGACCGGGTCGTTGGCGGTGAGGTGGGTGGTGACATGCGGTACGTCCGTACAGATCCGCAGGCCGTCGCCGTGCCCGCCGCTCTTGCCGACGGTGTCGCGGCCGTCCAGCAGGATGATGCCCAGCCGGTCCGGCCGCTCGGCGGCGGCCAGCGAGGCGACGACCGCCCGCAGCAGCTCCGTACGCCCGCTGCCGGTCGGGCCCTCGATCAGCAGGTGCGGGCCCTCGGCGACCAGGTCCACGCCGACCGGGCCGCGCGGCCCCGCGCCGAGCACGGCCCACGCCCGTCCGCCGAGCGCCTCGGCGTCGTCCGCCGCGTCCGCCCAGCGGGCCATCAGTGAGGCGGGCGTGGCCCGGGCGAGCCCGAGCTTGTCCAGCAGACGGGCCGACTGGGGCAGCGGCGCCGAGACCCGCGTGTGCCGCTCACCGCCGCCGCCCGCGCCGTCCGGGCGCAGCGGCGCGAGGGCCCGTGCGAAGCGTTCGGCCCAGGCGAGGGAGACCGCGTCCACCGCGCCGACCGTGCCGGGCCCCACCGGGCCGGGCCGCTCCGTCTCCGCCCCGGCCGGCGCGACCCGCAGCAGCCGCAGCGCCGTCGCCACGTCCCCGCTGAGCAGCGCGACGGCTCCGCACGCGCGGAAGGTGGGCGCCGCCACGCAGGCCGCCTCGTATGTCTCGGTCACCGGAGAGGAGGGGGAGGCGGCGGGCGTCTCGGCCAGACAGACGAGGTGTATCCCGGCGCGCGGTCCGGCCACCGCCAGCCGGGCCACCGCCTCGCGCAGGTCGGCGCCGCCGGGATCGCCGTCCACGACGACCACCGTGTACGGGCCGGGGAAACCGCCGTCGCCCGTCTCGTCCGGCACGGCCCAGGAGGGACGGCGGGCGGCGCTGCGGGGCGCGGGCACCTGGACCGTTCCCGCACCGCTCGCACTGGTCGGGCCGCCCGCGCTGTCGGCCAGGTGGTCCTCCAGTCGGCGCAGCAGCTCGTCGGCGCGGGCCGTGGCCTGGTCGCGGTCGTAGGCGAGCAGGAGACGGCAGTCCTGGCCGTGGCCCGGACGCAGTTGCGGCAGCCAGCCCAGCCAGGACCACTCGGCGACGCGCTCCTCCTCGGAACGCGCGCGGTCCGTGCTGATCAGGACGATTTCCAGGGTGTCGGGCGAGTGCAGCGCGGCGAGCTGGGCCAGCACCGCGCGCGCCAGCCCGGACAGCCGCGGGCGGGGCCCGGCCAGACCGAGCGCGCCGACCTCGCGCAGCCCCGTCGTCACCGGTACGGCGGGCAGCAGACCCGAGCCGTCGGGGGCGGGCCGGTCGGCGGTGCCGAGCCGCACGGTGAGCGCCTCCGGGTGGCCCGGGCCGCGCTCCCACAGCCGGGGGCCGGGGCCCAGCGCCGTCAGGAGCAGCGCCGCCGGGTCCGGCCAGGTCTCGGGCGCGGGCGGCACGGCGGCCGACGGGTACGTCCGCGCTCCGGCCGTCTCCTCGTCGAGGGTCCCGGGGACGTCCGTGTCCTGCCCGTCCCCGCGACCGCCGGCCAGCCGGCGCGCCCACGCGGAGAGACCTCCGCGTCTGCGGACGCCCGGGGGCACGTCGGTGCCGCGCAGTGGGGTGCCTTTACGGCGGGCCGCCGCGCGCGGATCGGCTTCGGGGGCCTCGTCGTAGGGGGACGCGGCCGGGGGCGTGGACGCACGGCCGGACGCGGGGCCGGACGGGGTGGCGGAGTGGGGGGCGGAGGCGGCGGGGCGGTGCGATGCGCCCGTGTCCCCGGGTGTGCCGTGCGGTCCACGGACGTCGTCGTACGCCCCCGTGAACGAGCCGAGGCCCGAGTGGCCCGCGTGGGTGGTCGTGGAGCCCTCACCCGCTCCGGACACCTCACCGGAGGCAACCGTTCCGGGCGGGGTCCGGCGCTCCGGGTCCGCGGGGCGGGCCTCGCCGACGCGCCGGCTCTCGATGCGCGGCGCCGTGCCCTGGCCGGGCACCACCGGAGGCGCCGAGTGATCCTCCGTGCCGCGCGTCCGACCGCTCCGGCCCTCCGACGCGCCGTTCCAGTCCACCGTGCCGTAGGCGTGGCCGGTCGGGCCCGCGGGGCCTTCCCGGCCGCCCGCGTCGCCGCCCGCACGCGCGGGTGCCGCGCCCGCGACCGGGCCGCCGGGACGGTCGCCGGCCGCGCCGCCGCCCGCCGCGGGGTCCGTGCCCGCGCAGGGCACCCGGACGTGCCCCTCGCCGTCCGGAGTGGTCGCCGCCCGTGGACCCGGGCCGCCGGGCGGGGCCAGGCGCAGAGCCGACTCGCCGACCCGCAGCAGGGCGCCGGGGACGAGGCGGACGGGACGGGCCTGTACCGGAGAGCCGTCCAGGGTGGTGCCGTTGGTGGAGCCGAGGTCGGCGACGGTCACCCGGCCCTCGGGGGACAGCGTCACCGCGCAGTGCAGGCGGGAGACGTCCGGGTCGTCGAGCGGCACGTCGGCGTCGGCGGAGCGGCCCACGCGGACCTGGCCGCCGTGCAGCAGATGGACCCCGCCCGCGTCGGGCCCGGCCACCACGTGCAACCGGGCGGGGGCTTCGTCGACCTCGGGATGGGGCTCGGGGTCGGCCGGTGCGCCCAGGGACAGCACGGCGCCGTCGATCAGCGGCGGTTCGCCGAGCGTGCAGCGCTGGGTGTCGAGCCGCTCCACGCCCGCGTAGAGCACGACCGCGGCCGCGGAGGAGGCCGACGGGGCGCCTTCCCCGGAGACCGCCGCGGCCAGCGCGGACGCCACCGCGGCCAGGGCCGTGCCGGCGGGCGCCGTGACCAGCACGTCGCAGCTCGCGGAGCGGGCCCGCGCCTGAGGTCCTCCCGCGCGAGCGGAGCCCGGCGCGGGGAAGGGCGGGCCCGTCGGGTCTACGACGGTCAGCCGGATCTGCATCGCCGTCAGCGGTCCCTTCTGCACGGGCGCGGACTTCCCCCCACCCCACACGAGCACAGCGGCCAGTACTGAAGGCATCCTCGCACCTGTCACTGACAACGCGCCCCACACCCGGGGACAAGTGATCTTGATTGGTCGGCTCTGCCCGCAAAAGTGCCGGACAAGTGCGTCACCGACGATCAGTTGAGATCGGTCACGTCCGGCCCCGGCAACCAGAAAGACCGGGCCGAGCGTCTTTCCTTCGGACGAAGACGACAGCCCGGTGTCCGCACCTCGGCACTACAGTGGGTCGGAACACGGACAGGACAGGCAAGCAAGCAGCAGGGAGCGCGTGACGTGCGGCCAGTCGGCAGCAAGTACCTGCTCGAGGAGCCGCTCGGACGCGGCGCCACGGGCACCGTCTGGCGAGCCCGCCAGCGCGAGACCGCGGGCGCCGAGGCGGCCGTGGCCGGCCAGCCCGGGGAGACCGTCGCGATCAAGGTCCTCAAGGAGGAGCTCGCGAACGACCCCGACGTCGTGATGCGCTTCCTGCGCGAGCGGTCCGTGCTGCTGCGCCTGACCCACCCGAACATCGTCCGGGTCCGCGACCTGGTCGTCGAGGGTGATCTGCTGGCGCTGGTCATGGACCTCGTCGAGGGCCCCGACCTGCACCGCTACCTGCGCGAGAACGGCCCCTTCACGCCCGTCGCCGCCGCCCTGCTCACCGCCCAGGTCGCCGACGCGCTCGCCGCCAGCCACGCCGACGGCGTCGTGCACCGCGACCTGAAGCCGGCCAACGTCCTGCTGATGCAGAACGGCGGCCAGATGCACCCGCTGCTCACCGACTTCGGCATCGCGCGCCTCGCCGACTCCCCGGGCCTGACCCGGACCAGCGAGTTCGTCGGCACGCCCGCGTACGTCGCCCCGGAGTCCGCCGAGGGCCGTCCGCAGACCTCGGCCGTGGACATCTACGGCGCCGGCATCCTGCTGTACGAGCTGGTCACCGGGCGTCCGCCGTTCTCCGGCGGCTCCGCCCTCGAGGTTCTCCACCAGCACCTGAACGCCGAGCCGCGCCGCCCGTCCACGGTCCCCGACCCGCTCTGGACGGTCATCGAGCGCTGCCTGCGCAAGAACCCCGACGACCGGCCGAGCGCCGAGAACCTCGCGCGCGGGCTGCGCATCGTCGCCGAGGGCATCGGGGTGCACGCGAACTCGATGCAGATCGCCGCCGCCGACGGCGTCGCCCACCTGCTCGCGCCCGACCCGACGCCCGCGGCCGTGCCGGGCGGCGCCTACGACCCGAACGCCGCGACCAGCGTCCTGCCGCACACCTCCGGTCCCGCGGGCGCCGCCGACGCCACCGCCGTGCTGCCGCACACGAGCGGTCCCGCGGGCGCCGCCGATCCGACGGCCGTCCTGCCGCCGGTGCCGCCGCACCAGCAGGGACAGCAGGGCCAGCAGGGCCAGGAGCCGCATCCCTGGCAGTCCCAGATGCGGGCCGCCCGCGACCGCAACGAGCCCACGCAGGTCCAGCAGTACCTCGACCCCGGCGAGGACCCGCTGCGCCGCCGCCCCCAGCGGCAGGTCTCCCGCCAGCAGCCGCAGCAGCCGTATCCGCAGCAGAATCAGCAGCAACAGCGGCCTCAGCAGCGTCCGCAGCAGCAGCAGCCCGGCTACGGCTACCAGGGGCAGCCGCAGCAGCAGTACGCGCCGCCGCAGCACCAGCAGGCCCAGCAGCAGCCCCAGCGGTACGCGCCGCCGCCCCAGCAGCAGCCGAGGCAGCGGCCCGAGCCGGAGCCCCGGCAGCCGCGGGAGCCGAGGCAGCGCAGCTCCAACCCGATGAAGATCCCCGGGCTGGGCTGCCTGAAGGGCTGCCTGTTCACGATCGTCATCCTGTTCGTGGCCGGCTGGCTGATCTGGGAGCTGAGCCCGCTCCAGGGCTGGATCGGCACCGGCAAGAACTACTGGCAGCTGATCAGCGGCTGGTTCAACGACGTCACCGGCTGGATCGGCGACCTGGCCGACTCGGGCGGCAGCGGCTCGACCGGCACGGGCAACTGAGCCGTCGGCAACTGAGCCACCGGCGACCGAGCCGTCGGCGACCGCACGGGCTTCCGGTCCTGACCGCGAGTTTGTGTACTTGTCGACATCCGGCGGGTGATTTCCGTCTCCGCGGTGAAGGTTGGCTCCTCGGACGCGTACTTTGATGGGCAACACGCGTCTGTAGGAGCAGCCTTGGCACGGAAGATCGGCAGCCGGTACACCGCCCACCAGATCCTGGGACGGGGCAGCGCCGGCACGGTGTGGCTGGGCGAGGGACCGGACGGCCCCGTCGCCGTCAAGCTGCTGCGCGAGGACCTCGCCTCCGACGAGGAGCTCGTGGGCCGCTTCGTGCAGGAGCGCACGGCACTGCTCGGCCTGGAGCACCCGCACGTGGTGTCCGTACGGGACCTGGTGGTCGACGGCAACGACCTGGCCCTGGTCATGGACCTCGTCCGCGGCACGGACCTGCGCACCCGCCTCGAACGGGACCGGCGGCTCGCGCCCGAGGCCGCCGTGGCGATCGTCGCCGACATCGCCGAGGGACTGGCCGCCGCGCACGCGGCCGGGATCGTGCACCGCGACGTGAAGCCCGAGAACATCCTGTTGGACATGCAGGGCCCGCTCGGCCCCGGCGGCTCGCACCGCGCGCTGCTGACCGACTTCGGCGTCGCGAAACTCATCGACACCCCCAAACGGACCCGCGCCACGAAGATCATCGGCACCCCGGACTACCTGGCGCCGGAGATCGTGGAAGGCCTGCCGCCGCGCGCTTCGGTGGACATCTACGCCCTGGCGACCGTGCTGTACGAGCTCCTCGCGGGCTTCACGCCGTTCGGCGGCGGCCACCCGGGTGCGGTGCTGCGCCGGCACGTCACCGAGTCCGTCGCCCCGCTGCCCGGCATCACGGACGAGCTGTGGCAGCTCATCGTGCAGTGCCTGGCGAAGGCGCCGGCGTCCCGGCTGCGGGCGTCCGAGCTGGCGGCACGGCTGCGGGAGCAGCTGCCGTCGCTGGCCGGGATGCCGCCGCTGGACGTCGACGAGCCGGACCCGGAGCAGGAGGAGGGCGAGCCGGACGACACCGTGCCCTCCGCGTCCTCTTCCGCGGCTCCCTCCGGGAAGGCGCGGCGCGGGTCGGTCCCGCTGGTGCCCGGCGCGAAGCCGGACTCCAACCGGGACACCCATACGTCGATGCGGGTGCCCGCGCCGGACGAGCTGGCGGGCGGGGCGCACGGCACGGCACGGGTGCCGAGGGCGGCCGGCGCGCCGCGGCCCGGCTCGGCACGGAACCGTTCCGCCACGCGACGGCGGCGGATCACGCTGGGCGTGGCGGCGGTGGCCCTGGTCGCCGCGGCGGGGTTCGGCACGTGGGCGGCCACCTCGGGCGACGACGCGGGGGCGACTCCGCAGGACACGGAGAACTCGGCGCCGGCGTCTCCCTGACCCCGGCGTCTCCCTGGCCCCGGTGTCTCCCTGACCCCGGGGGCTGCCGCCCCCGGACCCCCGCTTCGGCCCTGAACGGGCCTCGTCCTCAATCGCCGGACGGGCTGGATGTGCTGACCGGGCTCGGCAGTCGACGCCGGGAGTCGAGGTCGGATGGGCCGGGATGCCCTGACCGGGGCGGGGCAGTCGGGCTCGGCAGTCGAGGCCGGGCGGGCTCGGATGCCGGGTCCGTTAGGCTGGAGGCGTGGCAGTCGTCGATGTATCCGAAGAGCTCAAGTCCCTCTCCTCGACCATGGAGTCGATCGAGGCCGTTCTGGACCTCGACAAGCTGAGGGCAGATATCGCCGTGCTCGAGGAGCAGGCGGCCGCGCCGTCCCTGTGGGACAACCCGGACGAGGCGCAGAAGATCACCAGCAAGCTGTCCCACCTCCAGGCCGAGGTCAGGAAGGCCGACGCGCTGCGCAGCCGGATCGACGATCTCTCCGTGCTGTTCGAGATGGCCCAGGAGGAGGACGACCCGGACACCCTCGCCGAGGCCGAGTCCGAGCTCACCTCCGTCAAGAAGGCGCTGGACGAGATGGAGGTCCGTACGCTCCTCAGCGGTGAGTACGACTCCCGCGAGGCGCTCGTGAACATCCGCGCCGAGGCCGGTGGCGTCGACGCCGCCGACTTCGCGGAGAAGCTCCAGCGGATGTACCTGCGGTGGGCGGAGCAGAAGGGCTACAAGACCGAGATCTACGAGACGTCGTACGCCGAAGAGGCCGGCATCAAGTCGACCACCTTCGCCGTGCAGGTCCCGTACGCCTACGGCACCCTCTCCGTGGAGCAGGGCACGCACCGGCTCGTGCGGATCTCCCCCTTCGACAACCAGGGGCGTCGGCAGACCTCCTTCGCGGGTGTCGAGATCCTCCCCGTGGTGGAGACCACCGACCACATCGAGATCGACGAGTCCGAGCTGCGGGTGGACGTCTACCGGTCCTCCGGTCCCGGCGGCCAGGGCGTGAACACCACGGACTCCGCGGTGCGCCTCACCCACCTCCCCACCGGCATCGTCGTCTCCTGCCAGAACGAGCGGTCGCAGATCCAGAACAAGGCGTCCGCGATGAACGTCCTCCAGGCCAAGCTGCTCGACCGGCGCCGGCAGGAGGAGCAGGCCAAGATGGACGCGCTCAAGGGCGACGGCGGCAACTCCTGGGGCAACCAGATGCGTTCGTACGTCCTGCACCCGTACCAGATGGTCAAGGACCTGCGCACCGAGTTCGAGGTCGGTAATCCCGAGGCCGTGTTCAACGGTGAGATCGAGGGATTCCTGGAAGCCGGGATTCGCTGGCGCAAGCAGCAAGAGAAGTAACTTTGTCGACAAGGCAACCGCCCCTGAAACAGGGGCGGTTGCTTTTTACGTCACATTCACAGCACTAACTTCGCGCAAAGCGCCCCGACTTGGACATTGCGTACGCAACGACCTTGACGATGCTTTGAAAAGTGGGGAAGGTGCAGTGTGGCATGCGTATCTCTGGGGCGCATGTGAACCGGGGGCTTCAGCTGCTTCTCAGCTACCCCCGTCGATCACGGCCCCGGGCGCGGCCTCATCGACGATTCAGCTACTGGGGGTAGCAGCTATATGACCAAGAAGACGCGGATCCGGTTCGCGCGCATAGCCGCCGGCGCCGTGATCGCCGCGGGCGCCTCGCTGACGGTCGCCGGCGTCGCCTCGGCCGACGATGACGCTCTTGTCGACACGAGCACGATCGTCGCCATGGACGGCGAAGACGACTGCACCATCATCATCACCCCGGATTGCGAGCCCGGCGGCACGACGGGTACGACGGGTACCACCGGCACGACCGGTACCACGGGCACCACCGGTACGACGGGCACCACCGGCACCACGGGCACCACCGGTACGACGGGCACGACCGGTACCACGGGCACCACCGGCACGACGGGGACCACCGGCACCACGGGTACGACCGGCACGACGGGGACCACCGGTACGACGGGCACGACGGGTACCACCGGCACCACCGGCACGACGGGTACCACGGGCACGACGGGTACGACCGGCACCACGGGTACGACTGGTACCACGGGCACGACCGGCACGACCGGCACCACGGGCACGACCGGTACCACCGGCGGTTCCAGCACCACCGGCGGTTCCAGCACCACCGGTGGTGACGACTCCACCGGCGGCTCCGCCACCACCACCGGCGGTTCGAGCTCCACCAGCGGTGGCACCGACACCGACGGCACCTCCACCCAGGAGGAGGGCAGCTCCGCGCTGACCGACACCTCGGACGCCGCCGCCGACACCAGCGCGCAGGGTGGTGGCAAGGAGCTCGCCGAGACCGGTGCGGGCCAGACCACGTTCCTGATCCTCGGTGCCGCCACGATGATCGCCGGCGGCATCGGCTTCCGCGTGCTGCCGCGCCTCGCGGCCGGCCGTGGCGGAGCCGCTGCCTGACGTCAGGTAGTCGCCTCCGTACGTGATGTACACGTGAAGGGGCCCGGAGCGTCAGCTCCGGGCCCCTTCACGTATGCGTCCGGGGGTTACGCGGTCTGGTGGGCCAGCAGCGCCAGCGCCGCCACCAGCACCGCGAGCAGCGCGATCAGCGCCATCGGGTTCAGCCCCGCGAAGAAGTTGTCCTGTTGCTGCAGCCGCTCGCGGTTCGCGCGGCACACCGGGCACCGGCCCTCGCTCACGGGCGCGGCGCAGTTAGCGCACACCAGCCGGTCGTACGTCATGCGCTCGCCCTCCTTGCACCGGTTCCATGTACACAACGCCTCGGGGAACGGGAACGTTCCCCCTCCACTGTGCCAGGTTCCTCCGGGGGCCGCGCGGCCCACCCGGAGAGCGGGGGGCGTACAAAGTCCCGTACAAAAACGCACAAGCCCCACTCAACCCCTCGCGACGCCTGCGCCGCCCTCCCCGGTTCGCGTATGGTCACGCTCATCTACCCCCGGCGACCCGTGGTGCACCCGTGATCCGATTCGACAACGTCTCCAAGGTCTACCCCAAGCAGACCCGCCCCGCACTCAGGGATGTCTCCCTCGAGGTGGAGAAGGGCGAGTTCGTGTTCCTCGTGGGGTCCTCCGGCTCCGGCAAGTCCACCTTCCTGCGGCTGGTCCTCCGCGAGGAGCGCACCAGCCACGGTCAGGTGCACGTCCTGGGCAAGGATCTCGCGCGCCTCTCCAACTGGAAGGTGCCGCAGATGCGCCGCCAGCTGGGGACGGTCTTCCAGGACTTCCGGCTGCTGCCGAACAAGACGGTGGCGGAGAACGTCGCCTTCGCCCAGGAGGTCATCGGCAAGTCGAAGGGCGAGATCCGCAAGTCCGTGCCGCAGGTGCTCGACCTCGTCGGGCTCGGCGGCAAGGAGGACCGGATGCCCGGTGAGCTGTCCGGTGGTGAGCAGCAGCGCGTCGCCATCGCGCGGGCCTTCGTGAACCGGCCCAAGCTGCTGATCGCGGACGAGCCCACCGGCAACCTCGACCCGCAGACCTCCGTCGGCATCATGAAGCTGCTCGACCGGATCAACCGGACGGGCACGACCGTGCTGATGGCCACGCACGACCAGAACATCGTGGACCAGATGCGCAAGCGCGTCATCGAGCTGGAGCAGGGCCGCCTCGTCCGCGACCAGGCGCGCGGCGTCTACGGCTACCAGCACTGACCGCCCCCGCCATCGCCTCCGCCCCCGCGGACGTCCCCGGAAAGGCCTGAACAACTCGCCATGCGCGCCCAGTTCGTACTGTCGGAGATCGGTGTAGGTCTCCGCCGCAACCTGACGATGACCTTCGCCGTCGTCGTCTCCGTCGCCCTGTCCCTGGCGCTCTTCGGCGGGTCGCTCCTGATGAGCGACCAGGTCAGCACGATGAAGGGCTACTGGTACGACAAGGTCAACGTCTCGGTGTTCCTCTGCAACAAGAGCGACGCCGAGTCCGACCCGAACTGCGCCAAGGGCGCGGTCACCGCGGACCAGAAGAAGCAGATCAAGACCGACCTCGACAAGATGGGTGTCGTCGACCAGGTGACGTACGAGTCGCAGGACGACGCGTACAAGCACTACAAGGAGCAGTTCGGCGATTCCCCGCTGGCCAGCTCCCTCACCCCGGACCAGATGCAGGAGTCGTACCGCATCAAGCTGAAGGACCCGGAGAAGTACCAGGTCATCGCGACCGCCTTCGACGGGCGGGACGGCGTGCAGTCCGTGCAGGACCAGAAGGGCATCCTGGACAACCTCTTCGGGCTGCTCAACGGCATGAACTGGGCGGCGCGGGCGGTCATGGCGCTGATGCTCGTCGTGGCGCTGATGCTGATCGTCAACACCGTGCGCGTCTCGGCCTTCAGCCGTCGGCGTGAGACGGGGATCATGCGGCTCGTCGGCGCCTCCGGTTTCTACATCCAGGCGCCGTTCATCGCCGAGGCCGCGGTCGCCGGACTGATCGGCGGCACGGTCGCCTGCGGATTCCTGGTGATCGCCCGGTACTTCATCATCGACAACGGCCTGGCCCTGTCCGAGAAGCTGAATCTGATCAACTTCATCGGCTGGGACGCCGTGCTGACGAAGCTTCCGCTCATCCTCGCCACGAGCCTGCTGATGCCCGCGTTGGCCGCGTTCTTCGCGCTGCGCAAGTACCTCAAGGTGTGACGCACGCCCCGAGGGCCGTACGGTCAACCGACCGTGCGGCCCTTCGCGTTCCCCTAGACTCACCGCCATGTCAGGCCGTGACCTGTTCTGTCAGCCCCGCCGTTTCGGCCGCGGGGCCGCCCTGACATTGGTGTTCGCGAGCGTGCTCGTCGCCGGCGCCGCCACCGGATCCCTGCCGGGCGACCCCGGAGAGGGCGGGCGGAGCGCCTCGGGCGCCGCGCCCTCCCCGGCCGGTCACGCCGAGGACGTGACGCGGGCCGCCGAGGAGGCCGCCGCGGACGGCAAGTCCCCGATGGAGGCAGCCGAGCGCGCCGTCAGCCGCAGCGGGGACCGCTGGGCGGCCGTCTACTCCGAGGGCGAGTACGAGGAGTTCGAGGCGTCCCTCGACGGCCGGTACACCGGCGTGGGCCTCGAGGCGCGGGGCGACCGGGACGGCCGGATCGAGGTGACCAAGGTGCAGTCGGGGTCGCCCGCGGCCGCCGCCGGGGTCCGCGCGGGCGACCGGCTGCGCAGCGTCGACGGACGGTCCGTCGAAGGCCTCCCGGTCACCGACGTCGTCTCCTTACTGCGCGGTGACGCCACGGGCGCGACCGTCGGCAGCACCGTCCGTCTCGGCCTGGAGCGCGGCACGCGCGCGTGGACCGAGACCCTGCGCCGGGCGCTCCTGTCCACGGACTCCGTCACCGTCCGTCGGCTTTCCGACGACACCACCGTCATCACCGTCGCCGCGTTCACCAAGGGCGTCGGCGACAGCGTGCGCAGCGCCGTCCGCCGGACCCCGGCCGGCGCCGGGATCGTCCTCGATCTGCGCGGCAACTCCGGCGGCCTGGTCACCGAGGCCGTCTCCACCGCCTCCGCCTTCCTCGACGGCGGCCTCGTCGCCACCTACGACGTCGACGGCGACCAGCGCGCCCTGCACGCCCAAGGCGGCGGCGACACCACCAGCCCCCTGGTCGCACTCGTCGACGGCGGCACGATGAGCGCCGCCGAACTGCTCACCGGCGCCCTCCAGGACCGTGGCCGCGCGGTCGTCGTGGGCTCGCGCACCTTCGGCAAGGGCTCGGTCCAGATGCCGAGCCGGCTGCCCGACGGCTCGGTCGCCGAGCTGACCGTCGGGCACTACCGCACCCCTTCCGGGCATGGTGTCGACGGCCGGGGCATCACCCCCGACCTGGAGGCGGACGACGGGGCGCTGGAGCGGGCCGAGACCGTGCTGAGCGGACTCGGGGACGTGCCCTGAGCGACCGCCGCGTAATCGGCTTTCCCTCAGCGGGCCTCCGGGTGCGAAACTGGCTGCACTATGAGCAAGGGAATGTACGTACCGAAGGAGTCCCAGCCGAAGCAGGGCGGGGCGGCCGCGTCCGGCAAGGTCAAGGACGGCAAGCGCAAGATCGTCGCGCAGAACAAGAAGGCCCGGCACGACTACGCGATCATCGACGTGTACGAGGCCGGTCTCGTCCTCACCGGCACCGAGGTGAAGTCGCTGCGCGAGGGGCGCGCCTCGCTGACCGACGCCTTCGTCCAGATCGAGGGGAACGAGGCGTGGCTGCACGCCGCGCACATCCCCGAGTACTTCCAGGGCAGCTGGACCAACCACTCCGCGCGCCGCAAGCGCAAGCTGCTGCTGCACCGCGAGGAGATCGACAAGCTGGCGGTGAAGGCCGAGGAGACGGGCCACACGATCGTGACCCTCGCCGTCTACTTCAAGGACGGCCGGGCGAAGGCCGAGATCGCGCTGGCGCGCGGCAAGAAGGAGTACGACAAGCGGCAGACCCTGCGCGAGCAGCAGGACCGCCGGGAGACGGACCGGGTGATCGCGGCGGAGAAGCGCAGGCAGCGGCACGCGTAGCCGCCGTACACGGGCTGCGGGTCGGGAGCCGCGGGGAATATAGTGGCATCGACGTGCGTTGGTCACGTACGATGGCACACGTGCTCCACAGCGGGCACGCGGTTTGAAAAATCAACATGGGGATGATCGGTTTCGACAGCGACTGTTGAAGCAGGGGAAGCGTGTCGAGGAAGCGGCAATGATCTCGTAAACCATATGTCGCAAAAAATAATCGCCAATACCAAGAGCGATTCCCAGTCCTACGCTCTCGCTGCCTAATAAGCAGTGAGGTAGGACCCTAAAGGGTGTCAGCCCGGGAGTGTTCCCGGCCCGGATCCTGGCATAATCTAGGGAACTAAACCTTGATCCCGGTCACGGGGTGAAGAGGGAAATCAAACAGTGACTGGGCCCGTCGGCGACTTGTTCGCGGGATCGCCGGGGCCGAGAAAATCACAGCGAACTGCACACGGAGAAGCCCTGATTCTGCACCGTTGGACGCGGGTTCGATTCCCGCCATCTCCACTCATCCCATGTGAACAGGAACCCCGTCGCTCCCGAGCGGCGGGGTTCTTGTCGTGCAGGACGTACGAGGCAGCGAAGAGGGAGGCCCGGTGGAAGACCCGCCGCACATCACGCTCCTGGGCGAGTACCACGCGCGCCCGCTCCGCAGGGGTCTCTACGACGATTTCGCCCCGGACGACCCCCGGGCCGCCCTCGGCCTGTCCGCCGCTCTGGTCGCCGACCTGTCCGCCTGGGCGATCGGCATCGACGCCGCCATGAACACCTGGCTGGCCGACCGCGACGACATCCGCTGGGACGCCGCGTTCCTGCGCCTGCACGAGGAGGGCGAGACGCTGGCCGAACGCCTCGCCCGGGAACTCGCCCCCGGCCGGACCGTGGGCTACGAAGGCGTCCAGGGCGTGTCCTGCGCGCTCCTGGGGACCCGCCTCGGCAACCCGGTCAGCGTGGACTGACCGTCCGCGGCGCCGTGCTCGCCCGCCGGGTCATCGTCGGCGGCAACAGCGTCGCCTCGGGCACGGTCTCGCCGTCGAGCTTGCGCATCAGCAGCTCCACCGCCCGCTCGCCCACCTCCGCCGACGGCAGCGCGATGGAGGTGACCGGCACCCGGAGCCCGGCGGCGAGCTCGTCCGGGCAGATCGCGGTGACCGACAGGTCGCCCGGCACCCGCAGTCCCAGCTGCTCGAACGCGTCGACGAGGGGCTCCAGGACCGCCTCGTTGTGGACCACCACCCCGGTCAGCGCGGGCTGCTCGCGCAGGAGCCGCTCCGCCACCCGGCGGGCCGCGGCCGGGGTCGCCTCGCAGGGGTGGACGGCGGAGGCGAGCCCCGCCCGGTCGGCGGCCGCGGTGAACCCCTGGACCACGCGCTGCGCGAACGCCGTCCCGCGCACGTACACCTCCGGCGGCGACCCGACCAGAGCGACCACCCGGTGCCCGAGCTGCGCCAGATGCTCCACGCACCGCTCGCCCGCCGCTCGGAAGTCGAGGTCGATGCAGGTCAGCCCGTCGGCCTCGAGCGGGAAACCGATCATCACGGACGGCCGGTCCAAGGAGCGCAGCAACGGCAGCCGGGGGTCGTGGAGCTGGACGTCCATCAGGATCAGCGCGTCGACCAGGGCCGTGTCCGCGACCCGGCGCAGCCCCTCCTCGCCCTCCTCCTGGGTCAGCAGCAGCACATCGTGGTCGTGCCGCCGGGCCGCCGTCACCACCGACACCGCGAACTGCATGACGACCGGGACATGGATGCCGGCCCGCAGCGGCACCACGAGCGCCAGCACGTTCGAGCGGCTGCTGGCCAGCGCGCGGGCGCCGGCGTGCGGCCGGTAGCCCAGCGCGCGGGCGGCCTCCTCGACCCGCCGCCGGGTCTCCTCGGAGATCGGGCGCTTGCCGCTCAGCGCGTACGACACCGTGCTGGGGGAGACCCCGGCGTGCCGCGCCACATCGGTGATCTTCACCATCAGGCCCGCTCCCGGTCGTCCGGGGTCTCCAGGGTCAGGAACCCGGTGCCCGCCGCCGCCCGTGCGACCCGGTCGCCGGCCGCCAGCGCCCAGGGCGCCGAGGGGTCGCTCGCGGACGCCCGCAGGGTGTCCCCCTCCCGCACGACGGTGAAGGTCACGTCGCCGACCCGTACCGTCACCTGGGCGCCGCGTTCCAGGCCGTAGGTGCGCAGGGTGACCCCGTCGGCGTGCGGGTAGTCCGGCCGGTCGGCGTGGGCGCCCACCGGGAGCACCGCGCCCGGCCGCACCAGCAGCGGCGCGCTGAGGAACCCGTGGCGCTCGCGCACCCAGCGCGGCCCGGTCACCGTCCGCCCGGTCAGGTATTGGGTCCAGACGCCTTCGGGGACGTAGTACGTCACGTCCCCCGCGTCGTCGAACACCGGGGCGACCAGCAGGTCCGGGCCGAGCATGTACTGCCGGTCCAGGTGCGCGCACCCGGGATCCGCCGGGAACTCCAGCACCATCGCCCGCATCACCGGCGTGCCCTCCTGGTGGGCGACGCGGGCGGCCTCGTACAGGTAGGGCATGAGCCGTAGCTTCAGCCGGGTGAAGTGCCGGGCCACGTCCACCGACTCCTCGTCGAACAGCCAGGGCACCCGGTACGAGGAGCTGCCGTGCAGTCTGCTGTGCGAGGACAGCAGGCCGAAGGCCAGCCAGCGCTTGAACAGCGCGGGCGACGGGGTGCCCTCGAAGCCGCCGATGTCGTGGCTCCAGAAGCCGAACCCGGACAGGCCCAGGGACAGTCCGCCGCGCAGCGACTCCGCCATCGACGCGTACGTCGCCTCGCAGTCGCCGCCCCAGTGCACCGGGAACTGCTGGCTGCCGGTCGTCGCCGATCGTGCGAAGACGACCGCCTCCCCCTCGCCCCGGTGCCCCCGCAGCACGTCGAAGACGGTGCGGTTGTACAGGTACGTGTAGTGGTTGTGCATCCGCTCCGGGTCCGAGCCGTCGGACCAGGCCACGTCGACCGGGACGCGCTCGCCGAAGTCGGTCTTGAAGCAGTCGACGCCCTGGGCGAGGAGCGCCTCCAGCTTGGCCGCGTACCAGTCGCGGGCGGCGGGGCTGGTGAAGTCGACCAGGGCCATGCCGGGCTGCCACAGGTCCCACTGCCAGACGCTCCCGTCCGGCCGCTTCAGCAGGTGGCCGAGCGCCCGGCCCTCCGCGAAGAGCGGCGACCGCTGGGCGATGTACGGGTTGATCCACACGCTGACGTGCAGGCCCTTCGCCTTCAGCCGGGTCAGCATGCCCTCCGGGTCGGGGAACACCCGCGGGTCCCAGCGGAAGTCGCACCAGTGGAACTCGCGCATCCAGAAGCAGTCGAAGTGGAAGACGGAGAGCGGGAGTTCGCGCTCGCGCATGCCCTGGATGAACGAGGTCACCGTCTCCTCGTCGTAGGAGGTGGTGAACGATGTCGACAGCCACAGGCCGAACGACCAGGCGGGCGGGAGGGCGGGGCGGCCGGTGAGGGCGGTGTACTTGCGCAGGATGTCCTTCGGGGTGGGGCCGTGGATGACGTAGTACGTCAACTCCTGGGTCTCGGCGCTGAACTGAACCCTCGATACCGCCTCCGAGCCGACCTCGAAGGACACCTTGCCGGGGTGGTCGACGAAGACGCCGTAGCCCGCGTCCGTGAGGTAGAACGGCACGTTCTTGTAGGCCTGTTCGGTCGCGGTGCCGCCGTCGGCGTTCCAGATGTCGACGACCTGGCCGTTCCTGACCAGCGGTCCGAAGCGTTCGCCGAGGCCGTAGACGGAGGTCCCCACCCCCAGGTCGAGTTGCTCGCGCAGATAGTGGCCGCCGGTGGCCGCGTCCCGCATGATGCCCATGCCCTTGGGGCCGCTGGAGGTGAGGGTGCGGCCGTGGGCGAGGAACTCCACGTGCCAGGGACCGGAGCGCGCGACCCTCACGGAGAGCGCGCCGGAGGTCAGGGTCGCGCAGTCGTCATCGTAGGAGAGCTGGGGTGCGGGCTCCGCCTCGGTGAGGTCGAAGGCGGGCTCGCGGGGCCGCTCGCCCGTGAAGTGGGTGAGGGTGAGGCCGACGACGTCGGGCATCGGGGTGTGGGCGGTGATCGTCATGACCGGTCCCGTCATCAGGTCGCCGCGGCTGCGGATGGGCCGGGTCGGTGCGTGGATCTCCAGGACGCCGTGCGACTCGGTGACGTCGAGGACCTCGGCCGGATGGGCGGCCGTGACGCCCTCGCGCAGCAGCCAGTAACCGTCGGTGAACTTCATGGGTGGGGGGTCCTTACTGCTCGGTCCTCACTACTTCACGGCGCCCACGGCGATGCCACGGGTGAGGGTCCGCTGGAAGACGAGGAAGAAGACGAGGGCCGGGAGTACGCCGAGGAGGGCGGCCGCGTTGGTCATCGTGGCGTCCATCAGGCGCTGCCCCTGGAGGACGCCGAGGGCCACCGACACGGTCTGGTTGTCGTTGGAGATCAGCATGACCAGCGGGAGCAGGAACTCGTTCCAGGTCCAGATGAAGAAGAAGACGAGGAGCACGCCGAGGGTGGGGCGGCTGACCGGGACGACGATCCGCCACAGCACCTGCCACTTGTCGGCGCCGTCGATCCGGGCCGCCTCGATGATCTCGCGCGGGAACCGGCTCAGCACGGACGAGAGCAGATAGGTGCCGAAGGCCGCCTGGATCACCGTGAAGACGATGATCACGCTGAGCCGGGTGTCGTACAGGCCGGCCTGCTTGCTCAGGTAGTACACCGGGTAGACCAGCGCCTCCTGCGGAAGCATGTTGGCCAGCACGAAGAAGGCCAGGATCCAGGTGCGGCCCCTGATCCGCCCGATGCCGATCGCGTACGCGTTCAGCACCGACAGGACGACCGCGAGCACCGCCACCGAGCCGCTGATCAGGACCGAGTTCAGCAGCTTGCGGCTGTAGTCGACGCGTTCCCAGAAGTCCTTCAGACCGTCCAGGTACAGCCCGTCGGGCAGGCTCAGCGGGCCGTTGCGCGAGTACTCCGCCGGGGACTTGACCGCGTTCACGGCGACGACCAGAAAGGGCACGATCATGAAGAGGGCGGCCAGGCAGAGGGCCGCCAGGACGGGGTAGCGGCGCAGGGCTCGTACGGCCTTCACGTCCGGAGTCCTTCCTCCGCGTCCTCCGCCCGGGTCTGCAACCGCAGGCCGACCAGGGAGAGGGCGAGGATGATCACGGTGAGCACGGTGGAGATCGCGGCGCCGTAGCCGACCTGCGTCTTCTCGAAGAACGTGGTGAAGGAGAAGTAGGAGGGGACGTTCGTCGCGCCGCCGGGGCCGCCCTTCGTCAGGACGTACACCGCGCCGAACACCTTCAGCGCGGCGATCGTGCACCAGGTCAGCACGACGTAGATCTCCGGGCGGATCTGCGGCAGCGTGATGTGCAGGAAGCGACGCCACCAGCCGGCGCCGTCCAGCTCGGCCGCCTCGTACAGCTGCGGGTCGACGCGTTCCAGCCCCGCCATGAAGACGACCAGCGGGAAGCCGAGCTGCACCCACACCATCACGCCCATGACGCTGTAGAGCGCGAGGTCGGGGTCGCCCAGCCAGTCCTGCCGCCAGGAGCCGAGACCGACGGCCCGCAGGAGCTCGTTGAGCGAGCCGTCGTCGGGTGCGAGGATCCAGCTCCAGACGATGCCGGCGACCGCGATCGGCAGCACCTGCGGGAGATAGAAGCAGGCGCGCAGG
Organism: Streptomyces sp. NPDC102259; assembly: GCF_044766465.1. Classification (NCBI taxonomy): domain Bacteria; kingdom Bacillati; phylum Actinomycetota; class Actinomycetes; order Kitasatosporales; family Streptomycetaceae; genus Streptomyces; species Streptomyces sp. NPDC102259. The sequence continues at coordinate 66,708 of NZ_JBIWMA010000025.1, read as the reverse complement.
ACGGCCGCCGTCCGGCTGCCGAAGTGCTTGCCGACATGGTCGAAGAGGGCGGCGGCCAGGACCAGTCCGACGGCCGTGGGGAGCGCCGCCATCGCGACGACCATGAAGAGGCTGTGCCGGAAGCTCTCCCAGAACTCGGCGTCGTCCATCAGCTCGCGGTAGTTGGCGAGCCCGGACCACTCGGGGCTGCCCACCCCCTGCCAGTCGGTGAAGCCCACCCATGTGTTCATCAGGAACGGGACGACGATCACGGCGAGGAAGGCGAGAGCGCCGGGGAGCAGGAACAGGGCGTAGGAGTTCCGGGCCGGGCGCGGGTGAACGGCCCTGTGCTGCCTGCCGCTCACCCGCCCGCCGCGTTCGACGGTCACCGTCATGTCTTCGGTACGCCCTTGTCGTACGCCTCCTGCAACGCGTCCAGATAGCCGTCCGGCTTCTCGCTGCCGGTGATCAGCTTCTGGGTCTCGGAGACGAGGACGTCGTAGAAGCCGGGGACCGGCCAGTCCGGGTAGAAGGCCAGGCCGTCGCGGCCGGACAGGGTGTTGAAGTCGGTGATGAGGCTCTTGGACTTCGGGTCGGTGACGGCGGCCGGGTCCGCCGCGACCGGCACGCCGCCCTTGTTGCCGAGCAGGTTCTGGATCTTCTTCGACATGGTGATGTCGATGAAGTCGTAGGCCAGCTCCTTGTTGTGGGCGCTCTTGGGGACCACCCAGAGGTTGCCGCCGGAGCCCGCGGTGAGGTTCGAGCCGGGCCACAGGGTGGTGCCCCAGTCGAACTTCGCCTCGTCCTGGAAGCGGCCGTACCACCAGCTGCCGGAGAACAGGATCGGCGCCTTGCCCTGGATGAAGGAGACGCCCGCGTCCTCCGCCTTGGCGCTGGTGGAGCTCTTGCCGATGTACCCCTTCTTCACCCAGTCGGCGAAGGTGTCGGCCGCGTACGTCCAGGCCGCGTCGTGGAAGTCGGTCTTCTCGCCCCGGTACAGCTCGTAGGAGTCGACCCAGGAGCGGTCCGCCTTGGACAGGGCCAACTGGTAGACGTACTGCTGGGCCAGGTACTCGGCGCCGGAGTTGGCGAGCGGGGTGATCTCGTGCTCGGCGAAGGCGTCCATCGCCGCGACCAGGTCGTCGAACGTCTTCGGCTCGGCGAGCTCGTACTTCGCGAACAGGTCCTTGTTGAAGTAGACCATCGTGTACTCGGCGTAGTTGGGCACCCCGTACCACTTGCCGGAGCCCATCACGCCGTTCGCGTCGTACCGGCTGGTGGTGCGCACCCCCGGGCTGAGCAGCTTGTCCCAGCCGCGCTTCGTCACCTCGGCGGACAGGTCGGTGAGGAGCCCCTGCTGGGAGAGCAGGCCCGCCGTCGCGTTGCCCTTGTTGTACTCCATCAGGTCGGGCGCGTCGGAGGAGTTGAGGACCATCGGGGCGGTCTTCTGGATCTGGTCGAAGCTCTTCTCCTCGAACTCCACCTGCACGCCCGGGTGCTGGGCCTCGAACTCCTTGATCGCCGCTGTCCAGGCCGCGCCCATCGCGCTGTTCGGGGCCTCGTAGTGCCACAGCCGCAGGGTCTTGGCGTCGGAGGCGCCGCCGCCGTCCGAGCCGCCGCAGGAGGCCAGGAGCAGCGATGCGGCGAGGACCGCCGCCGCGCTCGCCGTTCCCCGTCGTGCCATCACACGCCTTCGTGCCGTCAACATCCTTTTCCTCCAGGGGAGTCGGATGGATCTGAGGGCGTCACGGTGCGTCCATCGAATCGATTCGATGGGTGACGTCGAAGCGCTTCGACGGGGGAAGTTATGTGGCTGCTGTGGTCACGTCAATGGGGCGGGTGGGAAAAACGGGCAATCCGGTGTCGACGCCGGTGAACTTTCCGGCCATGCCTGGAGCGGATCTCCGCCCGCTCCGCGGAGCTGCCTCTTTGTCGAGCTATGTCGCTGATGTGATGAAAGGGTCAGATCCCTTCGATCTTCGATGTGCATCGGGGGTCACTTTCGGGATCGGGGTGATCGGAGTGCGACCGTCGAGGCTCGGGGAGGGTCGGTTTCCAGCCATGGACAGAGGCGCGAATTCTGTCCATGTATGACACATCGCGAACGCAGGGCCCAAGCCTGCGCTAGATTCGTGGACCTGAGCGCAATGGGATAAATGGGGCGCTGGGACTGGGTGGGGGCCCGGTTTCGTCGACGTGCGCTCAGGGTCGTCGGCGCACCCGGAACGGTTCTGTGGGGGGAAGTACGCGCATGAAGAATTGGCGAGAAGACGCCCAACCGAAGTGGCCGGAGGCGGCATCACCGACCCGGGACGTGCCGGCCGTGGGGCCAGGGGTCCAGGGCTTCCCCGGAGTCGGAGGGCAGCCTCTGACGTCCATGGCGGGAGAGAGCACCAGATACCGGTCATTAATGGATGTACCGCGTGATAGCGGCCTGCTGTCGGCCTTGAACGCCTCGAACGGTCTTTCCGAAAACGAACGGTCGAGCGATCTCCGCGATCCCTGGGGAGAGCAGCCCGGCGGCGCGGACGGGAAGGAGAACGACCCGGGCGAGGTGACCGTCCAGCTCGACTCCCTGAAGAAGGGGCGGCCCGACGGTGCGGAGGCCGCCTCCGACGTCCCGGTGTTCGTCGACGAGTCGGGCCGGCGCGGTCGTACCTTCCGCCGTATCGGCATCGTCGTGGGCACCGCGTGCGGGGCGTACGCCGTCGTCATCGTGGCCGCGCTGCTCTCGGGCAACGCGGGCGCGCCCTGGCTGCCGGTTCCCGTGCCGGGCCAGGCCGACGACAAGCCGGCGGCCGGCAAGGTGGACAGCACGTCGTCGCCCGACAAGTCCGCGAGCCCGCGCAACGGCGTCCCCGGCGGCAAGGTTCCGGGCGGCTCGGGTGCCACCGCCACCGCGTCCGGCGCCGTGCCGGGCAAGGCCGGTGCGAGTACGGCGCCGGGCGCGTCGGGGAGCGTGGCTCCGTCGAGCGGGGCGTCCCCGGCGGCGCGGCCCTCGGCGACCGGGTCCACCCGCCCCAGCGCGGGCGCCACCGCCACGGCCTCCTCGACGTCCGGCCCGAGCAGTCCGGTGGTCGCGCCGACGCCGTCCACGCCACCGCCGGCCTCCTCACCCGCGGCCTCTCCTTCGACGCCCTCCTCGCCGTCCCCGGCCGGAGGAGCCTCCACCACGGTCGCCGACGGCCCGCCGGAACCGGTCCCGGCGGCATCGAGCCCGGCAGCCTGACCGGGACCCCGTGAGAGTCGCCGGCCGACGGGCCTCACGGATGTCACCGGCCTCGGTGCGCGGTGCACCCCGCCGACGGCGACCGGCTTCGGCGGCCACGGCTTCGGTGGCCACGGCTTCGGTGGCCACGGCTTCGCCGACCCTGCCGGCGGCCGCGCCTTCGGACACCCGGGTCGACGGGCCGCACCACGGGGTCCGGCACCACGGGGCCCGGCATATGAAGTCCCACCTCTGTCAGCGATGTCTTGGATGTCTTGCCACTCGCTCCTCGCCGCTTCAGCTCGCGGCGCGTACCTTCGCCCGACCTCGTCCCCGGAGAACCACCTCTCATGGCACCACGTACCAGCCGCCGCTCGACCCGACGGTCAGCTGTCGGGCAGCCCGCGCACTCGTCCGGCGGCCACGCCGCGTCCGCTTCACCGTCGACGGGGGACGCGCCAGGAGGTGAGTCGGCCGGCGGGTGGCGCGGCGGTGGGCGGCGCTCCTCCGGTCGGCGGCCCGGCCCGAGGCAGGGGCGGGGCCGGGCCCCGGGGCGGGCCGCCGGCGGCTCCGCGCACGCCGCGCCGCCGTCACCCGAACGCCGGCGCCTGGTGTCGCTCCGGCTGCGTCATCTGCTGCCGCTCGTCGTGCTCCTCGCGATGATGGCGATGCTGATGCTGCGCGGCTACGTGCACAGCGAGATCCTCGCCGACCACCGCATCCGTCCCGAGGCCGCCGCCGACAAGGTGCCGCAGAAGGTGCTCGACGGCGGGCCGGTCGTCGACACCCGGAACGGGCAGCAGGCCACCCTGGACGTCCCGGAGCACCGGATCGTGCTCACCTTCGACGACGGGCCCGACCCGAAGTGGACCCCCGAGGTCCTCGACGTCCTGAAGAAGCACCACGCGCACGCCGTCTTCTTCATCACCGGCACCATGGCCTCCCGCTACCCGGACCTGGTCCGGCGGATGGTGGACGAGGGCCACGAGATCGGGCTGCACACCTTCAACCACCCCGACCTCTCCTACCAGTCGAAGAGGCGCATCGACTGGGAGCTCACCCAGAACCAGCTGGCCCTGGCGGGAGCCGCGGGCATCCGGACGTCGCTCTTCCGGCCGCCCTACTCCTCCAGCACGGACGCCCTCGACAACGCCTCCTGGCCGGTCACCCAGTTCGTCGGCACCCGTGGCTACCTCACCGTCTTCACCACCGCCGACAGCGAGGACTGGCGCAGGCCCGGGGTCCGGGAGATCATCCGCAACGCCACGCCGCAGGGCGGCGAGGGCGCGATCGTCCTCATGCACGACTCCGGCGGCGACCGCCACCAGACGGTCCGGGCGCTCGACACCTACCTCCCCGAACTCCAGGGCAAGGGCTACCGGTTCGAGAACCTCACCGAGGCCCTGAAGGCCCCGAGCGCGCACACCCCGGTCACCGGGCTCGACCTGTGGAAGGGCAGGGCCTGGGTCTTCCTGGTCGAGGCCTCCGACGACATCACCGGCGTCCTGGTCGTGGGCCTCGCCGTCATCGGCGTCCTGGTCTTCGCCCGCTTCGGGCTGATGCTCCTGCTGTCCGCGATCCACACCCGCCGTACCCGCCGCAAGGGCTTCGTCTGGGGGCCCGACGCACCCGTCACCGAACCGGCGTCGGTGCTCGTCCCGGCCTACAACGAGGCCAAGTGCATCGAGAGCACGGTGCGTTCGCTGATGAAGAGCGAGCACCCGATCGAGATCCTCGTGATCGACGACGGCTCCAGCGACGGCACCGCCCGTATCGTCGAGGACCTGCACCTGCCCGGCGTCCGCGTCGTCCGTCAGCTCAACGCGGGCAAGCCCGCCGCCCTCAACCGGGGCATCGCCAACGCCCGGCACGACCTCATCGTGATGATGGACGGCGACACGGTCTTCGAGCCCTCCACGGTCCGTGAACTCCTCCAGCCCTTCGCCGATCCGAAGGTCGGCGCGGTCGCCGGCAACGCCAAGGTCGGCAACAAGGACACGCTGATCGGCGCCTGGCAGCACATCGAGTACGTGATGGGCTTCAACCTCGACCGCCGCATGTACGACGTCCTGCGCTGCATGCCCACCATCCCGGGGGCCGTCGGGGCGTTCCGCCGCACCGCGCTCGACCGGGTCGGCGGCATGAGCGACGACACCCTCGCCGAGGACACCGACATCACCATGGCCATCCACCGGGACGGCTGGGACGTCGTGTACGCGGAGAAGGCGCGCGCCTGGACGGAGGCGCCCGAGTCCGTCCAGCAGCTGTGGTCGCAGCGGTACCGCTGGTGCTACGGCACCATGCAGGCGATCTGGAAGCACCGCCGCGCCCTCGTCGAGAGCGGACCGTCGGGCCGTTTCGGCCGCGTCGGCCTGCCGCTCGTCTCCCTCTTCATGGTCGTCGCCCCGCTCCTCGCCCCGCTCATCGACCTCTTCCTCGTCTACGGTCTGCTCTTCGGCCCGACCGGCAGGACCATCGCCGCTTGGTTCGGCGTCCTCGCCGTGCAGGCGGGCTGCGCGGCGTACGCCTTCGTCCTGGACCGCGAGCGCCTCACCCCCCTGATCTCCCTCCCGCTCCAGCAGCTCCTCTACCGCCAGCTGATGTACATCGTCCTGCTCCAGTCCTGGATCACCGCCCTCACCGGCGGCCGGCTGCGCTGGCAGAAACTTCGCCGCAAGGGCCAGGTGGCGGCCCCGCCCGGTACGACGGCGGCGACCGCGGACGGAGGAGCGGCCTGATGAGCACCCACCCGACGGACACCACGGCCGAGTTGCCCGAACTGCCCCACCCGCCGACCCGGAACGCCGGGCCGGAGCAGCGGAGTCCGGAGCAGCGGAGTCCGGAGCGACAGGGTTCCGAACAGCAGGGTTCTGAGCAGAAGGGTTCCGAAGAGCAGGGATCTGAACAGCAGGGTTCCGAGAAGAAGGGTGCCGGGAAGCAGGGCGGTGGACGGGACCGCTACTTCGACCTGCTCCGGGCCATCGCCCTGTTCCGGGTCGTGTTCTACCACCTGATGGGCTGGGCCTGGCTGCCCGTCGTCTTCCCCTCCATGGGCGTGATGTTCGCGCTCGCCGGCAACCTCATGGCCCGCTCGCTGGCCAGACGCCCCGCGCTGGGAGTCGTGCGGGGCCGGCTGCGCAGGCTGCTGCCCCCGCTGTGGCTGCTGGGCGCGGTCGGGGTGACGGGCATGCTGGTGGCGGGCTGGAGGCCGGACGACGAGGGGCACCCCGGCTGGTGGTGGCTCCACCTCGCCTACTGGGTCCTGCCGTTGAGCGACCCGCCGTACGGCGAGGGCCTGCCCGGCGCGCACGGGCTGATCAGCGACGGCTGGGCCGTCGACCTGGGCGTACCCCTCTGGTACCTCCGCGCCTACCTCTGGTTCGTGCTGCTCTCCCCGCTCCTGCTGCGCGCGCTGCGTCGGCTGCCCTGGCCGACGATCGTCGCGCCCCTCGCGCTCTCCGCCGCCCTGGAGTTCGGCGCGCTGTCGGTGCCGGGCTGGCGGATGGAGGCCGAGCTCAGCGACTTCGGCACGTTCGGCGCGTGCTGGCTGCTGGGCATGGCGCACCAGGAGGGCATCCTGCGCCGCCTGCCCCGTTACGTGGTGCCGTCCCTGGCGCCCGCGGTGGCGGGAATCGGCCTCTGGTACACCCTGACCCACGATTTCAGGGAGGGCCACGACCTGGACGACATGCCCTTCGCCCAGTCCCTGTGGTCCTTCGCGGCGGTGCTGCTGCTCCTGCACATCAGCCCGTCGTGGTCCGAGTGGCCGGGCCGGCTGCGTCGCTGGGACCGGCTGATCACCCTGCTCAACTCCCGTGCCGTGACGATCTACCTGTGGCACAACGTGTGCATCGGAGTCGTGGAGGCCCTCTGGGACCGGCTGTGGGGCATCTCGTGGCTGGAGACGAACGCGACCTGGGTGCTGGAGAGCCCGTGGCCGCAGCTGCCGGCCATCTGGCTGCTCACCGCGGCCTGCGTGGTCTGCTTCGGCTGGATGGAGGATCTGGCGGCCCGCCGCAGGCCACGCGTGTGGCCGGACGGACGGGTCGGCGCCGGAACCCACCGGGCCTGAACGGCATTCCCGGCCTGAACGGCACTCCCGGCCTGAACGGCGTTCCCGGCCCCGCACCGCGCCCGGTGCGGGGCCGCTGTCCGCCGCTGTAGGCCGTTCGACCGGTTCGGGGTGCGTCCCTCGAAAGCCCTGGTGAGTATTGCCCGGTATGCCCGTCTACGGGACGGGCCGGAATCCAGGGTTCTGGGATGGAGGAATGTGAGCACGACGCGCAGGACAATCGTTCTCGCCATGACGGGAGTGCTGGCCGCGGCACTCTCGGCCGGGACGGCCCTCGCAGGGACCGTGCCCGGGGGAGGGCCGAAGCCGCCGGGGTCGAACCCTTCGCCAGGGACCGCGCCCTACGGGACCGCGCCCTACGGGACCGCGCCCTACGGCGAAGGGCCGAGACCGCCGGGTCCGACCCCTCCTCCGCCAGGGGCCGGGTCCCCCAACGGTGAGGCATGGGCATGGACCCAGCTGACCGGTCGGGGCACCCAGATCCGCTACGTGAGCACCGACACCTCCGGCACGTGCCCCTCCGTGCGGTACAGCGTGGGTGTCGTCAGGACGGCCTACCGGATGCGGCTGCTGAGCCGTCCCATGCTGCCGCAGTTCCCCACCACGGTGTGCGAGTTGGTCGTGCCCCTCGGGGCCCGTAACGCGGTGCTCGCGCAGTCGACGGTCGCGGCGGCCGTGCTGCACCCCGCGAACCGTGAGCTTCCCCTGCCGAACTGGACGCCGAGCACGCGCCCCGGCACCATCGCCGTCATCGGCGACACGGGCTGCCGCGTGACGACGGCGGGTCCCAACCAGAACTGCGCCAACACCCAGACGGGCTGGCCGTTTGCGCGGATCGCGAACAGCGCGGCCACGGTGACGCGTCCGGATCTCGTGATCCATGTCGGCGACTACCTCTACCGTGACGACCCGGCCCAGGCCAGCGACACGGCGACGAATCCGGGCTGCACGCTCTCGGCGGAGAGGTTCAGCTGGGCCTGTGTGGTCGCCGACTTCTTCAGACCGGCGGAGAGTCTGCTGGCCGTGGCGCCGGTCGTGCTGACGCGAGGCAACCACGAAGACTGCCGCACCCCACCCGCGACGGGCGGCGCGGGGGCCGCGTGGTTCCGCTATCTCGCCGACGAACTCCGGTCCAACGGGACGTGCTCCCTCTACCCCGATCCCGTGGAGATCAGTGCGGGCGTCCTGCACCTCCTCAACGTGGACTCCTCGTTCGCCGACCCGGCCGACAGCGGGAGCCTCACGCAGCAGGCGACGTACACCCGGCAGTTCGAAGCCGTGAACCGGGCCGCGGCGCAGCAACCCGGCCAGGACTACTTCGTCGTCACCCACAAGCCCGTGTGGATGGTGAGGTCGGTCGGCCCCCCGGTGGAGACGTTCACCCCCGTCCTCGACAGGGCCGTCGCCGGTACGACCCTCAAGCGGCTGGCGGACAACGTCCGCATGGTGCTGTCGGGCCATGCGCACCTCTACCAGATGATCGATTTCGACACCCCGCGGCCACCGCAGGTGACCGTGGGCTTCTCCGGTGGAGATCCACTGGAGCAGGGGCCGAACGACGCCGGCGTCATCGGGACGCCGGTCGGCACGCCGCCGCAGCCCGTGCGTCACTCGGTCACCCAGGGAGGGGTCTTCGGGTACGCGACCCTGAGCCGCAACGCCGGGACCTGGGACCTCACCGCTCACGACCCGGCCGGCGCGGTCCGCGGTCAGGTCTGCACGTTGAGCGGGAGCACCGCCAACAAGGAGTTCGCCTGCCACTGAAGGACGCCCCGGGACCCGGCGGAACGAGCCGGGTCCCGGGCGACCCGGTCCCGGGTCCGCACCCCCACGGCCGGGCGCCTCGGCGTCGGGCTCTGCCCACGACCTCTCACCGGCCCTCCACGCAAGGTGAGAGCAACGTTCCTTTCCGGTCACCCACAGCCACAGCGTGGAAACGCGCCCTCCCTACCTTCGGGACTCATCACCGCTCATCCCCCCGAACCACCCGAGCCCCGGAGCACCGTGGAGGCGTCATGACAGCCCCTAGTACAGCCCCCGCATCCCCGCCCCCCACGAAGAAGGGGAGCCACTGGATCGAGGAGTGGGACCCGGAGAACGAGGCCTTCTGGAACGAGAAGGGCGAGAAGATCGCCCGCCGTAACCTCCTCTTCTCCGTCCTCTCCGAGCACATCGGGTTCTCGATCTGGACGATGTGGTCCGTGCTGGTGCTCTTCATGGGCCCGGAGTACGGCCTCACCCCGGCCGACAAGTTCCTGCTGACGTCGATGGTGACGCTGGTCGGTGCGGTCGTGCGGGTGCCCTACACCTTCGCTGTCGCGATCTTCGGCGGCCGGAACTGGACGATCATCTCGGCCGGCCTGCTGCTGATCCCCACGATCGCCGCGTTCACGGTGATGGAGCCGGGGACGTCCTTCAACACGTTCCTCCTGGTGGGCCTGATCGCGGGCATCGGCGGCGGCAACTTCGCCTCCTCGATGACCAACATCAACGCCTTCTTCCCCCTCCGTAAGAAGGGGTGGGCGCTCGGGCTCAACGCGGGCGGCGGCAACATCGGCGTGCCGGTCATCCAGCTGATCGCCCTGGCCGTCATCGGCGCGAGCGGCGGGCCGCGTGTGCTGCTGGGGATCTACATCCCGTTCATCGTCGTCGCCGCGACCCTCGCCTCGCTGTACATGGACAACCTGGCCTCCGTGAAGAACGACACGGGCGCCGCGATCGACTCCGCGAAGGACGCGCACACCTGGATCATGTCCTTCCTCTACGTCGGCACCTTCGGGTCGTTCATCGGCTACAGCTTCGCCTTCGGGCAGGTCCTGACGAACCAGTTCGGCCGGACGCCCCTCCAGGCGGCCTACCTCACCTTCATCGGCCCGCTGCTCGGCTCCCTCATCCGTCCCGTCGGCGGCTGGCTCGCCGACCGCTACGGCGGCGCCCGCATCACCCTGTACAACTACGTCGGCATGGCCGCCGCGACCGCCGTCCTGGTCTTCGCCAGCATGCAGAAGTCGCTGCCGCTCTTCGTCTGCGTCTTCGTGGTGCTGTTCGTGCTCAGCGGCCTCGGCAACGGGTCGACGTACAAGATGATCCCCGGCATCTTCCAGACGAAGGCCGTCGCCAAGGGGCTGACGGGCGAGGAGGCGGCCGCCTACGGCCGGCGTCTGTCCGGCGCCTCCATGGGACTGATCGGCGCGGTCGGCGCGCTCGGCGGCGTCGGGATCAACCTGGCCTTCCGGCAGTCCTTCCTCTCCTACGGTTCCGGAACCGGCGCCTTCGTCGCCTTCCTCGCCTTCTACGCGGCGTGCTTCGGGGTCACCTGGGCCGTATACCTTCGTCGTCCGTCCGGCAGGATCACCGCTGGAAGCACCGCTTCCGAGGCGAAGCAGCAGCTCAGCTACGCCGAGGTGTGACGTAACACCGGCGACATGTGGCCGAACCGAGCCTGTCACGCACCGTTGACAGGCTCGTCGGCATGTAGGTGCAAACGCGACTCGAGCGGGACGAGAGTGATGTACGAGCAACAGCAGCGATCCGACGCCGGTCCCCAGGATGCCGTCGAACACGGGCCCCTCGCGGGCTTCACCGTGGGCGTGACGGCCGCGCGCCGGGCCGAGGAACTCAGCGTGCTGCTCCAGCGGCGGGGTGCGGCGGTGCTGCACGCGCCCGCCCTGCGGATCGTGCCGCTCGCCGACGACGGTGAGCTGCTCGCCGCCACGAAGGAACTCATCGAGCAGGTGCCGGACGTCGTGGTCGCCACCACGGCCATCGGTTTCCGCGGCTGGATCGAGGCCGCCGACGGCTGGGGGCTCGGCGAGCAGCTGCTCGAGCGGCTCGGCGGCGTCGAACTGCTGGCCCGCGGCCCCAAGGTCAAGGGCGCCGTGCGGGCCGCCGGGCTGAAGGAGGACTGGTCGCCGTCCAGCGAGTCCATGGCCGAGGTGCTCGACCGGCTCCTGGAGGAGGGCGTCGAGGGGCGCCGGGTCGCCGTCCAACTGCACGGTGAGCCGCTGCCCGGGTTCGTGGAGTCGCTGCGGGTGGCGGGCGCGGAGGTCGTGGGGGTGCCGGTCTACCGGTGGATGCCGCCGGAGGACGTCTCGCCGCTCGACCGGCTCCTCGACGCCGCCGTCTCCCGTGGACTGGACGCGATCACCTTCACCAGCGCGCCCGCCGCCGCGTCCCTGCTGTCGCGTGCCGAGCAGCGCGGGCTGCTGCCCGAGCTGCTCGCCGCCCTCGCCCACGATGTGCTGCCCGCCTGCGTCGGGCCGGTCACCGCGCTGCCGCTCCAGGCGCGGGGCGTGGAAACCGTCCAGCCGGAGCGGTTCCGGCTCGGGCCGCTCGTGCAGTTGCTGTGCCAGGAGCTGCCGTCGCGGGCCCGGGCGCTGCCGATCGCCGGGTACCGGGTGGAGATCCGGGGGCACGCGGTGCTGGTGGACGGGTGTCTGAAGCCGGTGCCTCCGGCGGGGATGTCGTTGCTGCGGACGCTGTCCCGGCGGCCGGGATGGGTCGTGCCGCGCTCCGATCTGCTGCGGGCGTTGCCCGGCGCCGGGAAGGACGAGCACGCCGTCGAGACGGCGATGGCCAGGCTGCGGACGGCCCTCGGGGCGCCGAAGTTGATCCAGACGGTGGTGAAGCGGGGGTACCGGCTGGCGCTGGACCCGGCCGCGGACGCCAAGTACGCGGACGAGTAGGGGATCGCGTCCCCTGCGGGGGACCCCCCATCGTCGCGGGGGCCGCCGTCCCCGGACCTCCGCTTCGGCCCGAACGGCCTCGTCCTCGATCGCCGGACGGGCTGGTGGTCGGCACCCCGCGCTGGCACTGTGAGGGGACGGTTCCCCTAGCAGTGCCCCTCGGTTGGCGGTGACACACGCATGGACGAGCTCCGTTTCGACTCCGGGCGGATCTGTCTCGACCTGCTCGCGACCGCGCATCCCCTCGAACGGCTCGACGCCGTAGCGCCGTTGTGCGCGTGGATCCGCGGTTCCGGACTCGTCCCGCCGGACACCCCGCTCGCCCACGCCGACCCCTCCTGGCCGCCCGCCTTCCGCGAACTGCGGCGGAACACCGGACAATTGGTGCACGGGTGGCTCACCCGTAACGACCCCGGGTCGTACGACCTCGCCCTGAGCCGCGTCAACGACGCCGCCCGGGCCGTGCCCCCGGTCCCCCGTGCCGTGCGGGGCGAAGACGGCGGGCTCGTGCGCGAGTTGGCCGGGCCGCCGGCGTGTGTCGCGCTGCTGGCCGCCGTGGCCCGGGACGCGGTGGAGCTGCTCACCGATTCCGTCGCCCGGGCGGGGCTTCGGCAGTGCGCGGGGGACAACTGCCCGATCGTGTATGTCGACATGTCCCGGGGGCGCCGGCGGCGCTGGTGTTCCAGTGAGGTCTGCGGGAACCGGGAGCGGGTCGCGCGGCACCGTCGGCGGGCGGCGCTCGCCTCGCGGTCGTAACTCCCCTGCCTGGTATGCGGCTTTCGTGGAGGCGTCACCGACCGATCGTCGAAGTGATTTCGATTACACGCCGTTTACCCGCCCCGCGCGCCGGGCAGTCCGCGCGATCTTGTCGATGTGGCGAAAACGTAAAGAAAAAGCGGTGGGAATGTGCCGCCATGTCCCCGCTCGTCATGACACCCCGAAGAAAAGTGTCTCCCCGGTTTGAACGCTCAACACCCCGCTTGCGTACCCGTCGTCGAGCGACCGACTGGGGGATCCCCCGGACACCGGAGGTGGGCGTGCGCAAGGATGCGGCCGTGGCCAATGAACGTGGATCGAGGGCCCGACATCGCATGTCCCAGCCCTCGGAACCTGACGAGGAGCTGATGCGTGCTCTGTATCGGGAGCATGCCGGACCCCTGCTTGCGTATGTCCTGCGCCTGGTTGCCGGAGACCGGCAGCGCGCCGAGGACGTCGTGCAGGAGACGCTCATCCGTGCCTGGAAGAACGCCGGTCAGCTCAATCGTGCGACCGGATCTGTACGCCCCTGGCTGGTGACGGTCGCACGCCGCATCGTCATCGACGGCCACCGCAGCCGGCAGGCCCGGCCGCAGGAGGTCGACCCGTCGCCGCTGGAGGTCATTCCTGCGGAGGACGAGATCGACAAGGCGCTGTGGCTGATGACGCTGTCCGACGCGCTCGACGACCTGACCCCGGCCCACCGGGAGGTGCTCGTCGAGACGTACTTCAAGGGGCGTACCGTCAACGAGGCGGCCGAGACGCTGGGTATACCCAGTGGCACCGTGCGCTCACGGGTCTTCTATGCCCTGCGGTCGATGAAGCTGGCTCTGGAGGAGCGGGGGGTGACGGCGTGATGAGCGTTTACGGGGGATTCGGAGCAGGTGGTTCGGGTATGTCTGGACCCATGCAGGGATCTACGGGATCTCCGAGCCCGAGCGAACACGAGACCGTCGGCGCCTACGCCCTCGGGATTCTCGACGACGCCGAAGCAACCGCTTTCGAGATGCATCTCGCCGGCTGCGAGTGGTGCGCCCAGCAGCTCGACGAGCTCGCCGGCATGGAACCCATGCTGGCCGCCCTCGCGGACCTGCCGGGCACCGGCACCCCCGCGATCGGCGAGTCCCTGTCCGCCCGGCCCAGCCCGCGGCTCGCGGAACGGCTGGTCGACGAGGTGTCCGAGCGCCGCGCGGTCAAGCGCCGCCGCTCCTTCTTCCTGGTGGCGGCAGCGGCCGCGCTGATCATCGGCGGCCCGCTCACCGTGCTGGCGGCGACCGGCGGCGACAGCGGGACCAAGGGGACCGAGGCGAGCTCCCCCAAGTCCGCCAACTCCGCCAAGACCACCTTCGCGACGCTCACCGACCGGGTCTCCGCGACCGACTCGGCGAGCAAGGTCTCCGCGACCGTCGCCATGGGCGAGAAGGCGTGGGGCACGGAGATCGGCGTCGAGCTGAAGAACGTGACGGGCCCGGAGAAGTGCTCGCTCATCGCCGTCGGCAAGAACGGCGAGCGTGAGACGGTCTCGTCCTGGTCGGTCCCGGAGTGGGGCTACGGCATCGCGAACGCCAAGACCGAGCAGGCCAAGAACCCGCTCTACGTCGTGGGCGGCGCCGCCTTCAAGACCAATGAGATCGACCACTTCGAGGTCATGACCTTCGATGGCAAGAAGCTCGTCCAGATCGACGCGTAACTTCCTACAGCGGGTCCCCTTCGCGTACGGTTGACGGCTGCCCAGCACGTCAGAAGGGGGCCCGGTGGCCGTTCAGGCACAGCAGGAAACCGCGGTCGGATCGGTTCGGCATTCCGCGCCGGATTCGGTGCGGGACCGAGAGATCGGCATCGAACAGGAACACCTCGACCGGGTGTACCGGCGTCTCGAGGAGAAGATCCACGAGGCGGAGTTCCTCATGCACGACGCGGCCAAGCGCGGGCAGGTCGGCACGCCCGGCGCCCTCGCCGAGCGGGACGCCCAGGTGTTCCGCGCGGGCGTTCACCTCAACCGGCTCAACAACGAGTTCGAGGACTTCCTGTTCGGGCGGATCGACCTGCTCGCGGGGAAGGACGGCAAGAAGGGCCCGGACGGCGCCTACACCGCCGTGGAGCCCGCCGAGGGGGCCGTCCGCCCCGACAACACCGCCGACATCGCGGAAACGCTCCACATCGGCCGTATCGGCGTCCTCGACTCCGACTACGCGCCGCTGGTCATCGACTGGCGGGCACCGGCCGCGGCGCCCTTCTACCGGTCCACCCCGGTCGATCCGGGGCGCGTCGTACGGCGCCGGGTGATCCGCTCGAAGGGGCGCCGCGTCCTCGGCGTCGAGGACGACCTGATGCGTCCCGAGCTGAAGGCGGTCCTGGACGGCGACGAACTGCCCGTCATCGGCGACGGCGCCCTCATGGCCGCCCTCGGACAGGCCCGCAGCCACACGATGCGCGACATCGTCGCCTCCATCCAGGCCGAGCAGGACCTCGTCATCCGCGCTCCCGCCGCCTCCGTGACCTATGTCGAGGGCGGGCCGGGCACCGGAAAGACCGCCGTCGCGCTGCACCGGGCCGCCTATCTGCTCTACCAGGACCGGCGCCGGTACGCGGGCGGCATCCTGATCGTCTCGCCCACGCCGCTGCTGGTGGCGTACACCGAGGGCGTGCTGCCCTCGCTCGGCGAGGAGGGCCAGGTCGCCATCCGTGCCATCGGCTCCCTCGTCGACGGCGCCGAGGCCACCCTGTACGACTCCCCGGCGGTGGCCCGGGCCAAGGGGTCGTACCGGATGCTGAAGGTGCTGCGGAAGGCGGCGCGCGGCGCGCTGGAGAACGGCGGCCGGGCCGCGGCGCAGCTGGCCTTCGGCGACCCCGACGAGGAGGCCGGCGAGGCCCCCGCGCCCACCGGGACCCCCACCCGGCTGCGGGTCGTCGCCTTCGGCCGCCGGCTGGAGCTGGAGGCCGCCGACCTGGACCGCGTCCGGCAGAGCGCCCTCAGCGGCACCGCCCCGGTGAACCTCCTGCGCCCCCGCGCCCGCAAGCTGCTCCTGGACGCCCTGTGGGAGCGCTCCGGCGCGGCCGGCCGGCACAGCGACCCCGAGCTCGCCGCCGAGCTGCGCTCCTCCTTCGACGAGGACGTGACCACCGAGGACTCGTTCATCGCGTTCCTCGACGCCTGGTGGCCCGAGCTGACTCCGCAGGCCGTCCTCACGGCCATGGCCGACGAGCGGCGGCTCGGCCGCTGGGCCCGCCGCATCCTCAACCCGGGCGAGGTCCGCAAGGTCGCCCGGGCCCTCAAGCGGGACGGCCGCTCGGTGCACGACATCGCCATGCTCGACGAGCTCGAGGCGCTCCTCGGCGCGCCGTTCCGGCCGAAGAAGCGGCGCGAGTACGACCCGCTGGACCAGCTCACCGGGCTGGACGAGCTGATGCCGGTGCGCGAGGAGACGCAGCGCGAGCGCGCCGAGCGGCTCGCCCAGGAGCGCACCGAGTACGCGCACGTCATCGTGGACGAGGCGCAGGACCTCACCCCGATGCAGTGGCGCATGGTCGGCCGCCGCGGCCGGCACGCCACCTGGACGGTCGTCGGCGACCCGGCCCAGTCCTCCTGGTCCGACCCCGACGAGGCCGCCGAGGCCCGTGACGAGGCCCTCGGCACCCGCCCGCGCCGCCGCTTCCAGCTGACGGTGAACTACCGCAACCCGGCCGAGATCGCCGAGCTGGCCGCGAAGGTGCTGGCCCTGGCGATGCCGGGCGCCGAATCCCCGTCGGCGGTCAGGTCGACGGGGATCGTGCCGCGCTTCGAGGCGGTCACCGGCACCCTGGGCGCCACCGTCCGCGCGGAGGCCGGGCGGCTTCTGGAGCGGGTCGACGGCACCGTCGGCGTCGTGGTCGCCATGAACCGCCGCGAGGAGGCGAGACGCTGGCTCGCCGGGCTCGGCGAACGGGTGGTGGCCCTCGGCAGCCTCGAGGCCAAGGGCCTGGAGTACGACGCCACGGTCGTCGTCTCACCGGCGGAGATCGCGGACGAGAGCCCGGCCGGCCTGCGGGTGCTGTACGTGGCCCTCACCCGGGCCACGCAGCAGCTCACGGTCGTCTCCGGGGACCGTGACGAGCCGGACGCGAACGGCGTCCCGGACCTTCTGAGGGACTGAACAGCTGACGGTTTCCTGTGAACTGCCCGGACGGGAATGGTCTTCCGGCATCCGTTTGTTAGCCTGGTCGTGACACCGGCTCGATCCAAGCCCCCGGGCCCAACCTTCGTCGCTACGAGCGACCACTTGCCGCGAGGCGAGCATGGCGGGTCGGTGTCATGAACGCGAGAGAGGCCCACGTCACCTGTGATGTGGGCCTCTTTCGTCGCCTTCTTCCGCGCCTGTGGCGACTTGATTGAGAACAAAACGATCGCAATCCGGGGCGGCTTTCACGTACTCGTGGGTAGGTGCGACGATCGGACGGCAAACCCGCGACCCAGCAGTGCAGAGGAAGTCGGCCATGGCAACGGCGCCCAGCGTCTCCTACTCGATCACGGTCCGTCTGGAGGTGCCCGCGAGCGGAACGGCGGTCTCCCAGATCACCACGGCCGTGGAGTCCCACGGAGGCTCGGTGACCGGCCTCGACGTCACCGCGTCCGGCCACGAGAAGCTCCGCATCGACGTCACCATCGCCGCCACCTCCACCGCCCACGCCGACGAGATCGTCGTGCAGCTGCGCGGCATCGAGGGCGTCACCCTCGGCAAGGTCTCCGACCGTACGTTCCTGATGCACCTCGGCGGCAAGATCGAGATGGCGTCCAAGCACCCCATCCGCAACCGTGACGACCTCTCGATGATCTACACGCCGGGCGTGGCCCGCGTCTGCATGGCGATCGCCGAGAACCCCGAGGACGCCCGCCGCCTCACCATCAAGCGCAACTCCGTTGCGGTCGTGACGGACGGCTCGGCCGTGCTGGGCCTCGGCAACATCGGCCCGAAGGCCGCGCTGCCGGTCATGGAGGGCAAGGCGGCCCTCTTCAAGCGGTTCGCCGGCATCGACGCCTGGCCGCTGTGCCTGGACACCCAGGACACCGACGCGATCGTCGAGATCGTCAAGGCCATCGCCCCCGGCTTCGCGGGCATCAACCTCGAGGACATCTCCGCGCCCCGCTGCTTCGAGATCGAGGCCCGGCTGCGCGAGGCCCTCGACATCCCCGTCTTCCACGACGACCAGCACGGCACCGCGATCGTCGTCCTCGCCTCCCTCACGAACGCCCTGCGCGTCGTGAACAAGGGCATAGGGGACGTGCGGGTCGTCATGTCCGGCGCCGGCGCGGCCGGTACCGCCATCCTCAAGCTGCTGCTCGCGGCCGGCGTGAAGAACGCGGTCGTCGCCGACATCCACGGTGTCGTGCACGCGGACCGCGCGGACCTGGTCGACGCGGCCCCGGACTCGGCGCTGTGCTGGATCGCCGACAACACCAACCCCGAGGGCCTCACCGGCACCCTGAAGGAGGCCGTGCGCGGCGCGGACGTCTTCATCGGCGTCTCCGCCCCGAACGTCCTCGACGGCGACGACGTGGCCGCCATGGCCGACGACGCCATCGTGTTCGCGCTCGCGAATCCGGACCCCGAGGTCGACCCGGCCATCGCCCGCCAGACGGCCGCCGTCGTGGCCACCGGCCGCTCCGACTTCCCCAACCAGATCAACAACGTGCTGGTCTTCCCGGGCGTCTTCCGCGGCCTGCTGGACGCGCAGTCCCGCACCGTCAACACCGAGATGATGCTCGCGGCCGCGAAGGCCCTCGCGGACGTCGTGAGCGACGACGAGCTCAACCCGAACTACATCATCCCGAGCGTCTTCAACGACAAGGTCGCCGGCGCGGTCGCGGGTGCGGTGCGGGAGGCCGCGAAGGCGGCGGGAGCGTCGGCCTCGTAGGCTGCTCCACGTCGGCCCCATGGTTTGCGCGGTACCGGGTATGCGGGGCTGTGAGGATCGCCACGGCGGTCCTCACAACGGCGCGTCGTGGAACCTCGCGCCGTGGACGGCCCTCTAGGGTTGCGCCCGACCGATCGCCCCTCGTGTGACTCCCAAGGGTTGTCTCACGACTCCGAGCGGGTGCCGGATTGGCTTTCGCGCCGCTGGTAGGGGCAGGATGCGTCTCTGGGCGCGTGCACAACGACTTCGCTGTGCCCAACATGCGGCTCCGCCGCGTGGCACGCCGCAACGGCAAGAAGAACACGGGAGTAACAACATGAACCGCAGTGAGCTGGTGGCCGCGCTGGCCGACCGCGCCGAGGTGACCCGCAAGGACGCCGACGCAGTGCTGGCCGCGTTCGCCGAGGTCGTCGGCGACATCGTCTCCAAGGGCGACGAGAAGGTCACGATCCCCGGCTTCCTGACCTTCGAGCGCACCCACCGTGCCGCTCGCACCGCCCGCAACCCGCAGACCGGCGACCCGATCCAGATCCCGGCCGGCTACAGCGTCAAGGTCTCCGCGGGCTCGAAGCTCAAGGAAGCGGCAAAGGGCAAGTGACCTTGCCGTCTACGCCTCACCGGCCTCACGGGACGGTGTACGGCGCGTAGGCAACGTGATGGGGCGGCACCCGGTCTTCCGGGTGCCGCCCCATCGTTGTGCCCTGACAACGGCCTGGAACGTCGGCCGGGCCGGTGTGTGCCGGCCCGGCGCGGACGGGTGCTAGCCCAGTGCCTTCCCCGGCAGCTCGACCTTCGCGCCGAGCTCCACGAGCTTCTCCATGAAGTTCTCGTAGCCGCGGTTGATGAGGTCGATGCCGTGCACCCGGGAGGTGCCCTGGGCCGCGAGGGCGGCGATCAGGTACGAGAAGCCGCCGCGGAGGTCGGGGATGACCAGATCGGCGCCCTGGAGCTTCGTGGGGCCGGACACGACCGCCGAGTGCAGGAAGTTGCGCTGGCCGAAGCGGCAGTTCGAGCCGCCCAGGCACTCGCGGTACAGCTGGATGTGGGCGCCCATCTGGTTGAGCGCGGAGGTGAAGCCCAGGCGGGACTCGTAGACCGTCTCGTGGACGATCGAGAGGCCCGTGGCCTGGGTCAGGGCGACGACCAGCGGCTGCTGCCAGTCCGTCTGGAAACCGGGGTGGACGTCCGTCTCCAGCGCGATGGACTTCAGGTTGCCGCCCGGGTGCCAGAAGCGGATGCCCTCGTCGTCGATCTCGAAGGCGCCGCCCACCTTGCGGTAGGTGTTCAGGAACGTCATCATCGAGCGCTGCTGGGCGCCGCGGACGTAGATGTTGCCCTCGGTCGCCAGCGCCGCGGACGCCCAGGAGGCGGCCTCCAGACGGTCCGACAGGGCGGCGTGGTTGTAGCCGCCGAGCTTGTCGACGCCGGTGATGCGGATCGTGCGGTCGGTGTCCATCGCGATGATGGCGCCCATCTTCTGGAGCACGCAGATGAGATCCTCGATCTCCGGCTCCACCGCCGCGTTCGAGAGCTCGGTGACGCCCTCCGCCAGGACGGCCGTCAGCAGCACCTGCTCGGTCGCGCCGACCGACGGGTACGGCAGCACGATCTTCGTGCCGCGCAGCCGCTGCGGGGCCTCCAGGTACTGGCCGTCCTCGCGCTTCTCGATCTTCGCGCCGAACTGCCGCAGCACGTCGAAGTGGAAGTCGATGGGCCGGCCGCCGATGTCGCAGCCGCCCAGGCCCGGGATGAACGCGTGGCCGAGGCGGTGCAGGAGCGGGCCGCAGAAGAGGATCGGGATCCGGCTCGAGCCCGCGTGGGCGTCGATGTCGGCGACGTTGGCGCTCTCCACGTAGGTCGGGTCGAGCACCAGCTCGCCCGGCTCCTCGCCCGGCCGGACCGTCACACCGTGCAGCTGGAGCAGGCCGCGTACGACCCGCACGTCACGGATGTCCGGAACATTGCGCAGCCGACTCGGCTCACTGCCCAGCAGGGCGGCGACCATGGCCTTGGGTACGAGGTTCTTCGCACCGCGGACACGGATCTCGCCCTCGAGCGGGGTGCCGCCGTGGACAAGCAGTACGTCGTCAGAGCCGTTGACGGTCATGTATCTCGCGTTCCATGGATGGTGGATTGGGGCAAGGGCCGTTGGTGTCGGGGGCAAGGCCAGATGAGACAGAGTAATCGCCGTCGCCCCCTGTCCTGTAAGCCCAGGGACCACCCAGCTACGTCATAGCTGTGTCACAACACGAACGGTTTCCCACCGGGCACATGGGGTCACCGCCGGTCGCTCCCGCGAGCCCGTGCGCCCGGACCGCGCCCGTGCGCGTCCCGTGTGCCCGCATTGCCTCCCCACTTCGCGGGAAGATGCGGGATCATGTCTGGCATGACCGAGGTGTCCTCGCTCACGGGGCGGCTGCTCGTGGCAACCCCCGCCCTGGCGGACCCGAACTTCGACCGTGCGGTGGTGCTCCTTCTCGACCACGACGAGGAGGGCTCCCTCGGTGTCGTCCTCAACCGGCCCACGCCGGTGGGCGTGAGCGACATCCTGGAGGGCTGGGCGGATCTCACCGGTGAACCCGGCGTCGTCTTCCAGGGCGGCCCGGTGTCCCTCGACTCGGCCCTCGGGATCGCCGTCATCCCGGGCGGCGCGGCCGTCGACGGCACCCCGCTCGGCTGGCGCCGGGTGCACGGCGCGATCGGCCTCGTCGACCTGGAGGCCCCGCCGGAACTCCTGGCCTCGGCCCTCGGCTCCCTGAGGATCTTCGCCGGTTACGCCGGCTGGGGTCCGGGGCAGCTGGAGGACGAGCTGGGCGAGGGCGCCTGGTACGTCGTGGAGTCCGAACCGGGCGACGTCTCCTCGCCGTCCCCCGAGAGACTCTGGCGCGAGGTGCTGCGCCGCCAGCGCAGCGAACTCGCGATGGTGGCGACCTATCCGGACGACGCTTCGCTCAACTGACGGGTGTGAGCTTCGGGACCCGGCTTCAGTACCCTTGGCGCCATGAGCACTCTTGAGCCTGAGACCCAGCCCCAGCGAGGCACTGGGACGGGAACCCTCGTAGAGCCGACGCCGCAGGTGTCGCACGGCGACGGGGACCACGAGCGCTACGCCCACTACGTCCAGAAGGACAAGATCATGGCGAGCGCCCTCGACGGGACGCCCGTCGTGGCGCTGTGCGGCAAGGTCTGGGTGCCCGGCCGCGACCCGAAGAAGTACCCCGTCTGCCCCATGTGCAAGGAGATCTTCGAGTCCATGGCGGGCGGCGGGGACGACAAGGGCAAGGGCGGCGACAAGAAGTAGCCGTAGGGACCCGTAGGGGCCCGTAGGGACTTGCGAGGCCCCCGGGGCGCGATGAGCGCGCCTCGGGGGCCTTTGCCGTCTTGTGCGGCCTTTGTCGTTGCGCGGGGTGCGTCAGCTGGTCACAGAGTGGTTGAGACCTCTTGTCGGCGTGTTCATGTAGTCCCTAGCCTCCGTGGTGTTGTGCAGAGCGAAACACCCATTGCGTATGTTGCAACGCTCGGAGGATCGCGCCATGAAGCTCCCCACCCGGCTCGCCGCGCTCGCGGCCGCCGCCCTGGTCGTCACCGCCTGCGCCCCCCAGACATCCGACAACTCCTCTTCCGACACGGACGACAAGGCGGGCACCCTGCGCGTCTGGCTCTTCCAGGAGGTCGGCAACCAGCCCAAGGAGCGGGTCGTCGACTCGGTCGTCACCGCCTTCGAGAAGGCCCACAAGGGCGCGAAGGTCGACGTCGAGTACATCCCGGTCGACACCCGCGCCCAGCGCGTCAAGGCCGCGTTCAACGACCCCGGCTCCGCTCCCGACGTCATGGAGTACGGCAACACCGACACGGCCGGCTACGTCCACGACGGCGGACTCCTGGACGTCACCGAGGACTTCGGCGACTGGAGCGAGGCCAAGTCGACCGACCCCACCGCCAAGCAGTCCGTCACCGTCGACGGAAAGCTCTACGGCGCCCCCTTCTACGTCGGCGTCCGCGCCCTCTACTACCGCACGGACGTCTTCGAGGAACTCGGTCTGCGGGTCCCGAGGACCATGGCCGAGCTGGCGACCACCGCCCGGAGGATCCGCGCCGCGAAGCCCGATCTGTACGGCCTGGTCGTGGGCGGCGCCTACACCTACGGCGCGATGCCGTTCGTGTGGGCCAACGGCGGCGAACTCGCCACCGGCAAGAGCGGCTCGTACGCCTCCGGCATCGACAGCGCGGCCGCCCGGAAGGGCATCACCGCGTACACCTCCCTCTTCTCCGACGACAACTGTCCCGCCGCCAAGTGCGCGGGCATGGGCGGCAACGACACCATCACCGCGTTCGCCGCGGGCAAGGCGGGCATGGCGATCGGCGGCGACTTCAGCCACACGGCCGTGGAAGCAGGCAAGGTGAAGGGCGAGTACGCCGTCGTCCCGCTGCCGGGCGTGACGTCCGGCTCGATCGCCCCGGCCTTCGCGGGCGGCAACAACATCGGCGTCCTGAAGAGCACCTCGCACCGCACCCTCGCCGTCCAGCTGATGGAGGCCCTCGCCGCCAAGAAGACCCAGGCCGCGCTGTTCGACGCGATGGGCTTCCTGCCCACCTTCACGGACGTCCGGGACCAGGCCGCCACGAAGGAACCCTTCGTGAAGCCCTTCGTGCAGACCCTGACCGCCGGGACCAGGTTCGTGCCCGCGTCACCCGCGTGGTCGCAGATCGACTCGTCCCTCGTCCTGCCGACGATGTTCCAGGAGGTCGTCAGCGGCAAGAAGGACGTGGCCGCGGCTTCGGCGGAGGCGGCGAAGAAGATGGACGCCGCGTTCGGCAGCGTGGGCTGAACCGGTGACCGTGACCGACACGGCGGTCGTGGAGAAGCGCGCTACGCCCTCCGCGCCGCCGGTACGAAGGAGGCGGAGCCCGGCCGGCCCGACCCCCTGGCTCTACCTCGCGCCCGCACTCGTCGTGCTCGCCGCGCTGCTCGCCTACCCCGTCTACCAACTCGGCCTGATCTCGCTCTTCCGGTACACCCAGGCCCAGGTCAGCGGCGGGGAGCCGACCGCCTTCCGGGGCTTCGGCAACTACGCGGACGTCTTCTCCGACGACCAGTTCTGGCAGGTGCTCCTGTCGACGGTCGTCTTCGCGGCGGCCTGTGTGATCTCCACCCTCGCCGTCGGCTGCGCGCTCGCCGTCCTCCTCACGCGGGTGCGCGCCGTGCCCCGGCTCGCGCTGATGCTGGCCGCGATGGGCGCCTGGGCGACCCCCGCGGTCACCGGCTCCACGGTCTGGCTGTTCCTGTTCGACCCCGACTTCGGCCCCGTCAACGCGCTGTTGGGCCTCGGCGACCACTCGTGGACGTACGGCCGCTTCAGCGCCTTCTTCCTCGTCCTGCTCGAAGTGGTCTGGTGCTCCTTCCCGTTCGTGATGGTCACCGTCTACGCCGGGATCCGCTCCGTGCCGTCCGAGGTCCTGGAGGCGGCCGCCCTGGACGGCGCCTCGCAGTGGCGGATCTGGCGGTCCGTGCTGGCCCCGATGCTGCGGCCGATCCTCGTGGTCGTCACCATCCAGTCGGTCATCTGGGACTTCAAGGTCTTCACCCAGATCTACGTGATGACGAACGGGGGCGGCATCGCCGGGCAGAACCTCGTCCTGAACGTCTACGCCTACCAACAGGCGTTCGCGTCCTCGCAGTACGGCCTGGGCTCGGCGATCGGCGTCGTGATGCTGCTGATCCTGCTCGCCGTGACGCTGGTGTACCTGCGGCTGCTGCGCCGGCAGGGGGAGGAGCTGTGAAGGGGAGAAGCGTGGGTGCTGTGCGGGGTCCGGTGGCCCGTCCGTGGCGGTTCGCCGCCGAGGCCTGCGCGCTGCTGGTCGCGGTGGTCGTCGCCTTCCCGCTCTACTGGATGGTGCTGGGCGCCTTCAAACCGGCCGGGGAGGTCCGCTCGAGCGAGCCACGCCCGTGGACGCTCGCGCCCTCTCTGGATTCCTTCCGGCGCGTCTTCGGGCAGCAGGAATTCGGCCGCTACTTCCTCAACAGCCTCGTCGTGGCCGGCGCGGTCGTGATCGCCTCCGGGGTGATCGCGTTTCTCGCCGCGACCGCCGTGACCCGATTCCGGTTCCGCTTCCGGACCACTCTGCTGATCATGTTCCTGGTGGCCCAGATGGTGCCCGTGGAGGCGCTCACGATCCCCTTGTTCTTCCTCATGCGGGACTTCGGCCAGTTGAACACCCTGGGGTCCCTGATCCTGCCTCACATCGCCTTCTCGCTGCCCTTCGCGATCTGGATGCTGAGAGGGTTCGTGAAAGCGGTTCCGGAGGCGCTGGAGGAGGCCGCGTACCTCGACGGGGCGAGCCGTGCGCGCTTTCTGTGGCAGATCCTTTTCCCGCTCGTCCTGCCGGGTCTGGTGGTCACGAGCGCGTTTTCCTTCATCTCCGCCTGGAACGACTTCCTGTTCGCCAAGTCCTTCATCATCAGCGACACCTCGCAGTCGACCCTGCCGATGGCCCTGCTGGTCTTCTACAAGCCGGACGACCCCGACTGGGGCGGCGTGATGGCGGGCTCCACGGTCATGACGATTCCGGTTCTGGTGTTCTTCGTACTCGTACAGCGACGGCTGGTCTCCGGGCTGGGCGGAGCGGTAAAGGACTGACATGACCTCACTGATTCCCGTGCCGCGACGCGTCGTCGCCGGCTCCGGCGAGGTGCGGCTGACGGCGCGCTCCCGGCTCTACGCCGGTACCGCGACCGAGGGCGTCGGCCGGTGGCTGCGCGCCGTTCTCTGGCAGGCGACCGGCCTGCCGCTGCCCGAAGGGCGGGAGCTCGACGACACCGACGGGGACGGCATCGGGCTCCAACTGGACCCCGGGCTCGGCATCGAGGAGTACCGCCTCGTCAGCGACAGGACCGGCATCCTCATCGAGGGCGGCAGCGCGGCCGGGGTCTTCCGGGGCGCCCAGACGCTGCGGCAGCTCCTCGGCCCCGACGCGTACCGCAAGGCCCCGCTCGGCGACCGCATCTGGGCCGTGCCGCACGTCACGATCGAGGACGCCCCCCGCTTCCGCTGGCGCGGCCTCATGCTCGACGTCGCCCGGCACTTCATGCCCAAGGACGGCGTCCTGCGCTACCTGGACCTGATGGCGGCGCACAAACTCAACGTCTTCCACTTCCATCTGACGGACGACCAGGGCTGGCGCATCGAGATCGAGCGGTACCCCCGGCTGACCGAGGTCGGTTCCTGGCGGGCGCGCACGAAATTCGGCCACCGGGCCTCACCGCTGTGGGAGGAGAAGCCGCACGGCGGTTTCTACACGCGGGACGACATCCGGGAGATCGTCGCCTACGCCGCCGAGCGGCATATCACCGTGGTCCCCGAAATCGACGTCCCCGGCCACTCGCAGGCCGCGATCGCCGCGTATCCGGAACTCGGCAACACCGACGTCGTCGACACGACCGCCCTCTCCGTGTGGGACACCTGGGGGATCAATCCCAACGTACTCGCCCCCACCGACAACACCCTGCGCTTCTACGAGGGGGTCTTCGAGGAACTGCTGGAGCTGTTCCCCTCGGAGTTCATTCACGTCGGGGGCGACGAATGCCCCAAGGACCAGTGGCGGCGGTCGCCGGCCGCGCAGGCCCGCGTCGGGGAACTCGGACTCGCCGACGAGGACCAGCTCCAGTCCTGGTTCATCCGGCACTTCGACACGTGGCTCTCCGCGCGCGGGCGTCGGCTCATCGGCTGGGACGAGATCCTGGAGGGCGGGCTCGCGGAGGGTGCGGCGGTGTCGTCCTGGCGCGGCTACGCGGGCGGGATCGCCGCCGCGCGGGCCGGGCACGACGTCGTGATGTGCCCCGAGCAGCAGGTGTACCTGGACCATCGGCAGGACGGCGGCGCCGACGAGCCCGTGCCGATCGGGTTCGTGCGCACCCTGGAGGACGTCTACCGGTTCGAACCCGTTCCCTCGGAGCTGACGCCCGAGGAGGCGGAGCACGTGCTCGGCGCGCAGGCCAACCTGTGGACCGAGGTGATGGAGGACCACACGCGCGTGGACTACCAGGCCTTCCCCCGGCTCGCCGCCTTCGCCGAGGTCGCCTGGAGCGCCCTGCCCGACCCGCGGGAGCGGGACTTCGCCGACTTCGAGCGACGGATGGAGGCCCACTACGAGCGGCTCGACGCGCTGGGCGTCGGCTACCGCCCGCCCACCGGCCCCAGGCCGTGGCAGCGGCGGCCGGGCGTCCCGGGGCGCCCGATCGACGGCCCGCCCCCGAACCGGTGATACCGCACGACCTGGACAACCCCCGCCATGGTCACCGAAGAGTGGCAATTCGCCCGCACCGGTGATGCCGTACAAAACGGACCATCTCCTCGATGAGGTGGGCGAATGCCTCCTAGCGGACCCCCGCGTTCGGGTGTTGCGAAGATGTGCCAGAGTTGCCACGTCCGCCCTGTCAGCACGTACCGTACGGCAGCACAGGTGGGACCAGGTGGGGCAGCGGGAAGGGGCAGCCGGTTTTGACCACGCACGCACCGCAGGCGGGGCAGGCCGTCACGCTGCCCACGACGCTGGACGAGGCCGTGGCGGCGCTCGCCGCCATGCCCGCCGCCGTGCCCGTGGCCGGCGGCACCGATCTCATGGCCGCCGTCAACTCGGGACAGCTCAGGCCCACCGGACTGGTCGGCCTCGGCCGCATCAGCGAGATCCGCGGCTGGCAGTACCAGGACGGCCACGCGCTGCTCGGCGCCGGACTCACCCACGCGCGCATGGGCCGACCCGACTTCGCCGCCCTGATCCCGGCGCTCGCCGCGGCCGCCCGCGCCGCGGGCCCGCCGCAGATCCGCAACGCGGGCACCCTCGGCGGCAACATCGCCTCGGCCGCACCCACGGGCGACGCGCTGCCCGTGCTGGCCGCGCTGGAGGCGACCCTGATCATCGTGGGCCCGGGCGGAGCCCGCCGCGAGATGCCGGTGTCGCACCTGCTGGCCGGCATGGAGATGCTGCGCGGCGGCGAGCTCATCGGGTACGTGCGCGTGCCGCTGCTGCACGCGCCGCAGATCTTCCTGAAGGCGACCGGCCGCACCGGACCGGGCCGTGCGGTGGCCTCCGTGGCGCTGGTCCTCGACCCCGCCCGGCGGGGCGTCAGGTGCGCCGTCGGAGCCATAGCGCCGATGCCGCTGCGGCCGCTGGAGGCCGAGCAGTGGGTCGCCCGGCTCATCGACTGGGACAACAGCCGCACCATCGTCCCCGAGGCGCTGACCGCCTTCGGGGAGTACGTCGCCGCCGCCTGCATCCCCGACCCGGTGCCGGGCGTGGACGGCTCCGTACCGGAACTTCCGCCCGCCGTACTGCACCTGCGGCGCACTGTCGCCGCGCTGGCCCGACGAGCACTGGGGAGGGCGCTGTCGTGAGCGACGACCAGCACGGACCCGGACACGGACAGGAAGACGGGCAGGGCCAGGGCGCGCCGCAGGGCGGCGGCCGCTGGGACCCGCTGCCCCAAGGGGACTACGACGACGGCGCGACCGCCTTCGTCAAGCTCCCCGAGGGCGGCATCGACGCCTTCCTGGCCGCCCGCGGCGACAGTCCGCTCGCCGCGCCCGGCCACGGGTACGTGCCGCCGCAGATAGCGGTGGCGCCCCCCACGGACGGCACCGGAACCTGGGCGGCCCCGGCCGGCGGCTCCGACTGGCCCGCCCCGCAGGGCACCCCGCAGACGGTGGGCGACGACCGGTTCACGTACCACCCCGGCGCGACCGGCCAGTGGGCCTTCGAGGACACCTCCGGGTCGTCGGGCGCACCGCGGTCCGCGCCCGGCCACGACGTGACGGGCCAGTGGTCGATCCCCGTCGCGGGCGGCGACCTGCCCGACGAGTCGGGCGAGTTCACCACCTCGGCCCTGGTCGAGCAGTGGGGCGGCACGCCCCCGGCCACCCTGCCCGGCGGCGCGTCCGCGCCCTGGGCGACGGAACCGGCCGGTCCGGCGGACCACGGCGCGAGCGACCGGACGTGGGGGCGGCACCCCGACGAGGCCGACCAGGCCGCGCGGCCCGCGACGGACCTGCCCGCGTTCGGGCACGCGCCGGAGCACGGCCCGGGGGCCGTGGACCCCGACCGGCACCACCCCACCGCCGAGCACACCGGGCAGCACCCGCACCCGACCGGGACGTTCGCCCCGGAGATCTCCGCCGAGGCGTACACGGTGGCCCCGAACGGGCCCCTGGAAGCCGCCGAGCGAGCCGCTCAGCGGGCCGCTGAGGCCGAGCGGAGCGCCGAGGCGACCGAGGACGCCCACCGCGCCCACGAGGCCGCTCACGAGCCCGCTGAGGCCGCCCACGGCCCCGCGGAGCCGCCCGTCGAACCCGGCGCCCCGCACGGAGCCGCACGCGGCCCGGCCGAGGCGCCCGAGGACCGGTCCGCCACCGCGGACACCGCACACGATCCCGAGCCGGACGCGGCCCCCGACACCGCCCCCCCGCGGTCCACCGAGGCCGCCGAGTCCGACGGGCCCGTGGAGCAGGCGGAGGAGACGGACGAGACGGACGACGCCCCGGCGCCGTTCCACGAGGAACACCCCCTCGCCGCCTACACGCTGCGCGTCAACGGCTCCGACCGCCCCGTCACCGACGCCTGGATCGGCGAGTCGCTGCTCTACGTCCTGCGCGAGCGGCTCGGCCTCGCGGGCGCCAAGGACGGCTGCTCGCAGGGCGAGTGCGGGGCCTGCAACGTCCAGGTGGACGGGCGGCTCGTCGCCTCCTGTCTGGTCCCGGCCGTCACCACCGCCGGCAGCGAGATCCGCACCGTCGAGGGCCTGGCCGTCGACGGACAGCCCTCGGACGTGCAGCGGGCGCTCGCCCGGTGCGGCGCCGTGCAGTGCGGCTTCTGCGTGCCCGGCATGGCGATGACCGTGCACGACCTGCTGGAGGGCAACCCCGCCCCCACCGAACTGGAGGCCCGCCAGGCCCTGTGCGGCAACCTGTGCCGCTGCTCCGGCTACCGGGGCGTCCTGCGGGCCGTCAAGGACGTCGTCGCCGAACGCGAGGCGATCGCCGCCGCCGACGCCGAGTCGGACGGCGACGAGGCACGTATTCCGCACCAGGCGGGGCCGGGCGCCGGAGGCGTCCACCCGTCGGCGTTCGAGAACCCTGCACAGCCCCACCCGCATGACCCGGCATACGGGCAGGGCCAGGACGGAGGCCAGGCGTGAGCAACGAGACGGTCACCACGACGACCGCCGTGGACCCGACCCCGGCCTCCGAGCCGATCCCGCACGGCCTCGGCGCCTCCCTGCAGCCCGCCGACGCGCGCGCCAAGACGGAGGGCACCTTCCCGTACGCGGCCGACCTGTGGGCCGAGGGCCTGCTGTGGGCGGCCGTGCTGCGCTCGCCGCACCCGCACGCGCGCATCGTGTCCATCGACACGTCCCACGCGCGGGAGATGCCCGGCGTCCGGGCCGTCGTCACCCACGAGGACGTCCCCGGCCGCATCCTGCACGGCCGCGGCAAGGCCGACCGCCCGGTGTTCGCCTCCGACGTCGTACGCCACCACGGCGAGCCCATCGCGGCCGTCGCCGCCGACCACCCGGACACCGCGCGGATGGCCGCCGCGGCCGTCATCGTCGAGTACGAGGTGCTCGACCCGGTGATCGACCCCGAGCAGGCCTTCGAGGCGGAGGCGCTGCACCCCGACGGCAACCTGATCCGGCACATCCCGCTGCACCACGGCGACCCGTCCGCGTCCGGCGAGGTCGTCGTCGAGGGCCAATACCGCATCGGCCGCGCCGACCCGGCCCCCATCGGCGCCGAGGCCGGCCTCGCCGTGCCCCGTCCCGACGGCGGTGTGGAGCTCTACCTCGCCTCCACCGACCCGCACGCCGACCGGGACACCGCCGCCGCCTGCTACGGCCTCGAACCCGAGCGCGTGAAGATCGTCGTCACCGGGGTGCCCGGCGCCACCGCCGACCGTGAGGACCAGGGCTTCCAACTCCCGCTCGGCCTGCTCGCGCTGAAGACCGGCTGCCCGGTGAAACTCACGGCCACGCGCGAGGAGTCCTTCCTCGGCCACGCCCACAGACATCCGACGCTGCTGCGCTACCGCCACCACGCCGACGCCGACGGCCGGCTGGTGAAGGTCGAGGCGCAGATCCTGCTGGACGCGGGCGCGTACGCCGACACCTCCGCCGAGGCCCTGGCCGCCGCCGTCTCCTTCGCCTGCGGCCCCTACGTCGTCCCGAACGCCTTCATCGAGGGCTGGGCGGTACGCACGAACAACCCGCCGTCCGGCCATGTGCGCGGCGAGGGCGCGATGCAGGTCTGCGCCGCCTACGAGGCGCAGATGGACAAGCTGGCGAAGAAGCTCGGCGTCGACCCGGCGGAGCTGCGGCTGCGCAACGCCATGGCGACCGGGGACGTCCTGCCGACCGGCCAGACGGTGACCTGCCCGGCCCCGGTGGCCGAACTCCTCCAGGCCGTCCAGGAGTTCCCCCTCCCGGCGCTCCCCAAGGACACGCCCGAGGACGACTGGCTGCTGCCCGGCGGCCCCGAGGGCGCGGGCGAACCGGGCGCGGTGCGCCGGGGCGTCGGCTACGGCCTCGGCATGGTGCACATGCTGGGCGCGGAGGGCGCCGACGAGGTCTCCACGGCGACCGTGAAGGTCCAGGACGGTGTCGCCACGGTCCTGTGCGCCGCGGTGGAGACCGGCCAGGGCTTCACGACGCTGGCCCGCCAGATCGTCCAGGAGACGCTGGGCGTCGACGAGGTCCACGTGGCCCCCGTCGACACCGACCAGCCCCCCGCGGGCCCCGGCTGCCGCGGCCGCCACACATGGGTCTCGGGCGGCGCGGTGGAGCGCGCGGCGAAGATGGTCCGCACCCAGCTGCTCCAGCCCCTGGCGCACAAGTTCGGCATGTCCACGGAGCTGCTGCAGATCACGGACGGCAAGATCACCTCGTACGACGGCGTCCTGTCGACGACCGTCACCGAGGAGATGCAGGGCAAGGAACTCTGGGCGACGGCCCAGTGCCGCCCGCACCCGACCGAGCCGCTGGACGCGGCCGGCCAGGGCGACGCCTTCGTCGGCCTTGCCTTCTGCGCGATCCGCGCGGTCGTGGACGTCGACATCGAGCTCGGCTCGGTCCGGGTCGTCGAACTGGCGGTCGCCCAGGACGTCGGCCGGATCCTCAACCCGGCGCAGCTCACCGCCCGCATCGAGGCCGGTGTGACGCAGGGCGTCGGCATCGCGCTCACCGAGAACCTCCGCACGCCGAGGGGCCTGATCCGCCACCCCGACCTCACCGGCTACGCGCTGCCCACGGCCCTGGACGCCCCGGACATCCGGATCGTCAAGCTGGTCGAGGAACGCGATGTGGTCGCCCCGTTCGGGGCGAAGGCCGCCAGCGCGGTCCCGGTGGTGACCTCGCCCGCGGCGATCGCCTCCGCCGTGCGGGCCGCGACGGGCCGCCCGGTGAACCGGCTGCCGATAAGGCCGCAGGCGGCGGTGGTGACGGACCGGTGAGCGAGCCGGAGCCGGACTCCCCGTCGGACTCCCCGCGGTACGAACCCCCGCCCAGCGTGGGCAAGCTGCTGGGCTGGATCCTGCTGTTCGTGGTGGCGGCGCTGGTCGTGGTGCTCGGCGGCGTGTACCTCACCTGAGGGGCGATCGGGCCGGAAAGGGAACCCGCGAGGCCGCCCGGACGTCTGTCAGTGCGGACCGGTGTCGGGTGTGCTGGGTGCTTGTCAGGGTGCAGGGTGCTGTCGCTGGTCAGAGCCGTTGTCAGTGGTGCCGCATAGGCTGCGGAGCAGTGGGACGGCGCACGCAACTTCCGCACGGGGGACCCGATGGGCACGACCAGGACCAGGACCAGCACGACCACCACCGCCACTTCGACGATCGTCTTCACCGAGGACGAGCTGTACCCGTACGTCACGCACGCGCCGACGCGCCGCTGGCTCACCGGCCCCGGCCTGCCGGCGACCGCGGGTGACGGCGGCCTGCTGACGTTCGAGGCGCTGCGCACGGACGGCCTGCGCACGGTCGGGGACTCCACGGGCGACCCCGACGGCCGTCTGGCGGCGGAGCTGCGCGACCGGCTGGTGATAGGCGGGCTCCTGGGCGCCGACGGCCGGGAGACGGAGTCCGTCCTGCTCGACGGCATGACGGGCGAGATCTCCACGACGTACTTCCTGCACGACCGCCCCGACCTGATGGACCTCCGCCCGCTCGCGCCCTCCCTGGAGAAGCTGGTGCGCTTCGCGACCGCGGTGGACGAACTGGCGGCCCTGCGCGGCCAGTTCGCCTGCTACGCGAGCCGGCTCGGGCCGAAGGCGGTGGCGGAGGCGTCCCGGCAGCTGCTGGCCGTCTTCGAGGAGGGCGCGAAGGACACGGGCGGCGCGTCCGGCCCCTTCTGGAAGCTGGCCGCGGTGATCCGCCCGCTGGCCCTGGTCGCGGGCCCCGGCACGACGTCCGGGCTGGCCCTGGACCTGCCGGTCCGCCTCCTGGACGAGGAGTTCGGCTCGGGCGAGGTCGTCCGCTTCGAGGACGTCGACTGCCCGAGGGCGCTCACGCACGCCCCGACCCGCCGCTTCCTGCGCGAGGTGGGCCTGCCGGAGGAGGTCGTCTGGTTCTCGCTGGAGACGGACATGCCGCTCCAGACCCTCGCCGAGTACTACGCGGACGACCGCGGCGGCGCCCTCACCGAGGACCGGCTGCCCGCGAACGCCGACCGGCTGATCCGGCTGGGCCGTCTCCTGGAGGACACCAGCCTGGTCGTCGACGGCGCCACGGGCGCGGTGCTGAGCTGGAGCGAGCCGGACCTCGGCCTGCGCCCGCTCAACGCCGACACCTCGACGCTGGCGTTCACCCTGTGGCTGATACGCCGTGAGCGGGCCCTGGACGCGGTGCACCGGCTGACCGATGCCTACGACCAGCTCGCCGAGACGATGTCCCGCACCCTGGCCGCGGTCGACCCGGTCGCCTGCGACCCGACCCCGGTGGCCGCCGTCCCCACGGACGACGGCCTGCGGTACTGGCCGGGCGTCTTCGAGGACGAGGCGGGCGGAGGCCTGTACGCGTAGCCCCGCGCCCACATCGATCGTCCTGCTCCACGGTCAGCCCTAGCGGCACCGGCTGACGTCGATCCGTACGACCTGCGGGTCGTGATCGCTGGCCTGGTCGGCGAACTCGGCGTTGATGTGCACCACGTCGTAGTCGTAGTGCGTGACGGCCGGGCTCGTGAGGATGTGGTCCAGGGTCTGCGAGTTGCCGTCGTAGACGTAGGTGTACCGCTCGGCGGCGGGCAGGGTGGTGATCAGCGGCTTGAGGACCTTGCCGGCCGTGAGGGTGGTGACGGTCTGCGAGAACTCGTAGTCGTTGAGGTCGCCGAGCACCACGGTCTTGGCGTTCTTGTCGGCCGCGAGCAGGGACTTGACGAAGGAGTTCACCTCGGCCGCCTGCGCCTGGCGCTGCGTCTCGGAGCTGCGCGACGGCGGCTGGTAGCGGCCGTGCAGGGGCTGGTCGCCGCCCTTGGAGGTGAAGTGGTTGGCGATCACGAAGACCGTCTCACCGTGGAAGACGAACTCGCCGACCAGCGGCTTGCGGCTGTTGTCCCAGGCGTCGGAGGCCGGGTCGATGCGCCCGGGGGAGGCGGTGAGCCGCACGCCCTTCCTGGTCTTCACCACGCTGGTGGCCGTGACGGCGTCACCGCCGGCCCGGTCGGTGAAGGAGACCCGCTTGGGGTTGAAGAGGAAGACCTGACGGATGTTGCCGCCGGGCTCGCCGCCGTCCTGGTTGTCGGTGGGGGCGATGTAGCGCCACTGGTAGCGGGGGCCGCCGGCGGCGCGGATGGCGTCGGTGAACCGCTTGAGGGTGGCCTCGGAGGTGACGGTGCCGTCGCTGGTGGCGCCGTTGTCGTCCTGGATCTCCTCCAGGGCGACGACGTCGGGGGAGTTGAGATTGACGGCGACACCGTGCGCGAGCCGGTCGATCTTCTCCTGGGCGTCCAGCGCGTCCAGGTTCTCCACGTTGTACGTGGCGACCGCGAGCTCGTCGCTCTTCTGCCGACGCGTCACTTCCTGCTTCAGCCCGTTGTCGACCAGGGTGCCGAGCTGCGTGGCCTGGACGTTGTAGCCGCCGTAGGTGGAGTAGTCGAGCGGCCCGGTGGTGGTGCCGGACAGTTCGTCGCCGACGTCGGCCGAGGGGAAGGAGGCGGTGGCGTCGAGCGACATGACCTCCAGCCGACCGGTGTTCGGCTGGTCGTAGGAGGAGTAGAGCGTCCCGCCGCGGGTCGTGGCGTTCTCGTCCGGCTTGACGGTCACCCACAGCTCGCCGTACGCGTCGCTCGCGCCGACGACACGGGCGTCGGAGAACGCGACCCGCATCCCCTCCGTCGACTCGTAGAAGTCCTGGGCGTACACGCCCGGTTCGAGCGCGAGCGACTCGATGCTGCCGCCACCGGCGGTGGGGATGTACGCGGCGGGCACGTCGGCGGCGTTCAGGGCGACGGCGGCGGGCAGCGCGTTGCCGCCGGACAGCACGGTCACGGTGGGCGCGGTGAGCTCGGTGACCGACTGGCTGGTGCTGCTCGGGTAGTACTCGCTGACCTTGCCGCCGACCAGCACGGAGTCACCGACGGTGACGGTGGGCGTGACGGAGCCGGTGTACACGAACACGCCCTCGCTGGTGCGGGAGTCGGCGTCCGCCGCCGGATCCTGGATCCAGTACCCCTTGGACCCGGAGGTCCGCACCCCGGTGACGATGCCCGGCACCCGGCTGACGGTCTGCCCGGCGAGCGGGGAGAGCCGGGTGGTGCCCTGGATGTCGTGGACGCGGACGGTACCGGGCGTGGTCGGATCGCCGTCACCGCCCCCGCCGCCGTCCCCCGAACCGGGCGTCTGTCCGGCGGAGTTGACGGGCGAGGGGGTGCCGGCCGACAGATCGACGGCGTTGTCGTCGGTGTCGCCCAGCGCGGCGCCCCGCGCGACGGCGGCGGTGTTGGAGGCCCCGGTGGCAGGCCCGCTGCCCTCCCGTACGAGGGCGCTGCCGTAACCGACCAGGTCGACGATCCGCCCGTCGGCGGCGCAGTCGGCGGCGGTCTTGCATGTCAGGGCGGTGGTGCCGGAGACGAGCGCGATGGTGCCGCTGGTGGCGCTCATGGCGACCGACCCGGTGGCGTCGGCGGTGGGCAGCGCGGTGCTCCCCCCGGTCCCGGCGGCCTCGGCGACGAGGAAACGCCCGCCGGGCGCGACGGCCCCGCTCAGCGCCGTGACCTGCCACAGCGAGGACGCCGAGGGCGTACCCGGCAGGTACTGCACGCTGTACCCGCCCAGGTCATAGGCGGCCGACCCCGCGTTGCCCAGCTCGACGAAGTCCCGGGTCAGGGTCGCCCCCGAGTTCCCGCCGCCGCCGTACACCTCGGAGATCACCGCGGTGGCGGACGGCGTCGCGTAGGCGGCGGGCAGCGAGGTGATGGCGAACGCGCTCGCCACACCCACGGATATGAGCGCGTAGGCGGCACGGCGGGGTCTGTTCCCTACGGATCTGGACACGCTGGAGATCTCCTCGTACGTCGTCGTGTACGGCCGGTGGCGGTGTGGGGGAGTCGGCTCAAGTTACGCGCGTAGAGAGGGGCTTGTTAAGGGGTCGTAGGTTAAATCGGGGGAACGGAAAGGTGTGTTGCTCCGGTGGGGGAGTGTGCGCCGCCGAAACAGGGAGGCCTGCCTGATGCCGATGGATCCGGTCTCACATGAGGTCACTGTCCCGAGCGGGCCGGTGAGTCTGGCCGGTTCCCTGACGCCGCCGGGCCGCGACGCGGGGTGGCCGGGCGCGGCCACGCCGGATGCGGTTGGGGCGGATGCCGCCAGGGCGGATCGGACGGGGGCGGATGCGGCTATGGCCGATACGGCTACGGCGGGGCATGGCCTGGGCGGCATGACCATGGCGGGTGAGGTCATGGCGGGCGTGGTCATGGTCGGTGGGTCCGGGCCGTCGGACCGGCACAACGACACATACTTTCCGCCGATCCGCCGATACCTCGTGGACGCCGGTATCGCCGTGTTGTCCTACGACAAACGCGGTGTCGGCGGATCCTCGGGCGAGTGGCGCGACGCGACCCTGGACGACCTGGCGGCCGACGCGGTCGCCGCGCTGGACTTCCTCCGTGCGCAACCCGGCGTGCGGCCGGAAGCGGCGGGCCTGTTCGGCCACAGCGAGGGCGGCTGGGTCGTGCTGCGCGCGGCAACCACCGCCCGGGTCGGCCCGCCCTGGGTGATCACCAACAGCTGCCCGGGGGTGACTCCGGCCGCCCAGGAACGCCACGCGCTGTCCAGCGCCCTGCGTGAGCGGCGATCAGCGCGGCAGGACGTCGACATCGACGGCTCCCTGGCCCTCTTCGACCGCCTCGTCGAAGCGGGCCGCCGGGGCGCCGGCTTCACGGAGGTGCAGCGCCTCGTCGAATCCGCTGGGAAGGCGGCCTGGTTGGGCGACTACTGGGCCGAAGTGGACGACCGGCTCTGGGAGTTCCTCAAGCGCAAGCAGGACCACGACCCCGTCCCGGACACACTGCGTCTACGCTGCCCGCACCTGGCGATCTTCGGCGGCGCTGACCCGCTGGTACCCGTCGCCGAGAGCATCCACCGGTTCGGCACCGCGGCCTGCCGCCCCGACCGCCACCACCGGGCAACGCTGACCACAGAGGTGTTCCCCGGCGCCGACCACCGCATCCGCCCGGCCCACGGCACCCGCCCGGCACCCGGTTACCTCACCGGCCTGACCCGGTGGATCACAGGCCACGCGGGCGGCCGGCAGCTCCTGTAGCACCCACCCGAGGGGGCCAATAGGCTGGTCGTAGGGGGTCGGCATGGTTCGATTCGAGGAGCTTCCATGAGGAAGAACGGAAAGGGCGCCTGGCGTGCGGCGGGACTCGTCACCGCACTGGCCACGGCCGCCGCGATCGCCTCCGTCGCACCGGTTCAGGCTCAGTCCACCGCTCAACTGTCCGCGTGGGTCAGCGACGGCTGGGGCGGCGGCACCATCACCAGCCAGCCCGCCGGCATCCACTGCCACCAGTCGGCGTGGGACCCGTACGCGACCGACCCCGAACCCCAGCCCTACCCGACCGGCACCTGCACCGCGAGCTTCGAGGTCGGCACGACGGTCACCTTCACCGCCACCCCCGACTCGGGTTCGCACACCAACGACGGCCCCACGCCGAACCCCGTCACCATCCGCACCGGTTACAACTTCACCTGGGTGATGTTCTGCCCGGACGGCGGCCTCTGCTCCGCAGGCTGACAACAGGGAGGGCGGCACCCCCTTGGGGGTACCGCCCTTCGTTCCCGTACGCGCGCTGGACCAGGCATGGCTGAGCGAACGGCCCTGGACGCTCGGGCACGGCGATGAATGAGACGGAAACTGAGACGGCCCTTGGGTCCCAGGCGGGGCGCGTACGGCGGTGAACGGGGCGCTAAATGGGTTGGTCGACGACCGCAATGGCCGCTCGCTATCAGCACATGGTCGATGCCGTCCGAAAGGGCATCGCGAGGCAGGTTGATGTTCTTATTTGGCAGCCGAGTAAGAGCGGCTCAGGCGGCGAGGAGGAAGGGCCGGCCAATAGCAGTCGCTGGGTAATAGTGAAACAGGCACGAGAGGGGCTGCGGCGGTGGCCTCACTCCGACCCCGTCTCGGGCGGCCTCGTCAACCGGCAGGTCGCCCGAGACCCGTAAGGCGTGGCGTAGTCGTCGAAGTCCGTTGGTGACGTGTTCAACCAACGAGGCTGTAGCAGATCCTGTGCAGTGTGGGGCTCCAGGAAAACGCGACGTCACAGTAGTACCTCGTCAGCGTCTTTCCTTCATTGTGTGCCGTGCAGAGGATGGCCCCAATCGGGTCCCTTGCAGGATTGGGGCACGGGGCCTTCGCTGAAATGGTCGGTACGGACGCCGTTGGAGACGCTGTGGCTGCAGTGGATGGGACAAGCACCATCAGAGACGCTGCCGCCGCCAGACCGACAATCAGTGCGAGGAACTGTTTGACTCTCATGATCTGGCCTCCTTCTCTGGGAGTCTGGGTCAAGTCTTAGATCGAAGATGTGGCCCAGTTGGTCATTTATGTAATTTCATGGTAGGTACCGAATCAACGCCTGTCATCTCGGTAGCCCTTGTTCAAAATTCCATCTCTTATGGCTCAAGTTGCTGTACATGCGCAATTATGCCGGATGTTTTCCTTGTGACTTGGTGTCAGCTGAGCAGCTCAACGCACCTCCCCATGTAGCTTTCTGGGGCGTATGAGTGTCACGATCCTCGCGGACATCAGTGTCTGATGAGCATTCAGGAATCGTGCGGGTGGGCGGCTGTGAACTGGGCTCCCGCGGGAACTGAGACGGACCACCAAAAGGGCGGCACCCCCGAAGGAGTGCCGCCCTCTCGTTCTGTCTGGTCAGGCCAGTCAGAGGCCGTGGCGGGAATTGAACCCACGTGCCTCGCTTTGCAGGCGAGTCCCTAAGCCACTCGGGCACACGGCCAGGTCGGGTGTGGGGGTGTCAGGCCCCGTTCCGAACTTGGTACGTCGACCGTACGGGTGGGGCGGGAAAGGGATCAAGGGGGACGCGGGGGCTGCAATGGGACTGCCACACGCCGTTCATGAAACGGGGGTGCGGGACGGTGGTCGTAGGACCATCGTCCCGGGCGCGGACCGTCTTCCGACAGGGGTCAAACTCGGTCGTGGACCTTACGCTGGCGACCATGGCTGCCCTCGAACCCCGCGACACCGGTGTCGCCGACGACGTCCTGTCCTGCGCCGCCGCGGAGCGGGACGGTGAGACCGACGAGACCGTCCTCGGGCGTTCCCACCGGGCCCTGACCATCGGGATCGTCTCCGTGGTGCTGCTCATCGCCTTCGAGGCGACCGCCGTGGGGACCGCGATGCCGGTCGCGGCGCGGGAGCTCGACGGGGTGGCGTTGTACGCGTTCGCGTTCTCCGGCTACTTCACCACCAGCCTGTTCGGGATGGTGTTCGCCGGGCAGTGGTCGGACCGGCGGGGCCCGCTCGGGGCGCTGGGCGGCGGCATCGCGGCCTTCGCGGCCGGGCTGCTCCTCTCCGGGAGCGCCGGGGGCATGTGGGTGTTCATCCTCGGGCGGGCCGTGCAGGGGCTCGGCGGGGGGCTGGTGATCGTGGCCCTGTACGTCGTCGTCGGGCGGGCCTATCCGGAGCGGCTGCGGCCCGCGATCATGGCCGCGTTCGCCGCCTGCTGGGTCGTGCCGTCCGTGGTCGGGCCGCTGGCCGCCGGCGCGGTGACCGAGCGGCTGGGGTGGCGGTGGGTCTTCCTCGGGATACCCGCCCTCGTGGTGCTTCCGCTCGCGCTCGCGCTGCCCCAGATACGGCGGCGGGCGAGCGGGCCGGTGGCGGGCACGGCACCCGGCGCCTTCGACCGGCGGCGGATCCGGCTCGCCCTCGGGATCTCCCTCGGTGCCGGACTGCTCCAGTACGCCGCCCAGGATCTGCGGCCGGTCTCCCTCGTCCCCGGCGCCGCGGGACTCGCGCTGCTCGTGCCCGCCGTGCTCGGGCTGCTGCCGCGCGGCACCTGGCGGGCGGCCCGCGGGCTGCCGTCCGTCGTGCTGCTGCGCGGGGTGGCCGCGGGTTCCTTCATCGCCGCCGAGTCCTTCGTGCCGCTGATGCTCGTGACGC
This sequence comes from Streptomyces sp. NPDC102259, assembly GCF_044766465.1. Taxonomy (NCBI): domain Bacteria; kingdom Bacillati; phylum Actinomycetota; class Actinomycetes; order Kitasatosporales; family Streptomycetaceae; genus Streptomyces; species Streptomyces sp. NPDC102259. The sequence continues at coordinate 26,462 of NZ_JBIWMA010000025.1, read as the reverse complement.
AGCGGGGGCTGAGCCCGACGCTTGCCGGGTTCTCGCTCGCGGCCGGCGGGGCGACCTGGGCGTTGGGGTCGTGGGTGCAGTCACGGCCGTGGGCGGTGCCGTACCGGGAGCGGCTGATGGCGCTCGGGATGGTGCTGGCGGCCGCCGCGATCGCCGCGGCGCCCAGTGTCCTGCTCCCTTCCGTGCCGGTCTGGACCGTGGCCGTCGCGTGGGGCTTCGGATGCCTGGGGATGGGGCTGGTGATCTCCTCCAGCAGCGTGCTGCTGTTGCAGCTGTCCGCCCCTGAGGAGGCCGGGGCGAACTCCGCCGCCCTGCAGATCTCGGACGGGCTGTCCAACGTCCTGCTGCTGGCCGCGGGAGGCGCCGCTTTCGCGGCGCTCGGCGGCGGGAGCGTGGCGCACGCGACGGCGGCCACGACGGCGGCCACGACGTCCGGTGGTTCACATCCGGCCGCCTTCGCCGCCGTCTTCCTGCCGATGGCGGCCGTCGCGCTGTTCGGGGCCTGGGTGACGACGCGGCTGCGGACGGAATCGCGCTGACACCACGTGGTACCGGGCGGAATCGCGATGACACCACGTGGTACCGGACGGTACCGTCGCGGCATGGCCGGACTGAACCTGCGCTTCACGGACGAGGAACTCGACGCCCTGCGTGAGCGCGCACAGGCGGAGGGACGCAGCATGCAGGCCTTCGCGCACGACGCGGTGATCAAGGCCGTGAACGAGCACGCGCGGCTCTTCGAAGAGGCCGCCGAGCACGTGCTGAAGGCCAGCGCCGAGTTGAACCGGAGGCTCGCCTGATGCACCACCTCACCCTGTCCGAGCTGCTGAACCTCACCCAGCGCCTCGGGGCGGACGAGGTGCGCGACTACGGACTGCTGGACTCCGCGCTGGCCCGCCCCCGGGCGAGTGTGTTCGGGCAGGACGCGTACCCGGACGTATGGCGCAAGGCCGCGGCGCTGATGGAGTCCCTGGCCCGCAACCACGGCCTCGTCGACGGCAACAAGCGCATCGCCTGGTACGCGACCTGGGTCTATCTGCACCTGGACGGTCATCCACTGGCTGTGGACTTCGATGTGGACGAGGCCGAGCGGTTCGTGCTGGACGTGTGCCAGGGCGCCCTCGACGTGCCCGGGATCGCGGCCCGGTTGCCGCGCTTCGCCCGCTGATCCGGCGCCGCCCGTCTTCTGTGACCTCGATCCCACCCGCACACGACCCGCCCTCGTTCGCTCGTTGACGGCGTCGGGCCGCCGGTAGGGTGGCCCGGTTGTCATACGTAGCCGACAGCCCCACCGCCCCGTCCGACGCGCTTCGCGCGGCCCCTCTGATTCGACCCCGAACCCGGAGACCGTGACTACCACCGCCGCTTCCTCCACCTCCCACTCCCACCACCTGTCACCGGCCTTCCCGGGCCGAGCCCCCTGGGGCACCGCGAGCAAGCTGCGGGCCTGGCAGCAGGGGGCGATGGAGAAGTACCTCCAGGAGCAGCCGCGCGACTTCCTCGCCGTCGCCACGCCCGGCGCCGGCAAGACGACCTTCGCGCTGACCCTCGCCTCCTGGCTGCTGCACCACCATGTCGTGCAGCAGGTGACCGTGGTCGCGCCGACCGAGCATCTGAAGAAGCAGTGGGCGGAGGCGGCCGCGCGGATAGGGATCCGGCTGGACCCCGAGTACAGCGCGGGCCCGCTCAGCAAGGACTACCACGGCGTCGCCGTGACGTACGCGGGTGTCGGCGTCCGCCCGATGCTGCACCGCAACCGGAGCGAACAGCGCAAGACCCTCGTCATCCTCGACGAGATCCACCACGCCGGTGACTCCAAGTCCTGGGGCGAGGCCTGCCTCGAGGCCTTCGAACCCGCGACCCGTCGCCTCGCGCTCACCGGCACGCCGTTCCGCTCCGACACCAATCCCATCCCCTTCGTGACGTACGAGGAGGGCAACGACGGGATCCGGCGCTCGGCCGCCGACTACACGTACGGCTACGGGTCCGCGCTCGCCGACCAGGTCGTCCGGCCCGTCATCTTCCTCTCCTACAGCGGCAACATGCGCTGGCGGACCAAGGCGGGCGACGAGATCGCGGCGCGGCTCGGCGAGCCGATGACCAAGGACGCGATCAGCCAGGCCTGGCGTACGGCGCTGGATCCGCGCGGCGAGTGGATGCCGAGCGTCCTGCGCGCCGCCGACCAGCGGCTCACCGAGGTCAGGAAGGCCATCCCGGACGCCGGCGCGCTCGTCATCGCCTCCGACCAGGACTCCGCCCGCGCCTACGCCAAGCTGATCCGGGAGATCACCGGGACGAAGGCGACGCTCGTCCTGTCCGACGACACCGGCGCGTCCAGCCGCATCGACGACTTCAGTGGCGGCAACGACCGCTGGATGGTCGCGGTGCGGATGGTGTCGGAAGGCGTCGACGTGCCGCGGCTCGCCGTCGGGGTGTACGCGACGACCATCTCCACGCCCCTCTTCTTCGCCCAGGCCGTAGGGCGCTTCGTGCGATCCAGGCGGCGCGGCGAGACCGCCTCCGTCTTCCTCCCGACCGTGCCCGACCTGCTCACCTTCGCCAACGAGATGGAGGTGGAGCGCGACCACGTCCTCGACAAGCCCAAGAAGGAGGGCGAGGAGGATCCGTACGCCGAGTCCGAGCAGGAGATGGACGAGGCGAACAAGGAGCAGGACGAGGACACCGGCGAGCAGGAGCAGTTCGCCTTCGAGGCGCTGGAGTCCGAGGCCGTCTTCGACCGGGTCATGTACAACGGCGCCGAGTTCGGCATGCAGGCCCACCCGGGAAGCGAGGAGGAGCAGGACTACCTCGGCATTCCGGGTCTGCTGGAGCCCGACCAGGTGCAGATGCTGCTCCAGAAGCGGCAGGCCAAGCAGATCGCGCACAGCCGCAAGAAGCCGGACACCGAGGCCGATCTGCTGGAGCTGCCCGCCGAGCGGCGGCCGGTCGTCTCGCACAAGGAGCTGATGGAGCTGCGCAAGCAGCTCAACACGATGGTCGGGGCGTACGTCCACCAGAGCGGCAAGCCGCACGGGGTGATCCACACCGAGCTGCGGCGGGTGTGCGGTGGTCCGCCGAGCGCGGAGGCGACGGCGGGACAGCTGCGCCAGCGCATCGCCAAGGTGCAGGAGTGGGCGACCCGGATGAAGTGAGGTCCTGGTCGGTGATCCGCGCCCCCTGGCCCCTGACAGGGGCGCGAGCCATGGCGTCACGCTCCGTACGTATCGGGATAAATGCAAGTAGTCCATCCCGGCCAATGACCGGATTCTGGACGGAGCCTTCCGCTCAGCGAACCTGCTTCGCTACTGTCCCGCTACGCACACGCCCCGTGGCAGCGCCGCCGCGGAGCGCAGCCGTGAAGCGACTGGGCCCGGACACGCCGGGCCCATTTGTCGATCGGCGGCCTCTGAAGCGCGTCACTGACGGGACTCGGTGACGCATCCGCCGCGACGGAGGTTGCCGACCTCACCACTTAAGGAGTGGGCGTCGTGACCGCGGAGACCTCCCAGACGCTCGATCGAGGGCTGAAGGTCCTCAAGCTGCTGGCCGATACCGACCACGGGCTGACCGTCACCGAACTTTCCAACAAACTGGGCGTCAACCGGACCGTTGTGTACCGGTTGCTCGCCACACTGGAGCAGCACGCACTCGTACGGCGTGACCTGGGCGGGCGAGCCAGGGTCGGCCTCGGGGTGCTGAGGCTCGGCCGCCAGGTGCATCCGCTGGTGCGGGAGGCCGCGCTGCCCGCACTGCGGTCGCTGGCCGAGGACATAGGCGCGACCGCGCATCTGACCCTGGTGGACGGGACGGAGGCGCTCGCCGTCGCCGTCGTCGAGCCGACCTGGACGGACTACCACGTGGCCTACCGGGCCGGGTTCCGCCACCCGCTGGACCGGGGCGCCGCCGGCCGGGCGATCCTCTTCGCACGGCAGAACCCGGCGCGTCCGGCGGACGAACCCGGCTACACGCTGACGCACGGAGAGCTGGAGGCCGGCGCGAGCGGAGCCGCGGCTCCGCTGCTGGGCGTGACCGGCGTCGAGGGCAGCGTGGGCGTGGTGATGCTGGCCGACGCGGTGCCCGAGCGGGTGGGGCCACGGGTCGTGGACGCGGCGCGGGAGGTGGCGGAGGCCCTGCGCTGACGACGCACCGCGCCGAAGCCCGGCGCTGACGCCGGGAGGGGCTCGCGGTCGGCCGGACGACATCCAGCCGCGAGCCGGAACACGTCGTCACGTTAGATTGACCTCGTGCTCTCACGCCTCTCGCGCCCCAAGGCCCTCACCGTCTGCGCTCTGCCGCTCGTGGCGCTGCTCGCGACGGCCGCGTTCGCGCCGCTGCCGTTCTCGGTGGCGCAGCCGGGCATGACGGCGAACGTCCTCGGCGAGAACAAGGGCACCCCGGTCATCACGATCACCGGCGCGCCCGTCCGGAGCACGAGCGGGCAGCTGCGGATGACGACGATCGAGGCGACCAACCCCGACACCGAGGTCAGGCTCTCCGACGTCGTCGACGGCTGGTTCCGTGCCGACCAGGCGATCATGCCGCGCGACTCCGTCTACCCCAGCGGGGAGAGCACCAAGGAGATCGAGCAGCACAACACCGAGCAGATGCGGCAGTCCCAGGACGCCGCGACCGAGGCCGCGCTGAAGTACCTCGACCGTACCGACGACGGCATCAAGGTCACGCTGAGGCTGTCCGACGTGGGCGGCCCCAGCGCCGGGCTGCTGTTCTCGCTCGGCATCGTCGACAAGCTGGACGGCGACGGCAGCGGCGGCGACCTCACCGGCGGTCGCACGATCGCCGGCACCGGGACCATCGAGGCCGACGGCACGGTCGGCGCGGTCGGCGGCGTGGCCCTGAAGACGCAGGCCGCCCGGCGCGACGGGGCGACCGTCTTCCTGGTGCCGAAGGCCGAGTGCGCCGACGCCAAGGCCGAACTGCCCAAGGGCCTCCGCCTGATCCCGGTCACCACCCTGAAGAGCACGGTGACCGCACTGACGGCCCTGGAGAAGGGGAAGGGCTCGGTCCCGAGCTGTTAGCGGCCACTACCAGGCGACGGCCGGGTGTTCGCGTCGACTGACCGGGCCGTAAGGCCCCCGTGGCTTCGCTACTTGACGAACCCTTCCTGCTTCATCCAGTCCAGGGCCACCTGGTGGGGGTCCTCGCCGTCGACGTCCACCTTGGCGTTGAGGTCCTGGGCCACCGTGTTGTCCAGCTTCTTCGTCACCGGGTCGATGACCTTCGCGATCGCCGGCCACTTCTTCAGCGTCTTGGAGTTGATCACCGGAGCCGCGTTGTAGTTGGGGAAGAACTTCTTGTCGTCGGCCATCACCACCAGGTTCATGGACTTGATGCGCCCGTCGGTCGTGAAGACCTCCCCGTAGGTGCAACTCCCCTTCTGGACCTGGGTGTAGATGATCCCGGTGTCCATCTGCGTGATCTGTGACGCCGACACGGACATCCCGTACGCCTTCTCCATGCCGGGCAGTCCGTCCGCGCGGTTGGCGAACTCGCTCTCCACGCAGAGCGTCACGGCCTTCGGTTCGGACTTCGACAGGGCGGCCACCTGCGACAGTGTCCTGGTGCCGTACTTCTTGAAGTTGGCCTGGTTCATGGCCAGCGCGTAGGTGTTGTTCAGCCGCGACGGAGGCAGCCAGGTGACGTTGTTCTTCAGGTCGGCGTCGTGCACGGCCTGCCACTGCTGCTGCGGATCGGGGATGGGCTTGCTGTTGCCCTGGTAGGTGATCCAGGCGGTGCCCGTGTACTCGTACATGCCGTCGGCGTCGCCGTTCCTGATCGCCTCGCGCGAGCCGATGGAGCCCTGGATGCCGGTGCGGTCCAGGACGTCCGCGCCGGCCGCCTGGAAGGCGATGCCCATCATCGCGCCGAGGATGAGGTTCTCGGTGAACGACTTGGACGTCACGGTGAGATGCGCGCCCTTGAGCGGCTCGCCCTGTCCGATCGACCCGGGTGAGACGTCGTCGACCATGGGGGAGCCGCTGGTGAGCCCGCACCCGGTCAGTCCGTAGCCGGTCAGCGCGCAGCCGGTCAGTGCCGCCAGGGCCCCGGCGGTCGCCAGGCGGTAACGCTTCACGAGTCCACCTCCAGCCCCCGCGGCCGCAGCAGCACTTCCGCCAGCGAGGCCAGCCAGTCGACGAGCAGCGCCAGCGAGACGGTGAGGATCGAGCCCAGCACCAGCACCGGCATGCGCTGGTTGGTGATGCCGGTGGTGATCAGCACGCCCAGGCCGCCGCCCCCGCCGAAGGTCGCCAGGGTCGCCGTGCCGACGTTGAGGACGAGGGCCGTCCGCACGCCGGCCAGGATCAGCGGGACGGCCAGCGGCAGCTCGACCTTGCGCAGCACGCCAACCGCGGACATCCCGATGCCGCGGGCCGCCTCCAGCAGCGTCGGGTCGTTCGACTTCAGGCCGGCGATGGTGTTGGCGAGCACCGGCAGGATGGCGTAGGCGATGATGCCGATCAGGGCGGCTTTCGTGCCCGTGCCCAGCCAGATCACCAGCAGGGCGAGCAGACCGATCGCGGGGGTCGCCTGTCCCATGTTGGCGATGGCCATCGCGAACGGCGTGGCTCTGCGCAGCGAACCCCGGGTCAGCAGGATGCCGAGCGGGATGGCGATGATCAGCACGAAGAAGGTGGAGATCACCGTGAGCTGCACCTGCTGCCACAGCGCCTTCGACACCTGCCCGTTCGACAGCGCGTTCTCGGAGATCGGGTCCAGGTCCGCCTGCTGGAACCACAGCCAGGTCGCGAGCAGCAGGGCGACGAGGAAGGCGGGCAGGAAGGTCAGCTTCTGCCAGGTGAGGCGGCGGCGGGGCGGCGCCGGGGGCGGGGTCCTGGCCTCCTTCGGCTCGTCCTCGGCCTCGCCCAGCGGCCCGGTTCTCCCGTCCGGGCCGCCGCTCTTGTCCAGGTCGGGAGTGCTCATGCCTTCGCCTCCCCGCCCGGGCCCTCCTGTTCCGCGTGCGTCTGCGCGGCCCGGGCCTCCTCCAGCTCGTGTTGCGCCTCCAGCGCCTCCAGCCGGTCGGCCTCCAGCAGCTCGTGCACGGAGTTCAGCAGCGTCTCCATGTCGACGACCCCGGTGTACTCGCCCCGCCGCCCGGTGACCACGACCCGCCCGGTGTTGTCCGTGAGCACCGCCTCCAGCGCGTCCCGCAGGGTGGCGTCCCGGGTCACGGTGTCGCTGACCAGGGTTCCGGCCCGCGCCAGGGAGCCTCTGGCCCGCATCAGGTCCCCGCGGCGCAGCCACTTGTAGGGCCGTCCGCGCTGGTCGAGGAGCAGGATCTCGTTCGTGCCGCTGGAGCGGAGCTTGTTGAAGATGGTCTGGAGCGGGTCGTCGACGGTCACCGTCGGGTAGTCGGTGATCTCCACGTCCCGTACCCGGCTCAGGTTGAGCCGCTTCAGCGCCGCCCCCGCCCCCACGAACCCGGACACGAAGTCGTCGGCGGGGTTGGTGAGGATCGCCTCCGGGGTGTCGAACTGGGCGATGTGCGAGCGTTCGCGCAGCACCGCGATCCGGTCGCCCAGTTTGATCGCCTCGTCGAAGTCGTGGGTGACGAACACGATCGTCTTGTGCAGCTCGTGCTGGAGCCGGATCAGCTCGTCCTGGAGGTGGTCGCGGGTGATCGGGTCGACCGCCCCGAACGGCTCGTCCATCAGCAGGACGGGCGGGTCCGCCGCCAACGCCCGTGCCACACCGACCCGTTGCTGCTGGCCGCCGGACAGTTGGCGCGGATAGCGGCCGTGGAACTCGCCGGGGTCGAGCCCGACCAGGTCGAGCATCTCCTCCACCCGGTCCCGGATCCGCCCCTTCGACCAGCCGATCATCTTCGGCACGAGCGCGATGTTCTGCGCGACCGTCATGTGCGGGAAGAGCCCGGACGACTGGATCGCGTACCCGACCTTGCGGCGCAGCTTCACCGGGTCGATGTCGGTGACGTCCTCGCCGTCGATCCGGATCCGGCCGCCGCTCGGCTCGATCAGTCGGTTGATCATCTTCAGCGTGGTCGACTTCCCGCAGCCCGACGGGCCGACGAAGATGACGGTCTCGCCCGCCTTGATCTCCATGGTGACGTTGTCGACGGCGGGGTGGGGACTGCCCGGATAGCGCTTGGTGAGATTCACCAGCTCGATCGTCGCGCCGTGGGCGTCACCCCCGGACTCGGTCTCGGACACGGATCCCCCTGGGAACTCAGACACGGATCCCCCTGGGAATCGTCAGCCGTCCGATGAGGACGTACGCGGCGTCGAACAGCAGGGCCAGGACGATGATCCCGAGCGTGCCCGCCAGGACCTGGTTGAGCGCGTTCTTGCTGCCGAGCGAGGCGATGCCCCGGAAGATCTCGTTGCCCAGGCCGGGCCCGGAGGCGTACGCGGCGATGGCGGCGATGCCCATCAGCATCTGTGTCGAGACCCGGATCCCGGTCAGGATCGGCGGCCAGGCCAGCGGCAGCTCGACCCGCAGGAGCCGCATCGCCGAGGACATCCCGATGCCCTTGGCCGCGTCCACGAGCGTGGGATCGACGCCGCGCAGCCCCACGATCGCGTTGCGCACCACCGGCAGCAGCCCGTACAGGGTCAGCGCGATGACCGTCGGCGGCACACCCAGCCCCACCAGCGGGATCAGCAGACCGATCATCGCGAGCGAGGGGACGGTGAGGATCGCGGAGGTGCCGACGGTGGCGAGGTTGCCCGCCCAGCCGCTGCGATAGGTGACCACCCCGATCACGACGCCCAGCAGGGTCGCCACGACCATGCACTGGAAGACGACGCTGGCGTGCTGGTAGGCGTCGGTGAGCAGCTGCTGATGACGGCTGCCGACGTACTCCCAGAAGCTCACACGCCCTCACCGCCCCATGTCCACCAGGTCCGGACCAGTTCCGGGTCAGCTCCGGGTCAGGTCCGCTGGGTCAGGGCCCGGCCCGGTCGTCCTCGGCGGCCTGCTCCACCAGCGGGATGATCCGCAGCGGAACGGGGTTCTCCATCACGATCGCGGTGGAGGCCCGGACAATGCCATCAAAACCGACGACCAGGTCGATCACCCGCTGGAGATCGGCGTTGGAACGGGCCACCAGCCGGCACAGCATGTCCCCGCCGCCGGTCGTGGTGTGCAGCTCCAGCACCTCCGGCACGGACCCCAAGTGGGCCCGCACGTCGGCTCCTTGCCCCTGCCGGATCTGGAGCGTGGCGAACGCCGTGACCGGGTAGCCGAGCGCCGCCGGATCGACCTCGGGGCCGAATCCCCGGATGACTCCATTCGACTGAAGCCGGTCGAGCCGCGCCTGCACCGTCCCCCGGGCCACCCCCAGCCGCCGGGACATCTCCAGCACCCCCAGGCGCGGTTCCCGGGCCAGCAGCACGATGATCCGGCCGTCCAGTCGGTCGATCGCCATACCCGCCCGCCTCCACGATGGTCACCCTGTACAGACAGCCCGCCGAAACCCTCGTACTGCTGAACACATTGCCCAGTGATGAAGCGAACTATTGCGCACCTTGCTGCCCGGCGCGAGGCTTCGACCATGACGCAGACCACACACCACACTCCCGACACCGCCCGGCAGGCCGACCCCTTCCCGGTCAAGGGAATGGACGCGGTCGTCTTCGCCGTGGGCAACGCCAAGCAGGCGGCGCACTACTACTCCACCGCCTTCGGCATGAAGCTGGTCGCCTACTCCGGACCGGAGAACGGCAGCCGCGAGACCGCCTCGTACGTGCTCACCAACGGCTCGGCCCGCTTCGTCCTGACCTCCGTCATCAAGGCCGCCACCGCCTGGGGCCACTTCCTCGAGCGGCATGTGTCCGAGCACGGCGACGGCGTCGTCGACCTCGCCATCGAGGTCCCCGACGCGCGGGCCGCGTACGCCTACGCGATCGAGCACGGCGCCCGCTCGGTCGCCGAGCCGTACGAGCTGAAGGACGAGCACGGCACCGTCGTCCTCGCCGCCATCGCCACCTACGGCGAGACCCGCCACACCCTCGTCGACCGCTCCGGCTACGACGGCCCCTACCTCCCCGGCTTCGCCGCCGCCGAGCCGATCGTCGAGCCGCCCGCCCACCGCACCTTCCAGGCGATCGACCACTGCGTCGGCAACGTGGAACTCGGCCGGATGAACGAGTGGGTCGGCTTCTACAACCAGGTCATGGGCTTCACGAACATGAAGGAGTTCGTGGGCGACGACATCGCCACCGAGTACAGCGCCCTGATGTCGAAGGTCGTCGCGGACGGCACGCTCAAGGTCAAGTTCCCGATCAACGAGCCCGCCATCGCCAAGAAGAAGTCCCAGATCGACGAGTACCTGGAGTTCTACGGCGGCGCCGGCGTCCAGCACATCGCGCTCAACACCAACGACATCGTGGAGACGGTACGGACGATGCGGGCGGCCGGGGTCCGGTTCCTCGACACCCCCGACTCCTACTACGACACCCTCGGCGAATGGGTCGGCGACACCCGCGTCCCCGTCGAGACCCTGCGCGAACTGAAGATCCTCGCCGACCGCGACGAGGACGGCTATCTGCTCCAGATCTTCACCAAGCCGGTCCAGGACAAGCCGACCGTCTTCTTCGAGATCATCGAACGGCACGGCTCGATGGGCTTCGGCAAGGGCAACTTCAAGGCCCTGTTCGAGGCGATCGAGCGCGAGCAGGAGAAGCGCGGCAACCTGTAGCGGCGCCGACCACGAGCGACGCGCCGACCGGGAGGGCGGCGGTGGGACCCCTACTCGGGCAGCTCGGCCGGGGCCGGCTCGTCGCCCAGCCGGGCCACCGCCGCCCGGGCCACCGGGCCGAGCAGCGGCGAGAAGTACGGGTTGATCTGCAAGGCCTCCCTCAGGTGACGCCGGGCCGGCCCCGCCATCTGCAACTGCCGCTCGATCATGGCCCGGTGGTACATGTACGGCGCGCTGTACATGGCGCCCCCGTGCACCCGGTCGGTGGCGATCATGGCGAACTTCAGCGCCTCCTTGTCGTCCCCGGCCCGGTGCAGCGCCCAGCCCAGCGCGTCCGCGACCGCGATGCCCGGCTGTTGCCGCCACTCGGCCCGCAGCCGCCGTACCGCCGAGGCCGGATCGCCGTGGTCCGCCTCGAACCGGCCGAGCACCAGCTCCCCGTCCACGCCGCCCGCCGCGTCCTGGCGGACCCGCGCCCGCAGCAGGTCGTACTGCACCCGTGCCGCCTGGGCGAGCCCCAGCGACTCGTACAGCTCGCCCAGTTCCAGCGCGTAACCCGGTGACGGCTGCTTGGCGAGCGCCACCTGGTACGCGTTCAGCGCCTCCGAGGTCCGCCCCAGAGCCGCCAGCGCCCGCCCCTGCCCGGCCTGCGCGGCCCGCTGGTCGGGGTCGATCCTGACCGCCTCCTGGAAGTGCCACAGGGCGTCCGCCCGCTCACCGCGCTCCCAGGCCAGCTGCCCCGCCCGCTCCAGCCAGGCCGCCTGCTCGGCGGGGGAGGAGGCACCGGCCGCCGCGTCGGCCAGCGCCGCCTGCGCGTCCTCGCGCCAGCCCCGGTCCCAGTAGACGCCCGCCGCCCGGGCCCGCACGGCGGGACCGGAGTGGAGCGCCGTCAGCGAGTCGAGTGCCTTGCGGGCCTTCTTGTAGTCGCCGAGCCCGGTGTACGCGTCGATGAGCTGCGCATACGTCGTCCAGCGCTTCGGCGCCAGCTTGCGTGCGGCCTCGCCCCAGGACTGCGCCCCCCGGAAGTCGTGGCGCGCGTTCGCCAGCGCGGCCAGACCGTCGAGAGCCTCGGCGTTGGCCTTCGGGCGCACCTTCAGCGAGGTCCGCAGCGCCTTCTCGGCCTTCGGGTACAGGACGGCGGCGTCGGCGGTGCGCCGGCCCTGCTCGACGTAGGCCGTGCCGAGCACCGCCCAGGACCGCGCGTCCCGTGGATGCGCCCGCACCCGGCTCTCGCGCTCGTCGATCAGCACCGCCAGATCCGGCAGCGCGGCCGGCACCCCGGCACGGACCGCGGTGCCCGCCTGCGCCCCGGGAGCCGGCGCGGGCGCCCGCCGCGCCGCGGGCTCCCCGCCGGGCAGGCACAGCAGCAACCCGCCGCCCAGCGCGAGGCACCCCACGAGCGAGCCGACGAGCAGCCGCCGACGCAGCCGGGAAACCTTGCCGGCGGCCGCGGGAGCCGCGTCGCCCGCGGCGGCCTCTTCGGGGGCGGTGCGCTCTTCGGCGGCGCGCTCCGCGTTCTCGATGGCGCTGTTCTCCATGGCGCTCACTGTGCGTCAGTACGACGACCGTACGACGTCGGCCCAAGGGCCGGGCGGACGGGGTTCACACCGATGGCCCCGGGTGCGAACCTGTGATCATGAGCCGTCACCTCGTCGACCGTCTGCTCGGCGGCCTGCCCGCCGAGGCCGTCCTCACCGACCCGGACATCACGGGTTCCTACGCCAACGACATGGCCAGTTTCTGTCCGGCCGGCACCCCCGCCGCGGTGGTGCTGCCGCGCACCGTCGAAGAGGTCCAGCACGTCATGCGCACGGCGACCGAGCTGCGCGTCCCGGTCGTTCCGCAGGGCGCCCGGACCGGTCTGTCCGGGGGCGCCAACGCCTCCGAGGGCTGCGTCGTCCTCTCCCTGACGAAGATGGACCGGATCATCGAGATCAACCCGGTCGACCGGATCGCCGTCGTCGAACCGGGCGTCGTCAACGCGACCCTCTCCCGCGCGGTGAACGAACTCGGCCTCTACTACCCGCCCGACCCCTCCAGCTGGGAGATGTGCACGATCGGCGGCAACATCGGCACCGCCTCGGGCGGCCTGTGCTGCGTCAAGTACGGGGTGACGGCCGAGTACGTCCTCGGCCTGGACGTCGTGCTCGCCGACGGCCGCCTGATGACCACCGGCCGCCGCACCGCGAAGGGCGTCGCCGGATACGACCTCACCCGGCTGTTCGTGGGCTCGGAGGGCTCGCTGGGGATCGTCGTCGGGGCGGTCCTCGCCCTCCGGCCGCAGCCGCCGCGGCAGCTGGTGCTGGCGGCCGAGTTCGCGTCCGGGGCCGCGGCCTGCGACGCGGTCTGCCGGATCATGGCCGGCGGTCACGTCCCGTCCCTCCTCGAACTCATGGACCGTACGACGGTCAGGGCCGTCAACGACCTGGCGCACATGGGCCTCCCCGAGACCACCGAAGCTCTGCTCCTTGCCGCCTTCGACACCCCCGACCCGGCCGCCGACCTGGCCGCCGTCGGCGCGCTGTGCGAGGCGGCCGGGGCCACCCAGGTGGTTCCCGCCGACGACTTCGCCGAGTCCGAACTCCTGCTCCAGGCGCGACGGTCGTCGCTCGTCGCCCTGGAGGCCGTCAAGGGCACGACGATGATCGACGACGTGTGCGTGCCCCGGTCCAGGCTCGGCGAGATGATCGAGGGCGTCGAGCGCATCGCGGAGAAGCACCGGCTGACCATCGGGGTCGTCGCCCACGCGGGCGACGGCAACACCCACCCCACGGTCTGCTTCGACGCGGCGGACCCCGACGAGTGCCGGCGCGCCCGCGACTCCTTCGACGAGATCATGGGCCTCGGCCTGGAACTCGGCGGCACGATCACCGGCGAGCACGGCGTGGGCGTGCTGAAGAAGGAGTGGCTGGCGCGCGAGATCGGCCCCGTGGGCGTGGAGATGCAGCGGGCGGTCAAGGCGGCCTTCGACCCGCTGGGCATCCTCAACCCGGGCAAACTGTTCTGACGCCGCACGGACCGGGACGGGGACCGAGGCGGGGGCCGAGGCGGGGGCCGGGACCGGGACGGGGGCCGGGGCCTAGACAGGGACAAGGGCCGGGTCCGGGGCCTCACTCCCCGTCCTTGGACTCGTCCGACGGCCACGGGTCGCACAGCCACAGATCGTCCGCGGGAGTCGGGGCGAGCAGCTCGGCCAAGCCGTCGTCGATGCCGAGCCGCTCACCCTCGGCCCCCGGGGGCACCACCCGCAGCGTCCGCTCCAGCCAGGCCGAGACCTGGGCCGCGGGCGCCTCGAGCAGGGCGTCCCCGTCGGGCGAGCTCAGCGCCATCAGCACGACGCCGCGCCCCTCCACCTTGGTCGGCCACACCCGCACGTCCCCGTGCCCGCACGGCCGGAACACGCCCTCCACGAGCAGCTCGCGGGCGAACGTCCAGTCGACCGGGTGCTCGGAGTTGATGTGGAAGGCGACGTGGACGGCGAACGGGTCGTCGCTGCGGTAGCCCAGCCGGGCCGGTACCGGGACGCTGCGCTCCGGCGACAGGATCAGCTTGAGCTCCAGCTCGCGTTCCACCACGGTGTGACGCATGTCGGTTCTCCTCTCGAGACGGACCTCGCGCGGGCCCGCGGCGGGCCCGTACGAGTGGAGAGGGGCTGGACCCGGAACCATTACGCGGGTTCGGAGGACTTTTTCCGGCGCGTTCCGGCCCCGGGCATCGGCGGGCGGTTCCGAACGTGTGAAGAGCGTGCACGGGGTTGCCCGGAAAGGGGCGGGTCCGACAGGACTGGCCATGGGGCTTGCGTCCGTCTGATAGATGTGGAGCCCCCCAACCCACCCCCGAGCAGATACGGGACGACGGACATGAGCGCCCCAACCCCGGCACCCGGCGACGACAGGCCCCGCGAGGGGTACTACCCGGACCCGTCCATCCCTGGATACGTCCGGTACTGGAACGGTGCCTCCTGGGTACCGGGCACCAGCCGGCCTGCGCCCTCCGACGGCCGGCCGCTCACCTCTCCGCCCGGCTCGCCGCCGGCCTCCGTGGAGGAGACCGGCCCGCACTTCTTCGACGAGGACCCGGCGCCGGCGGACCCGTACGGCGGCCGTCCCGAGCCCGCCTCCGCGTGGGGCGCCGACCGCGCCCACCAGTCCGGCTTCGGCGGCGACCAGGACCGCCGGGTCTCCTGGGGCGCGCCGCAGGGCGCCGACCCGAGGGCGCCCTCGCCCGCACCGGCCCAGCCCGAGGGCCTGTCGACGAGCACGGACGGCACGTCGACGATCCCGCCCGCGGAACCCGAGGACGGCGCCGGCGCGGGGGACGTGGTCTCCGGGGGCACGTTCGTCTTCCGCCGGCCGACGCCAGGCGCCGCCGCCCCCGCGTCCGGTCCCTCCGGTCCGCCGGGACTCGTCCCCGACGAGGGCACGGTGACCTTCCGTCCGCCGGCCCCGCGCGGCCACCAGGACGGCGCGTCCGGCGCGCGGCCCGCGGGCACGACCGGCCCGGCGGGCAACGCGGCCGCGTTCCCCGCCGCGGCGCAGGAGCCCGGCCCCACGGCGGGAACCGGCCCCGGCGCGGCCGCCTTCGGCGCTCAGGGTCCGGTCGGGGCGCCGGCCGGACCCGGTGCCGCCCCCGCCACGCCCGGTTTCGGCGCCGGCAAGGCGGCCGCCGAGCGTGCGGCGGTGGCTCAGCCCCCGGCCTTCCCGGCCCCCCAGGGCCCGGCACACGTCGCGGCTGCCCCACCGACGCCGACCCCTGCTCCCGCCCCTGCACCCGCCGCCCCCGCCGCCTCTGTTCCGGCTCCCGCCCCTGTTCCGGCTCCCGCCCCGCAGGGCCCCGCGGCGTTCCCGGCCGCGCCGTCCGGTGCTCAGCCCGGCGCTCAGCCCGGCGCCCAGGCGTCGGCGTCCGCCCTCTCCGGCCCCCGGCAGGACGCTCCGAGCGTGCCGCCGCAGGCCGCCGGCCCACAGCCGCAGCCCCCGCAGGCCGCCGCGCAGGCCGCTGTCCCGATGGCCGCGGGGCCCGGCGGTGGGCAGCCCTCGTGGGCCCAGCAGGTGCACCAGCTCGCGGGCGCCGAGGACGGCCCCGTCGCGCCCTGGAAGCCGCCGGTGGACGACATCTTCCAGGCGGCCGCACGGCGGGCGGCCTCGGCCCGTCCCGCGGGCCTCGGCAAGCGGCTGGCCGCCCGCTTCGTCGACACGCTCGTCCTGGCGGCCGTCACCTCCGCCGCCGCCGTGCCGCTGGGAGTGAAGGCCCTCGACCATGTGACCGCGAAGGTCGACGCCGCGAAGCTCACCGGAGAGACCGTCACCGTCTGGCTGATCGACGGCACGACGTCGGTGTACCTCGGGATCGTCCTCGCCGTGCTGCTGGTCTTCGGGATCGTCTACGAGGCCGTGCCGACCGCGAAGTGGGGCCGCACGCTGGGCAAGAAGCTGTTCGGCGTCGAGGTGCGGGACATCGAGGGCGGCGGGCCCCCGTCCTTCGGGGCGGCGCTGCGCCGCTGGCTCGTCTACAGCGTGCCCGGTCTGCTCGTCGTCGGTGTGGTGGGCGTCGTATGGGGCCTGTTCGACAAGCCCTGGCGGCAGTGCTGGCACGACAAGGCGGCGCACACGTTCGTCGCCGGCTGACCCGTACCCGCGTACTTCCGCACCTCCGTACCCGCGTCGCCGTACCGGCGCCCCCGTCCCCCGGACGGCCGCTCGCCGGATGCGGAGCCCGCGGGTTCGCGGTCGACTCGGGTGCATGACCACCGAACCGCCCTCCGGCTCCGGCGGCGGCGAGCCGCCGGAGGACGACCCGTTCAGGAAGCGGCCCCCGCGGCAGGAGCCCCCGCAGCCCCCGTACGGTCAGGGTCAGCCCCCGTCCGGTGCGGGGCAGGGCTCGCCGTACGACGCGTCGCGCGATCCGTACGGCGGTGGGTCGGGCCAACCCCCGCCCTACGGCGGCGGCCCGTACGGCGGGGGTCCGCAGGGCGGCGACCCCTACGGCGGCTACCCCGCCGACCCGCTCTCCGGGATGCCCCCGCTCGCCGACAGCGGCAAGCGCACGCTGGCCCGGATCATCGACATGATCCTCGTCTTCATCGTGGTGACCCTGCTGGCCTGGGCCTTCGGGGTCGCGCAGTACACGGTGGACGCGGACGAGATCGAGTTCGGCAAGACCTTCGGGCGGGAGCTCCTCGCCGCGATCCTGTACGTCGCGTACGACACGATCCTGACCGCCAAGTCCGGCCAGACGCTGGGCAAGAAGTGGCTCGGCCTGCGCGTGGCCAACCTCGACAACGGCTCCACGCCCTCCGCGCAGACCTCGCTGATCCGCGCCCTGGTGCTGTGGGTGCCGTTCGCGTTCTGCTGCGCCTGTGTGTGGACGGCGATCTGCGGCGGCTGGAGCTTCTTCGACAAGCCCTACAAGCAGGGTCTGCACGACAAGGCGGCCAAGACGGTGGTGGTCAGCACGCGGTGAGCCGGCCGCGCGCACGACGGAGGGCCCGCGCCACGAGGCGTGGGCCCTCCGTCGTGCGCGCGTGTGTCAGGGGGCCGTGGGCTCCCGGACGGGCTCGGGCGCCGAGCCGACCGAAGCCGGGACCGACGCGTGCACGGGGGCGCGCGCGGCGGGAACGGTGACGGGCTCGGGCCGGTTCGCGGGCACGCTCGCCGTGGAGCGGGCCGCGGGTCGGATCACGGAACGGGGCGTGGAGCGGGCCACGGGGGCGCGCGACGGCTTCGGTACCGGCACCGTCATGGCGACGAGCACGCCGAGTGCGACCGCGGCGACGACGACGACCGCGATCCCGGGGCCCGAACTCGTCTGTGACAGCAGCAGCATGGCGAGCGTCGAGCAGATGACGGTGCAGGAACCGTACGTGAGCTGTGCGACAGTCGGACGAGGCATGGCAATCGGTGTCCTCGGAAGCGGGGGCGGTCTCGACTCTATTCGCCTGCATGCCCGAGCGGGACGAGCGGTAAGCGTGACCTAACCCACGGTGCCGGTGCACAGGGGGCGCACGGAGTCATGACGTCCACCAAGTGGACTGTCCCGCGCGCCCGTCGCGGCCTCCGCCACGTTACCTTCACATGTCCGCAATACGAACACCCGCTCCCAATAATGCAGTTGACTTGTCCAAGTCAAGGTCTGTCTTTTCTCGTAAACCAGTAGTCAAATGGCGTCACTTGACTACACGCGTATAACAGCGCGCGGACCTTCCTTGACAGGGATCCCCCCTTTCCGCGCGTCCGGACGCGTGCCCGGGAGGACATCAAGTGACCAGTAGATCCTGGACGTTCAGGACGGCCGCCACCGTCGTCGCCCTTGCGGCGGCCTCGGCGACGTTCTCGACGTTCGCCGTGGCACAGGCCGCCGACAACACCTCGGCGAAGGCCCCGGCGGTGGACCGGCAGGACCCGCAGCCGGCCAAGGCCAAGGAGCACGACTTCGACGGCCCGCTCAGCAAGACCCAGGAGGCGCAGCGAGAGGAGGCTCTCCAGCAGGTCATATCCGGCGAGGCGTCGGTCAAGGACCGGGACGGCTCGAAGGTCGTCCAGCTCAAGAGCCGTAAGGGCGACAGCAAGTACGTCGAGCTCGGCCGCGAGAAGACCGACAAGATCTTCACGATCCTCGTCGAGTTCGGCGACCAGGTCGACAGCCGCTACGGCGGCACGGCCGGTCCGCTGCACAACCAGATAGCCGCGCCGGACCGCGGCAAGGACAACTCCACCGCCTGGCAGGCGGACTACAACCAGAAGCACTTCCAAGAGCTGTACTTCGGCACCGGCAAGAACACCGAGTCGCTGAAGAAGTACTACGAGAAGCAGTCCTCGGGCCGCTACTCGGTCGAGGGCGAGGTGACCGACTGGGTCAAGGTCCCCTACAACGAGGCCCGGTACGGCTCCAACGCCGCCTCCACCGGCGCCTGGTACGCCGTCCAGGACGGCGTCAACGCGTGGGTCGCCGAGCGTGAGGCGGCCGGCGCCACCGCCGCCGAGATCAAGGCGGAGCTGGCCGAGTTCGACCAGTGGGACCGCTACGACTACGACGGCGACGGCGACTTCAACGAGTCCGACGGCTACATCGACCACTTCCAGATCGTGCACGCCGGCGAGGACGAGTCCGCGGGCGGCGGCGCCCAGGGCGCGGACGCCATCTGGGCCCACCGCTGGTACGCCTTCGGCACCGACGCCGGCGCCACCGGCCCGGACACCAACAAGCTCGGCGGCACCCAGGTCGGCGACACCGGCATCTGGATCGGCGACTACACCATCCAGCCGGAGAACGGCGGACTCGGCGTCTACGCGCACGAGTACGGCCACGACCTCGGCCTGCCGGACGAGTACGACACCTCCGGCGGCGGCGAGAACTCCACCGGCTTCTGGACGCTGATGTCCTCCGGTTCCTGGCTCGGCACCGGCAAGGAGGCCATCGGCAACCTTCCCGGCGACATGAACGCCTGGGACAAGCTCCAGCTGGGCTGGCTGGACTACGACGTGGCCGCGGCGGGCAAGAAGTCCACCCACACCCTCGGCGTCGCGGAGTACAACACCAAGAACGCCCAGGCCCTCGTGGTCCAGTTGCCGGAGAAGAAGGTCACCACCGAGGTGGTCGCCCCGGCCCAGGGCGCCACGCAGTGGTGGAGCGGCAGCGGCGACGACCTGCGCAACACCCTGACCCGTGCGGTCGACCTGACCGGCAAGACGTCGGCCTCGCTGTCCCTGGACGGCTGGTGGGACATCGAGCAGGACTACGACTACCTGTACACCGAGGTCTCCACCGACGGCGCCAACTGGACGCCGGTCGACGGCACTCTGGCCGACGGCAGCGCCATCCCGCGCGACGGCAGCGGCAAGCCCGCCCTCACCGGCACGGTCGACGCCTACCAGAAGCTGACCTTCCCGCTGAACGCCTACGCGGGCCAGAAGATCAGCGTCCGCTTCCGTTACGCCACCGACGGCGGCGTGGCCCTGAAGGGCTTCGCGGCCGACGAGATCACGGTCACGGCGGACGGCGCCACGCTCTTCGCCGACAACGCGGAGACCGCGGACGCGGCTTGGACGGCGACCGGCTTCTCCCGCATCGGCGCGTCCATCACGGACGACTACGCCCAGTACTACATCGCCGAGAACCGCCAGTACGTGTCGTACGACAAGACCCTCAAGGTCGGCCCGTACAACTTCGGCTTCTCGACGACCCGTCCCGACTGGGTGGAGCACTACCCGTACCAGAACGGTCTGCTGATCTGGAAGTGGGACACCTCGCAGGCGGACGACAACACCAGCCAGCACCCGGGTGAGGGCCTGATCCTCCCGATCGACTCGCACCCGACCGCGCTGAAGTGGGCCGACGGCTCCGTGATGAACGCCCGTCTGCAGAGCTTCGACTCGCCCTTCAGTCAGTACCGCACCGACGCGATCACGCTGCACAGGGCGGACGTCGCGGTCAAGATCAAGTCGCGTCCGGGTGTCCCGGTCTTCGACGACGGCAAGTCGACGTACAGCGACGCGGCGACCCCGCTCGCGGGCGTCAAGGTCACTGACACCAACACCTCCATCAAGATCG
The DNA here is from genome assembly GCF_044766465.1 of Streptomyces sp. NPDC102259. NCBI lineage: Bacteria > Bacillati > Actinomycetota > Actinomycetes > Kitasatosporales > Streptomycetaceae > Streptomyces > Streptomyces sp. NPDC102259. The sequence continues at coordinate 6,241 of NZ_JBIWMA010000025.1, read as the reverse complement.
TCAACGAGGCCCTCAACGGCTCGACGATCAAGGTGAAGGTGGGTCCGTCGGCTAAGTAGTCGACGTTTCAGCAGGTCAGACGCGTATCGGCGGCAACCCCTGGCGGGTTGCCGCCGATCGTGTTTAGGTGCCTCCTGTGCCCTTCTTATTGACACCGACAGTGACGCCGACCTCGACAGCGACCTCGGCGACGACCTCGATACCGACTCGCACGGGGGTGTGACCGCATGGCCGCAGGAGGCTTCTGCAAGCTGCCCGACGGCATGGTGGTGGTGGCGCTGAACCTGCCCAGCCCCACCGCCCGGGAGGGCCTGCCGGGCCCCTCCGCGGGCGTCCGCGTGCTGGTCCATGCCCACAACCGGGCACGGGCCCTGACCAGGCTCCGCAATCTCGGCCTGCGCGCCGTCTACCTGCGCGGCAACGCGGCGCCACCCACCCCGGACGAGGTCACGGCGGTGCTCCACCACCCGGACGGCCTGATCTGGCGCACGGCCCCTGACAACGGTGTCCCGATCGTCGGCGTCGTGGTCGTGCCGGAGCTGTGGCGCCCCATCCGGTCGCTGCTGCGGGGCGCGGCGGCGGCGTAGGCGGGGCGGCGACGCGGCGGCGGCCCGACGGCGGCTGGGCGTGGGCGTAGGCGTGCGCGCGGCGGTCGTGTGGGCGCGGTCGGCGCCTCAGTACGCCTCGACCACCCGCACGTCCTCCTCCGTGACCACCGTGTCCACGATGCGGAACGAGCGGAACTGGAACTCGCCCCCGCCGTCCGTGTCCGCCGTCGACACCAGCACGTAGTGCGCGCCCGGCTCGTTGGCGTACGAGATGTCCGTGCGGGACGGGTACGCCTCCGTGGCCGTGTGCGAGTGGTAGATGATCACCGGATCCTCGTCGCGGTCGTCCAGCTCGCGGTAGAGCTTGAACAGGTCGCCCGAGTCGAACTCGTAGAACGTGGGCGACATGGCCGCGTTCAGCATCGGGATGAAGCGTTCCGGGCGGTCCGTGCCCGCCGGACCCGCGACCACGCCGCACGCCTCGTCGGGGTGGTCCTTGCGCGCGTGGGCGACGATCTGGTCGTGCAGGGCCTGGGTGATGGTCAGCATGGTCGCCAGGATAAGCAAAGGGGCCGCCCCGTACCGGTGGGTGGTACGGAACGGCCCACATCGCGGACGTCCTGAGCGGCTGCCGCAGGGGGCGCCACGAGTGCTCCCTGCGGCGGGACGTCCCGGGGATGGTCGACGGGTCGGTCAGCCGACCTTCTCGAACTCCGGCTCGCGCCGGGCGGTGATCTCCGGGTTGCGGCCCTTCAGGACCACCCAGCCGATGCCGAGCGCGACCGCCCAGCCCGCCATCACGTACAGGCAGATCCGGGAGTCGGCGTCGTACGCGATCAGGCCGGTCACGAAGAGCAGGAAGACGATGGCCACCCAGCTGAACGCCGAGCCGCCCGGGGCGGGGAAGGACGAGGCGGGCAGCCGGCCCGCGACGACCGCGCGGCGGTAGAGGACGTGGCTGATCAGGATCATCAGCCAGGTCCAGATGCCGGCGGCGGTGGCCACCGAGGTGACGTAGCCGAAGGCCTTCTCGGGGACGACGTAGTTCAGGATCACGCCGATGCCCATGAACAGGACCGAGACCGTGATGCCGAAGGCCGGGGTCTTGGTCGACGACAGCTTCCGGAAGACCGCGGGGGCCTCACCGCTGTCGGCCAGGTTCCGCAGCATGCGGCCCGTGGAGTACATGCCCGAGTTGCAGGAGGACAGGGCCGCCGTCAGCACGACGAAGTTCACGATGCCGGCGCCCGCCGGGATGCCGATCTTCGCGAACGCCTCGACGAACGGGCTCACGCCCGGCGCGAACTCCGTCCACTTCACGACGCAGAGGATGACCGTGAGCGCGCCGACGTAGAACAGCGCGATGCGCCACGGCAGGGTGTTGATCGCCTTCGGGAGGGTCTTCTCCGGGTCCTGCGACTCGCCGGCCGTGACGCCGACCAGCTCGACCGCGAGGTAGGCGAACATGACGCCCTGGAGGGTCATCAGGGACGAGCCGACGCCCTTGGGGAAGAAGCCGTCGAAGGCCCACAGGTTGGAGACCGCGGCCGTGTCGCCGGCGCTGCTGAAGCCGAACGTGAGGACGCCGAGACCGATGACGATCATGCCGATCAGCGCGGTGACCTTCACCATCGAGAACCAGAACTCCAGCTCACCGAAGAGCTTCACGGAGATCAGGTTGACCCCGAACAGGATCACCAGGAAGACCAGCGCGGTCACCCACTGGGGGACGGCCGGGAACCAGTAGTTGACGTAGATCGCGGCGGCCGTCAGCTCGGCCATGCCGGTGACGACCCACATCAGCCAGTACGTCCAGCCGGTGAAGTAGCCGAAGAACGGGCCGAGGAACTCGCGGGAGTACTCCGCGAAGGAACCCGAGACCGGGCGGTAGAGCAGCAGCTCGCCCAGTGCCCGCATGATGAAGAAGATGATCCCGCCCGCGAGGGCGTACATCAGGATGAGGCTGGGACCGGCCTTGGCGATGTTCGCCCCGGCGCCCAGGAAGAGCCCGACGCCGATGGCGCCGCCGATCGCGATCATCTGGACCTGGCGGCTGCCGAGCCCGCGTTCGTACCCCTCTTCGGGAGTGTCAGTGACAGCGGTGTCAGTGACCTTCTCAGAGGTCATGTGTGGTGCGCCTTTCTCCATGCCGAACCGGGCCTCTCGTCGGCCTCGGATCGGGTTTCGATCCCCCCGGATTGATGGAGCGATGCCTGGCCGGCGATCAACCGGCTCGGTGGCGCACCCGGCCGAACATACGGGTGGTGTTCGCCGGGCGGTCGTGAAGATTTATCACGCCCGCAATATTGATCACCGGGGTGGCCTGTGGCGCACGACACAAGAAGAAGCGGATGAACGAGACACAAAGAGGACACTCCCGGCCGTCGCGTTGACGCGATCGTTATCCGGATTTGAGCGTCCTCTGAGCGAACGAAAAAGCGAAGGAATCAGGGCAGAAGGGTCGTCACGAGCGTCTCCTGGAGCCCGCCCAGCCACAGGTACGCCATCACCATCGGCTTGCGCGGGTCCTCGTCCGGCAGCCGGTAGAGGAGGTCGGTGTCGTCCTCGTCGGTGATCTCCAGACGGGAGCCGATCGCGAGGCGCAGGTCGTTCAGTGCGCGGAGCCACTGCTGGGACTCCTGCGGCGTCAGCTTCAGCACCGCCCCGCCCGCACCGGCCGCCTCGGAGGTCAGCGCGTCCAGCGAGCGGACCACCGCGAGGGCGTTCTCGCGCTTTCCGGCCCGCAGGTCGTTCTCGGTGAAGCGGCGGAACTCGGCGGAGTGCGCCTTCTGCTCGTCCGCCCGTGCGGCTCCCGGGGTGCCCTCCGGATCGGTGTAGGCGTCCGGGAAGAGACGGCGCAGCACCGGGTCGGCGGGGGGCTCGCTCGGCCCCTCGGCGAAGAGCTCGGCGAGCGGGTCGTCGGGGGCGTCCTCGGCGGGGCCGGGGCCGATGAGCTCCAGGAGCTGCACGGCCAGCGACCGGATGATGGAGATCTCGACGTCGTCGAGCGCGACGGCCGCGCCGCCGCCGGGGAGCGGTTCGAAGTGTCCAGGCATAGGAGGGCAGGCTACTTCCGGTCCTGCTGGAGGGTGGCCCACAGGCCGTACCCGTGCATGGCCTGCACGTCGCGCTCCATCTCCTCGCGCGAGCCGCTGGAGACGACCGCCCGGCCCTTGTGGTGGACGTCCATCATGAGCTTGGTGGCCTTGTCCTTGGTGTACCCGAAGTACGACTGGAAGACGTACGTCACGTAGCTCATGAGGTTGACCGGGTCGTTGTGGACGATCGTGACCCACGGGACGTCCGGCTCGGGTACGGCGAAGACCTCCTCCGCCGACTCGGTACGTTCGATCTCAAGGGGAGCGGGTGACGTCACAAGCCCATGCTGCCACGCATCCGGGAAATCGTCACACCGACGAAAAGGGAGTACTATCCGTTGCCAGGCTGCACACACCGGGGGACGGCCCCCGGGCCCCCGGCCGCGCCTGGGGTAGCCGGAGAGTCACGGACTGGGTGAGGTAAGTGGACGTTGCGGACCTTGGGCTGCCAGAAGAAGAAGGGCGCGAAGCGCTTCCTCGGAAGGGTGGTGGTGGGCGACGGGTGGGCGTTCCGTCGACGGCGCTCTTCACGGACCAGTACGAACTGACGATGCTCCAGGCCGCCCTGAAAGCGGGCACGGCCGAACGGCACAGCGTGTTCGAGGTCTTCACCCGGCGGCTGCCGGACGGCCGGCGCTACGGCGTCGTCGCGGGCACCGGGCGGGTCCTGGACGCCGTCGAGAACCTCCGCTTCGACGCGGACGTCCTCGGCTTCCTGCGGGAGCGGAACATCGTCGACGACGAGACCCTGCAATGGCTCGCCGGATACCGCTTCTCGGGTGACATCTGGGGCTACCCGGAGGGCGAGGTCTACTTCCCCGGCTCGCCGATCATGCGGGTCGAGGGCTCCTTCGCCGAGTGCGTGCTCCTCGAGACCGTGATCCTCTCCATCCTCAACCACGACTCCGCGATCGCGGCCGCCGCCTCCCGGATGTCCTCCGCCGCCGGCGAGCGCCCCCTGATCGAGATGGGCGCCCGCCGCACCCACGAACTGGCCGCGGTCGCCGCCTCCCGCGCCGCCTACATCGGCGGCTTCGCCACCACCTCCGACCTGGCCGCCGGTTTCCGCTACGGCATCCCCACCGTGGGCACCAGCGCCCACGCCTTCACCCTCCTGCACGACAGCGAGCGGGACGCCTTCCAGGCCCAGGTCGACTCGCTCGGCCGGGGCACCACCCTGCTCGTGGACACCTACGACGTCGCCGAGGCCGTCCGCACGGCCGTCGAGGTCGCCGGGCCCGAGCTCGGCGCGGTCCGCATCGACTCCGGCGACCTGCTCCTCGTCGCCCACCGGGTGCGCCAGCAGCTCGACGAGCTCGGCGCGACGAACACCCGGATCATCGTCACCTCCGACCTCGACGAGTACGCCATCGCCTCGCTGGCCGCGTCCCCCGTCGACGCGTACGGCGTCGGCACCCAGCTGGTGACCGGTTCCGGGCACCCGACCTCCTCGATGGTCTACAAGCTGGTCGCCCGCGCCGGATCCACCGACCCCGAGGCGCCACTGGTGCCGGTGGCGAAGAAGTCCACCGGCGGCAAGACCTCCATCGGCGGCCGCAAGTGGGCGGCGCGCCGGCCCGACGCGTACGGGGTGGCCGAGGCCGAGGTCGTCGGCACCGGGCCCGTCCCCGCCGCACTGGCCGACCACCAGCTGCTCCTCGAGCTGGTCAAGGGCGGCGAGGTCGTCGGCCGCGAGCCCCTGGACGCCGTCCGCGACCGCCACGCCGCGGTCCGCGCCGGCCTGCCCCTCTCCGCGACCCAGCTGTCGCGCGGGGAACCCGTCATTCCCACGGAGTATGTACAGGGCCTGTCGGGTAACTAGGGCGTGTGCCCGGCGCACACCGGGCGACGCCCCCTCCCGCGGGGCCGACAAAGTCTCTAGGCTCAATTACTTCACCCTCAGTCGAAGGACACCGCCCATGCGCCGCGCCTTGATCGTCGTAGACGTGCAGAACGACTTCTGCGAGGGAGGCAGCCTCGCGGTGACCGGCGGCGCCGACGTGGCCGCCGCCATCACCGAGCTGATCGGGCAGGCGCCCGCCGGATACCGGCATGTGGTGGCCACCCGCGACCACCACATCGCGCCCGGCGGCCACTTCGCCGACAACCCCGACTACATGCATTCCTGGCCCGCGCACTGCGTGGCGGGCACGGAGGGCGTCGGCTTCCACCCCAACTTCGCGCCCGCCGTCGCCTCCGGCGCCATCGACGCCGTCTTCGACAAGGGCGCCTACGCGGCCGCGTACAGCGGCTTCGAGGGCGCCGACGAGAACGGCGCCAGGCTGGGCGACTGGCTGCGGGACCGCCAGATCGACGAGGTGGACGTCGTCGGCATCGCGACCGACCACTGCGTACGCGCCACCGCCCTGGACGCCGCCCGCGAGGGCTTCCGCACCCAGGTCCTGCTGGACCTCACCGCCGGCGTCGCCAAGGAGAGCACCGACCGGGCCCTGGAGGAACTGCGCGCGGCCGGCGTGGAACTCACCGGGAAGCCGGTGGTCTAGGAGTTGTCTTCAAATGTCACGCCCACATCAGGAGCGATGCGAGGGTGACGGCTGCCTGGTAGGACTCGGCGGTCTTGTCGTAGCGGGTGGC
>NZ_JBIWMA010000024.1:0-128430 GCF_044766465.1 Streptomyces sp. NPDC102259 | reverse complement strand
CCACCCCACGCCCAAACACCCGGCAGCCCCAACGGCCACCGGACACCCAGTCCTGCCCAAACAACCCCTGACCTGGACCTATTTACGCGTCAGAGGCCACATACGGATTTCCGTATGTGGCCTCTGTCGTGCTCGGGGGGCCAAACAGCGCTCCGCTCCGCCCTGCCTCGTTCCGGAAGGCCGTGCCAAGCCGTTCATCAGGGCCGTCTCCTCAGCGGTCGAACCACTTTTCGGTACGGTGTGACGGGACGGCCTGGCTTTCGCCGCGGGGCGGACGAGATCGAAGCGGGCCACGGACTCCGCGACCTGCCCGTCGGTCGGCCTGAGATGGGCCGACCGCGTTCGCCCGAGACCGCGTGCGATCTCAGCCCGTCTTCGATCTGTACGCGTCGACCGCATGATCGTGCACGCGGGCGACCGTCGCACGCTCCTCTTCGGGCCCCGTCGTCAGCAGTACGTGGTAGCGCCCCTCGACGAGCACCACCGTATTCTTCGCGTACACGGACTTCCCTTCCTGCGTGGACCACGTGAACTCCCCCACAGCAGAGGCCTGTTCACCGACCTTGATCGCGCGGATCCCGCTTGACGTGGCCCAGTTCGCATCCCGAAAGATCTGCAACTCCGGTTCGTCGTCGCGCTGGTAGGCGACAGGACTCATGGTCGTGGCCGCAGCAACGTCGCGGCCGGGGACGACGGTGAGCGTGTAGGAGCCGTGCGTGTATCGGTACTGCCCGGAGACGTTCTTGTCGTGTGGCTGCCAACTCGTCGGCACTTCGGTGCTGAAGTTCGGCCCCTGGGCACGCACGTAACCGCTGGCCGATGACGCGGCCGGCGTCGTCACCGGTGTCGGTGTGGGCGTCGCAGTTGAATGGGTCGAGCGTCCATGCGACGTATTGGTGCCGTCCTTTTGGGCGTCATCCTCGAAATACCTGATTCCGAAAGGGGCGACGGCCAGCAGAGCCAGCGCGGTCAGCCAGCTCCAACGCTTCCATGTCCCGGGTGCCGGCTTCCAACGCCTCGGCGTGGAGTCTTCGCCCGCCGTCGATTGCGCCGAGCCCGCGTGTTCCCCCGCAGTTCGGCCTCGCGATTTCCCGTGCAGCAGGTCGATGACGAGCGGTCCGGAATCGACCTGCCGAGGGCGTGACTTTCCGTCGGTCTTCGCCGTCCCGAGGCCTCCGTCCATGGCGCCACCCGGTGAGGAAGTCGCAGCGAGGCGTTCTGGGAGCGGAACGTGCGAGGCCGCCGAGGATGTAGGCGCGGCCGGTGGTACTGACAGTGCGGCCACCGCACGGTTGCTACCAGGGCGATGGCGTGACCGGCATTGCGTGCGCGCTGCTGCGGAACCGGTCGGGACTTCGCCTCCAATTCCTGGCGTACGTGCCAGAACAGCGTTTCCATCTCCAGCGGATCCGAAGCGCCGGGGACTCCGAACTCCAGGGCTTTCAGAAGCTCGCCGGTGAAGGCGGTGTACGTCTCTCCTTCGGGTGCCCAGGCGAGTTTCGTCTCAGCCGAGGCGGTCATCAGGTAAGTGCCCTCGACCATGGCGTGGTTGGCCACGTCGAGCGCCGTGCCCATGTGTCCGACGAGCGCCCGGCCGCTGTAGCAGCAGTCCAATATCACCACCTTGCTCGTGGCCGTACAGGTGTCGACCAACTGCAGGCGCAGGTCTTCATAGGCCACGGCACGGTAGAGGCGCTGAGCGTGTGCATTCGACAGGGCCAGATAGAGCTCACCGTTCGGGGAGACCAGTCCGTGCCCCGCGAAGTAGACCACCAGGGCGTCTTCCGCCTCGGCTGCGGCATCGTGCACGGCGTCCAGGACCGCGTCCGGGGAAGGCGGGTTCAACAGAACAGTGCACTGATCGGGACGCCGTAGCCCCCACAGCTCGGGGTCGCCCAGAACCTTCGCCAGGCGGTTGACGTTGTTCCCCACCGACGGCAGGTCAGGCAGCGTGTCGTACCTGTCCACCCCCACGATCACGGCACGGGATTTCGCCGGGTCGGGCAGTCTCTTCACGGGCTGGTGCCCGCTTCGTCACCGGCCTCCGCCTGTCGCTCTGCTTGGTCGGTCGCGGACGCGGCCCGGAGTGCCTCCACGATGCGCCGGATCGTCTCCTGGGACGCGTCGTCCACTGTGAGGGGCTGGCCTGTGGCCGTGACGGTGATGGTGATCGGTGGCGCGGCCGGACGCGCGGCGCGCCAGGCCGCATAAGACATCGCCAGGTTCAGCGCCGAGAACCCTTGGCTGAGGAACATATCGATGACCTCGACCGTCCCCATGGTGCCGCCGGGCTTGCCGCACGGCACCATTTCCATCGTGGCCTGCCGTCGTACGTCGGCATCCAGCCTCAGCCACTTGTGCAGGTCGGACAGGGCCTCCTGCCCTTCGTCGGCAGTCGTCTCGATCCGGATGCGCATGCCTTCCCCCAACCCTTCCATCTCGCCCACGATAGGGAAGGTTGCGCCTCCTGGGAGCCGAAACGCCGATCGACGCGAGCCCGGATCCCGCCCTCTGTGGTGGGGTGGTTGCAGCAGGTTGCCGAAGTGTCTCGCGGTCGAGTTCTCGGCAGCCTGACCGGGCGTCGAAGCCTCAGGTCAACGCTCCCTCTCCAGCTGGCTCCTCTGTGTCGAGGCCGGCAGACGGAGATGACCGACTCGCGGTGATCCTGCTCATTCAGCTCATACTGAGGGTCCGCCCGGCAAGGGAAGCGGTCTCGGAGCAGGCAGGGTAACTCATGGCAAATGCACGTAAGTTCTTCATACCGGCCGCCGCCGTAGCAGCGCTGCTCACAGTCTCGGGGTGTTCGGAGGATAAGCCAGCCGCCCAGGCTTCCCCGTCCGAGCTCGCTCACTACACTGCCGCTCCCGGCCCGGCGACTCCGACGCAGAGCCCGACGACGGCCGCGCCCGCGGAGTGCGTGAAGACTAGTGGCATGAGCGTCGAGCAGCTGACCGAGTATCTCAAGAATCTACGCAGCGCCAGCGGCGAATACCAGACCAAGGGCTTGACCCTGGACTCCTCCGGCCTGAACTTCACCCCGGAGGCTATCCAGAGACCGTGCGAGGCAGTGACGGTAAAGCTCGCGCGTTATTGGGTCGACGTCAAGAAGAAGAGGGAGGCGACCGCCGTCAGCCCAGCCCGCTACGAGTACCAGTACACGCTGATCGACGTCACGACCCACAAGGCCGGCCCGCAGGATGGCAGAGTCCCCGACACTGCGCCGCCGGGGGGCGGCGACTGCCAGGGCTCGGTTTCGGTAGCCTACGTCGGCGAAGACATTCCGCTGCGATCCCTGCCGTACGACTTGGAGCTCATCAATGCGACAGCCCCCGTCCCGGTCAAGGTGGACGGAGACGGGGTGCTGTCCGCGGTCTACATGTCGCCCCTCGGCGTGGTGTCCTGCTGACCGCCGATTCGAGCGGGGGTCTCGCGGTGGTAGCCGCGAGTTCGCCGGTGGTCCGGCCTTGTCGCTTGTCGTGTGAGCGGTGGCGACCTGATCGAGCGGGGGGCACCGGCTACCGAGTTCTGGACGCCGGCAGTCATACGGCGCAGGCTCCCTGGCTGAGGGCTCAGGCCCCGTCCTTACGGGACGGCCGTCACGGCTTGCTCTGGTTGACGGCAGCTGCAGCGTGGCGAAGGCCGGTGGGGGTGCAACGAGGCACACACACGCGCGTGGTCGGCCGGCGCACCCGCCGTCGTACCTGTGGTCTTGGCTCTGGCCAATCCACCGTGGCAGCGGGACGTGTGGCTCGACCCTTCGGAGTTCGTAAACATCGACCACGTCTTCCACACGCTCTTCGATGACTTCTGTGACGCCGGTGAGCCCGAGCGGTTTCTCGGCATCAGCTTGAGAACGGTCGTGGCCATCGCCGGACGCCTCGCTCAGGTCATGGTCTCGAACGACCTGCTCTTGCTGAGCTGTGGGCAGAATGCGTGAGTGTCTGACTGCGTGACAACGCCGACGGACAACGGCGGACGAGCGCGAACGTCTGCGGACCATCAGCACAGGTGAGCTCACCTCGGACCGACTGGTGCACTGGACGGTGTCGTCGCGGAAGGCATCGATACGCAGCGCCGCGCGCGGGTGATCGGGTGCAGGGGCCGCGTCGTCGCTCGATCGGCTCGCCATAATCCTCATGCGTCGGTCTGCGGCACCCCAGTACGATCCCCTCGCCGCTCGTGCATCAGTGCGTATCAAGGCACCGCGTGCGAGCATCCGAACGGGAGGGATCACTTGACCATGTCCTTAGGCGCGAGACCCCGTGCAGTCCTCGCTTCACTGGGAGCCCTCGGCCTGGCACTGGCCGCCGCCGCGTCGCCCGCGAGCGCGGCCGGCGGGACGCCCACCACACCGACTCAGCTGTTCGACGGCTACCGGCACTGCTCGACCGACGCGGACCGGCCCTCGTACCGCTGGGCCGGCGAAGGACTCGTCGTCGAGGGTATGCCCGGGATCACCGACACCACCGGCAACTCCCCGGTCGGCGTGCGGTATCAGACCTGGCCGGTCACCGATCCGACGCGGATCACGACGGTCACCCGCGAGCACGCCGCCCCCGGCTTCGAGGCCCCCGCCACCCTGCCCGGCAGTGCGCTCGCCGACGGGCAGACCTACGCGTGGCAGGCGCAGACGGTGGTCGGGGACGCCGTCTCGGACTGGTCGGCCCCCTGTTATGTCACGATCGACAACACCCGCCCGGCGAATGCACCCACGATCACCTCGCCGAACTACCCGCCGGACGTGTGGAACAAGGGCGGCGAGCCGGTCGAGTTCACGCTGAGCGCGGGCGGTGCCGACGACGTCGAGGGGTTCGAGTTCGCCTGGCAGCGGGACCTGCCGGTCATCGGCACGAGCATCGGTGACTACGGCGTTCCGCAGCCCGTCGACCCATACTCCTTCACGAGTTACCGCAAGCGCGCCGACGCGCTCGGCGGGTCGGCCACGCTGAGCCTGGTCCCGCCGTCCGGCTCCGGTCCGATGACGCTGTGGGTGCGTAGCCGGGACCGGGCCTACAACGCGTCTGCGATCACCCGATACTCCTTCCTCGTCAGCTCCGCGGCGCCCACCGTCACCCCGGCCGTCCCGGGGCCCGAGTTCGGTGAGCCGACCGGGTTCACGCTCCGTCCCGACCCCGAGCTCCAGGCGAAGAGCCCGATCGTCAGCTACTCCGTGCAGACCCTCGGTGGTCAGAACAACAGGACGTTCGAGGTCGCGGCAGGGGCGGACGGCACAGCGACCGTGGAGCTCGTACTGGACGGCGTCTACGGCGAGAACCTCCAGGTGACCAGCAAGAGCGCGAACGGCTGGGTCAGCAGCGCGGCTTGGTGGAGCAGCAGCTACGACACCACTCCCTCGGTCGCTTCGGACGCCTACCCCGAGAACGGTTCCAGCGGTGGCGTCGGCGTCCCGGGCACCTTCACGTTCACGCCGAAGGTGAAGGATGTCGTGAGCTACACGTACACCTTCAACAACGGTGACCCGGAGGTCACGGTCCCCGCGGACACCGATCACGCCGCGAGCATCGACTGGACCCCGTCCTCGGACGGCTGGTACGACCTCACGGTCTACGCGACCACCGGCTCCGGCATCCAACTGGCGCCCTACGACTACTTCTTCACCGTGAACTGAAACACCGAACGCACCGCGTATCGGCATGCCCGGGCCCGTCGAAGACGTCGGTGGGCCCGGGGCAACCGCGATACGCAGTCATCATCCGTTCCGCGTGGTGGGTCATGGCCCGCGGAGATCCCCCTGCCAGAACCGGGCCTCCCGAGTTCAGGGCTTCGGCCGGGTGACTGATGAGGCTGTCGCTTCGTCGCCCTGCAGTGCTCCGCTGATCTCCAGAAGGCGCCCCTGGGGCAGGGCGAAGGCGTTGGTGGGGTTTCGGTAGGAGTGTCCGCCATCGTTGATCCGGACGCCGTTTGCCGGCCTCCAATGAGCGGGGGCCCATTGGCCCTGGTTCTCGAGGAGCATCCTCGCCACTTCGGCGGGCTCCTCGATCACGGTGAGAGCGGCGAGCGCGGTGGTGAGGGCGTTGGCCGCGTCGTCGGGAAGACCCGCGTCACCGAGTGTGGGGAACAGCAGCAGGAGACGGGCGTCGGCATCGTCGACGCCCTCTGCCGCCGGCTGTCGGGCAGCGGACAACAGTTCCGGCCAGGACATGCCCGGCCCCATGAAGTGACCGTCGTCGACAGCGAGGGTTTCCGCCTCGGACCAAGCCGGGTGATGTATCAGGTAGTCCACCCCCCGATCGCCCTCGAAGTTGCGGTAGACGACGTGGATGGTGTGGCCGGAGCACAGGGGCACGCTGAACACCGGCCACTCATGTGCGGCGGACAGCACGCCGTACAGCTCCATGGCCGCATCCCAGTCGGCGCCGAATGCGGCTCGTTGTGCCTCTTCCCCACGCAGGCAGGTGCCGAGGTGCACAGGCCAGAACAACGGGTTGTCGAGGTAGTCGTCCCCCTGGGCCAGGGGGCCGTCTTCATATCCGGGGATCTTGAACACGTGAGGATGATGGCACGCGAGACTGACACGGCTTCATGTTCGAGGTCCGGCCCTACATTCGGCCCTATATTCGACCCTGCGTTCGGCTCTGCGTCGGCTCAGCTGACGGTTCAGAGACCGAAAGAGGGGCTCGCATTGGCCTAGACCTGACAACCGGACCGGGCTAGGCTCTGCCGCGCCACATCTGAGAGCGCTCTCACCCATCCGCTGTTCCACCCCCACTTCCTGGAACGACGAAGGGCAACTTCCATGAGACGCACACGGTTCAAGCACGTCTGTCTGGCCGCGCTACTGACGCTGGCCGGACTCGGCGGCGCGGGCACGCTGCCCGCGGCGGCGAGCGGGGGCGGTGCCACGGCCTCCTCCCTGTCGGCCGCCAACGCCGCCCCCGCCTCCGCCGCACTGCTCGACGCCATGCGGCAGGAGTTCGGGCTCAGCGAGGAGCAGGCGGTGGCGCGGCTCGAGGCCGAGCAGAACGCCACCGCGCTCGAGCCGAGGGCCCGCCGCACGGCCGGGACGGCATACGCGGGATCCTGGTTCGACGCCGCCGAAGGGCGCCTGACGGTGGCCGTCACCTCGGAGAGTTCGCAGGCCACGCGCGCGGCGCTCCGTGCCGAGGGAGCCGGTGTCCGGGTGGTCCGGCACAGCGCACGGGTGCTGGACGCGGCGAAGTCACGTATCGACCGGCTCTCCGCCCCCTCGGCGGTGGGCGGTTGGCACGTCGACGCCGCGGCGAACACCGTGGTGGTCACGGTCGTCCGCGGCAAGGACGCCGACAACGATGTCCAGCGGTTCCTGACGCAGGCCCGTGCCGCTGGTCCCGTCACCGTCGAGACGGTCGCCGCGGCTCCGCGCACCTTCGCGGCGGGCACGGTCGGCGGCGACCCCTATTACACGGGCAACGTCCGCTGCTCGATCGGCTTCTCGGTCTACGGCGGGTTCGTCACCGCCGGTCACTGCGGCCAGGCCGGTGCGGGCGTCCGGGGCTGGGACGGCTCGTACATCGGCAACTTCCAGGGATCCTCGTTCCCCGACAACGACTACGCCTGGGTCAACGTGGGCAGCGGCTGGTGGACGGTGCCGGTCGTGCTCGGCTGGGGAACGGTCTCCGACCAGTTGGTGCGCGGCTCGGCCGAGGCCCCGGTGGGCGCGTCCGTCTGCCGGTCCGGGTCGACCACGCACTGGCACTGCGGCACGGTGCTGGCGAAGAACGAGACCGTCAACTACAGCCAGGGGGCGGTGCACCAGATGACGAAGACGAGCGTCTGCGCCGAAGGAGGCGACTCCGGCGGCTCGTTCATCAGCGGCGACCAGGCACAGGGCGTCACCTCCGGCGGTTGGGGCAACTGCACCGGCGGCGGCGAGACATGGTTCCAGCCGGTGAACGAGATCCTCAGCCGCTACGGGCTCACCCTGCACACCTACTGATCGCGAAGGACGTCCCGAGGAGTCCCGAGGAGTCCCGAGGAGTCCCGTGCCTCCGGCGTGAGTCCGGCGGCCGGGGCCCCTCCCGGGCCGCCGGACCGGGAGCGGTCGCCATGCCCGGGGCGGTCGCCATGCCCGGCGGCGGACGCCATGCCCGGCGGCGGACGCCATCGCTCGTCATCGGGGTCCGACAACCGCCAGGCGTACGGTAGTTGAACACTTCGCGTGCGGCCTGACCTGCCGTCGGGGCGTCCTTACGCTGACGCGCGTGCGAGAACAGCGGCAGGCGGGCGACGACCGTCACAGCAGTGCCCGCGAGCGGTCCCCGCGGGCGCCCCGGGTGGCCCGGGCGGCCGGTCGGAGCAGTGGCCAGAACCCCCTGCTGGGGCTTCAGCAGACCGCGGGGAACGCGGCGACCGTCGCCGCGCTCAACGCGGCCGGACCGTCCACCTCTCGCCGAAGGCCTCCGCAAATACCCGCCGCCATCGAGGAGGTCGGGGACGACGCTCTCGAACTCCCTTCGTATCTGCGGGACATGGAGGCGCCGGGGCTGTCCACGGCGTATGGGCTCACCGGCCACGAGTTCGTCACCACCACGCTGGCCGACGCCGTCGGGCGGCGTGACGGTGTGGTCGCGGAGATCGCCTCGGAGCTCGCCGGGCGGCCCGAGTCCTTCTACGGGCGCGGCCGGGCCTTCGCCGTCACCGGGGTGCGGGGCACGGACCGTTATGACGTCACGGTGAGCGTCTCGCCCGCCGACGACGACCGTCCCGGCGTCTTCTCCGTCGAGGGTCAGGACAGCGAGGGCGCGGCCACCAAGATCGACGTGCAGCACAACACGGCGGCCACCGTCGCGCAGAGTACGAGCGGGTCCGCGTCGAAGGGCGTGGCGTTCACCGGGTTCGGGCTGGCCCCGGTCGCACCCGGGGTCTGGGTCGGCGGGGCGGCCACCGTCAATGCCCAGCCCTTCCAGTCGTCGCGGGACTCGCGCACCCAGCGCAACATGGCGGAGCCGCGGGTTCTGCGCAGCGACAAGGGGTCGGTCGAGGTACCCCGCCGGGTTCGCTACAACGTGCGGATCATGAAGGACGGCGAGCGCTCGGCCCGCAACGCCGGCGGGTCCGGCGCCCTGACGATGCGGGTGCCGGTGGAGCATCTGGTGCCGACGGCCGCCGGGCCGGTGCCCCGTCCGCGTCCGCTGGCGCCCGAGACCGCCCGGGCCGTGTCGCTGGCGGACTCGATGGCCCCGCTGGCCGTCTCGGATCAGGCCGCGCCGCACCAGGGCGGCGGCGGGCTCTTCGACGCGGTCGCCTCGGCGCTGCATCCGTCCTTGACCTGGCCCGGTGCTCCCGGCCGGGCCCGGGTCTACGAGGCCACCGCCACCGCGACCGTGCTGGAGGACCTGCCCCGACTGCTGCGTGACGGGGTCGTCGGCGAGGATCTGACCAGCAGGGACGGCAGCACCACGGGCACCTACCGGATGCGGGCCGCGATCACCGAGCTGGCCCCCGGGTGGAGCACCGGCAAGACGCAGCTGCGCACCCATCAGCAGGCGCAGCACGCGGTGACGGACACCGCGGGCAAGGGCCGGGGCGGTGCGTTCGGCGCCGGTCCGGCGGCGGGGTTCGGCGTCCTCGGCAACGCGGCCGCCGTCCGCGGCACCGTCATGCCCGTCGCCGGGGCGCGCAAGGCGCGGTTCAGCGTGGCCGAGCAGAACGTGTCCAGCCGCCAGGGGGCGGAGGTCCGTGGTGAGAAGGTGCTGTACCTGGGCACGGTGCTGTTCAGCGTCGAGGGCACCGGTCCGACCTCGCCCCTGACCAGGGCGCGGGGCGGCGGCCGTACCGCGCACCACACGATGCGGGTCTGGGTCTCGCTGCGGGCCGACGAGGCGCAGGAACTGGGGCTGCCCCTGCCGGAGGGGGTGACGGCCGGCGAGTTCGTCAAGCGTCCGGAGCGTGCGGGGACGGACGTCAAGGGCAAGGGCAAGGCCACGGCGGCCGGACAGGATCTCGCGGAGGGCGAGGAGCGGACGGCCGAGGAGCGGGCCGCCGAGCACGACGTGCGGCACCTGCCGTTCGGCGCGATGGGCTCCAGCGTGGCGATCAGCCGGCTGGACACCGCGCCGATGATGCGGGCCGTGACGCGGCTGTTCGCCACCGATGCGCGGCTCGCCGGGTATCTTCCCGCCTTCGGGGAGGAGGAGCAGCCGCGTGATCTCAGCCCCGAGGAGGCCGAGGTCCAGCGGCGCAACTACCGCGAGCTGGTGACCGTGCTGTCGGAGACCAACCTGCGGGTCAACAAGGACCAGTTGCTGTCCACCGGCGTGCGGGTGCGGCTGCGCCGGAAGTCCCGCTTCCACGCGCACGATGTGCAGCTGAAGGTGACCGGTTCACTGCGGGAGACCGGTCACCTGGGCGGGACCAAGGACTGGCTCGTCCGCAGCCACGCGGGTGTGGCGAGCAACCTGCAGAGCGGGCGGGCGAGTTCGCGCACGGTCGGCGGGATGGCGCTCGGCCAGTTCCGGCTGATCCCCGGTGCGCTGACCCTGTCGGCGCGTGCCGAGAAGGGTCGTACGACGACGCGGCGCGGTCTGGCCGGTCCGACCCTGCGCACCGACGTCCTCACCAACGGTTCCGAGGACGCGAGCGTGTTCGGCGGGGCGTTGAGCCTGAACGTCGACGTGACCATGACGTCCCGGCAGCGCAAGGCGGCTCGCGCGCTGACCCCCGGCGCACCGGGCCGGGACGCGCCCGACGCCGAGCGGGTCGGGACGCTGCCCCTCGATCCGCAGGACGTGCGTCTGCTCACCCCGACCGCGTTCACCCTGGACGGCGACGCCAAGCGGCACTTGGACGAGGCGACCGCCGCCCGCCGGGCGGGTCATCGTGATACGCGGACGGAGTTCGCGGCGGCGGGCATCGGTGACCTGGCCACTCTGGCGTCGCGGCAGCTGGGCGGCAGGCGGGGGGTGCGGGACTGGACGCTCGTGGAGACCGTGGGCGACGGGCAGCCGGTGCGCGACCTGGCCTTCGAGCTGCTGGCGCGGGCCGCCGCCCGCAACAAGGAGGCGCGCGAGGACCGGGCGCTGGAGACGGAGGGTCTCGCGCCGCGGCTCGCGATCGAGGACCGGTTCAGCCCGCAGGCGGTGACGGCGGCGCTGCGGCAGGCCGTCTCGGCCGGCTGGGTGGTGCAGAACCTGCGGCACGCGCGGCGGCTGGCCGGGCTGAACGGCGCGGTGGGCACGCGGTTCGCGCTGACCGGTGGGCGGGTCGTCCATCAGGGCACGGGGGCGGGCACCGAGACCTTCGTGCTGGGCGGTCATCAGGTCACCGGGCAGGAGGGCACGAGTCACAACGTCTCGGTGCAGGGCGGCCTGACGGGCGCGGAGAACGGCGCCGAGTGGCGTCTCGCCGAGGGTGTGGCGGCCGGCCGGACCCTGGGCAGCGGCGACACGACGGCGTCCACGCTGGTCGGCACCGTCGAACGCAACGCGCACACCTCCCGCAAGAGTCCGCTCTATCTGGTGCAGTGCGATCTGGTGGTGCGCATGGTCGCCGAGGTCGCGGTGACGGGCGGCGGCCCGTATGTGGCGCGCGGTGGCCGTACGGTGCCGGGGGCGGTCTCGGTGTGGCTGACCGAGCGTCAGCTGCGGGCGGCGGGGCTGAAGGTGCCGGGCGAACAGGGGCGCGAGGACGCGGCCTCCGGTTCGGGTACGACGTCGGCGGGGACGTCCGGATCATCCGGGAAGTCCGGCGAGTCCTCGCGCCCCGCCGGGACGGTACGGGCCGGCAAGGAGGCGGAGACCTCGGCGGAGACGACGTCGACGTCCGGCGGCGCCCCGAAGAGCGCGCCCCTGCTGCCCCCGGCCCCGGTTCCCGCCCTGGCGGAGTCGCTTCCGCTCGGCTTCGGCATGATCGAGGATCTGCCCGACTTCGTGCCGCTGCTGGAGGCGATCCGGGGCCGCCTCGGCGCGTCCCTCGCCGACGATCTGCTGCCGCGTACCCGGCTGACGGACCGTAACGACAATGTGCAGCGGCTGCTGCGGGTGCTCGACCGGGACGGCTCGGCGGGCCTGTTGTCGAGCGCGATGGACGGCGGGGTGGGCGTCGAGCTGCTCGACGGGCGCAATCGGCCCTACCGGGCGCTGTTCCGGATCCGCAGGACGGGGCGGGGCAGCTATGTCGAGACCGCGTCGGACGGCCGGGACATGGAGTACATCACCGCCGCCGCCGCCCAGCGGGCCAGCGCCCACGACGAGAGCGACAGCCGGGGCGTCGAGGCGGTGGTGGCCGGCTCGGGTAAACCCGACGGGGGCGCGGGCCAGTTGAAGAGCGCCGGCGCGGCCGCGGGACTCGGTCTCGGCGCGAGCGACTCGCGCCGCTCCGTGGGTGTCGGGCGTGCTCAGCTGGGCGTGAAGACCGTCGCCGAGGCGGGTTCCGCCTTGTCGGCCCGGATGAACGTGCCGATCGAGGCGACCCTGGAGGTGTTCTCCGGTAACCGCCGGGTGGCCCTCGCGCCGTTGAAGGGCCTGAGCCTGACCCACCGGGTGCTGGCCGCGGATCTGCGTGCGCTGTCGCAGCTCGCCCCGGTGCCGCCCCAGCAGGTCGGCGTGCACGCGGTGGCCGCCGAGGACGCGGGTGCCGACCGGCTCGGTCCCTGGCGTGACTCCGGGGTCCGGCTGCCGATGGAGGCCCAGGTCAACGGGTTCCGGGGGACGCCCAGGGTGCGGCAGGCGGTCGACGACGCGGTGCGGCGGGCGGGTGGCGGCGCGCGGTTCCGGACCGGCGGCGAGGCGGCGTATCACCTGCTGCGCGAGGCGGTCTCCACGGAGTGGCTGATCGCGGCGCTGCCGCTGCTGACCGCCGCGGGCGTCGATCTTCCGCCGGTGCACGCGACGGGCGCGTCGGGCCAGGACCTGCGCGCCTCGCTGCACGCCAGGCTGCGGGCCGGCCGGGTGCTGGGCGTGGGCGACAAGATGACCTTCGAGACGGTCGCGCAGAGCGGGCTGGACGCGCCGCGTCCGGCGGGCACGGACGGCCAGCGGGCCGACGAGCACGGCCGGTCGGCGCGCGGCCTGCTGGGCGCGGGGGTGCTGAACGCGGACGAGTTCCGGCTGAACCAGCTCCTCGGCGCCGTGGACGGCTCCGGCAGCGGAACGGCGACCGCCGCCAACGCCGCCGGGTCGATACCGCTGCACAAGCCCAAGTCCGAGTCGGTGCTGGTCCAGTTCACGCTGGATGTGCGGGCGGTGGCGCAGGTGAGCGACCGGGTGCGTTCGGGCCGCCGCGGGACGGCCGTGCAGGAGGTCACCCTCCCGGAGCCGGTGGTCGTCCGGATGCCCGCGCCCGTGGTGCGGCGCATGCTGGCCGACGCGGCGAACGCCGGGATCCTGCGGGATCCGGGGGGCCACCTGGCCTGATCCGTCGGTCGCGGCGGCGCCGTCCCGCCGGGGCGGGGTGTCGCCGTCGGCGTGGACGACGAGCCTGCCGCCTTCCGCGAGCGCGGCCCGGCGCGTCGGCATCCGCGTCTGCGGCGGCAGCCGCTCCTCCGGCTGGCTCCGGCGTCGAGGGAGGAGGTCCCTCGACGGCCGGGCCACGGGTCAGAGCTTGGCGCCGAAGTTCTGTGTCCACCACGGGCCGCCGGCGCCGTCGTGGATCCCCACGCCCATGTTCTTGAAGGAGCAGTTCAGGATGTTCGCCCGGTGGCCTTCGCTGTTCATCCAGGACGTCATCACCGAGGAGGCCGTCTGCTGCCCCTTGGCTATGTTCTCGCCGTACGTGGACCAGCGGTACCCGGCGGCCGTGATGCGCTGGCCGGGGTCGGCGCCGTCGGGGTTGGTGTGGTCGAAGAAGTCGCGGGCGGCCATGTCGTCGGAGTGGCCCTGTGCGGCATCGCGCAGCTGGCCGTCCTCCGTGAGCGGGCCGCAGCCGGCCGTCGCCCGCTCCTTGTTGACCAGCGCGAGCACCTGGGTGGCGAGATCGGACGAACCCGCCTGCACGGTCGGCGTCTCGGAAGCGGTCCGCTTCGGCCGGGTCGACTTCGCCGGGGCCGCCGCGACGGCGGTCCTGCCGGCGCGGGGAGTCGGCGAGGCGCTCGCGCTCGGCGACTTCGAGGCGGACGCCGTCGGGGACGGGGACGGGGACGGCGAGCCGCTGCGGGCGCTGTCCGGCGTGGGACGGTCCGAGACGAGGGCGTCCGTCGCGGGCTGTACGGCGGTGCTCTCCCCCGTCCCGCCGTCCGACTGCGTGGCGAAGTGGTAGAGACCGCCGCCGGCCACGCAGGCGGCCACGACCGCGCCGCCGACCGCCCTTCGGCGGGTGCGCCGCCTGCGACGGGCGTCGGTGCGGGAGGTGGCGCGGTCCTTCGGGGCGCGGCGGTTCACCGGCGGGAGGGACCCGCCCAGGTGCTCGCCCTCGGCGAGCGGGGACGCCGAGCCGACCATGGCGATGGTGTCGGTGGCCGGGTTCGTCCTCGCCAGGAGCGCGGACGACGCCGAGACCAGCGCCAGGCCGGCCAGCAGACCCTCGGCGGGCGTCAGCCCGCTCCACAGGCCCGAGCAGCGGGCGCAGCCGCGGGCGTGCCGGGCGGTGCGCTTGCGCCACAGCGCCGAGGGCCGGCCGTCCCAGCCCGCGAGGGCGCCGCGCAGTTCCGGGCACTGCGGTCGCGAGTCCAGGGCCCGCACGACGACACGGGCCGCCTCGAGCTGTGCCTTCATCCGCTGTACGCGGACCGCGGTGTGCTCCGGCGTCAGGTCCAGGGCAGCGGCGATCTCGGCCCGGGTCAGTTCGCCGGCGCACTCCAGCCACCACAGGGACAGCAGTCCCCGGTCGTCGGGCTCCAGCCAGCGGGTCGCGCGCGCGGTCTCCTGCCGCTGGCCGGAGAGCTGGAGTTGCGCGATGGTCAGGTCGACGAAGTCGGCCCCCGGATCGGCGACGTCGTCGGCCTCCTGGATGGCGCCCTGGACGGGCTGCTGCCGGTTCCAGTGCGCCCGGACCTGGTTCATCGCGATGGCCACCAGCCAGGAGCGGAAGCTCGCGGGATCCCGTAGCGTGCCCAGCGAGTCGAGGGCGCGCAGCATGGTGTCCTGCACGACGTCGTCGACGTCCACCGAACCGTTCATCGCCCGGCCCACGATGTTGTAGACGAGCGGAAGGTACGCGCCGACGAGCCCGTCCCGGGCCGCCTGGTCGCCCGCTCGGGCGGCGGTGACCAGCGCCACCGCCTCCACCGTGTGCCGTGTACTCATTGCGACTTCCCTGTCCTCGACGCCGAACGGTGCTGTCCGTCCTATGGGGGATCTCCGCGGTCCCACCGGATAACAGTTCCTCGGAAATTCGTGCGAGGAGAGACTCACCGCTTCGGTGCCCTGAGTGCAATGGGAGCCGTCACATCAGGCGTGGTGCGTCGGCCGCGATGTCGCGCTTCGAGGGTGCGCGACGGGCTCGCGACGGGTCGTCGCCGCCTTCGTCGAAGGGGTGTCGGCCTGCTGACCTCGACGACTACGGTGGCCGGGCCGGCCCGCCGTGTCCCACGCCCCCGGTGACCGACGTCCGCACGGCACAAGGAATCCCTATGACTCGAATGCCTGTTACGGCCAGATATGCCCGCGTGCTGCTTCTGGCCCTGGGCCTTTCGGGCCTCGCCTGTTCAGTGCGACTGGCCGTGGCCGCCGCCGTCTTCGAGTCCGGCGCGTTGGGCGGCCTGGTCGTCGGGGTGCTGTTGCTCGCGGCGACGGGGTGCGCGGCGCTCGCCGTGGCGTCGCTGGTCATCTCGGCGAGGTTCGCCGACGGCGGTGGCGCGGTGCGCGGGGGCGCGGTCGCCGTCGGCTGGGTGATCGTCCTGGGCAGCTCGGTCGCGGCGCTCGCCCATCACCTCGCCTGGAGCGCCGGCACCGCCCTGGGAGCCGTACTGGTGGCCCTCTCCAGCGGTGCGGCGACCAGGGAGTGGTTCGGGCGCACGCGCCTTTCGCGTGCCTGATCAGCGCTCCTGGTCGGTCCGGTGACTCCGATCCCCCACGGCGATGTCGCCACCCCCGCACCCGCCCCGCTCGCCCTCTCCGGCCCGAGGCGCTAGCTGGCGGTGCGCCGGATCCGTCCGGCGTATCGCCGCTCCAGCTCCAGGTTGCCCTCGAAGCCGCCGGGCACGTTGGCGGAGACGTAGACCGGGGGGCGGTCGCCGGAGGCGAGGAGCTGGGCGGCGGCCTCGGCGACCGTCATCTGCACCAACAGGGCGCCGGTGAGCGTGGACAGGGCGCAGACCGCGCCGCCGCCGGGCAGCGGGAGGAGGGCGTCACCGGGCGGGGCCGCGTTGTCGAGGGCGACGTCGGCGAGGTCGGCGAGCTTCCTGCCGCTGGGGTGGACGGCCGGCACGGCCGCGGTGTGGGCGAGGGAGGTGATGGCGAGGAGCCGGTGTCCCCGCTCCTTGGCGTGCAGGGCCATCTCGACCACGACGCTGTTGACCCCGGAGTTGGAGATGACGACGAAGAGGTCCTGGGGGCGGGGGGCGGCGAGTTCGTAGAGGCGCAGCGCGATGCCGGGCCGCCGTTCGAGGAGCGGGTCGTCCAGGACGCCGGGGTGGTCGCCTCCGTG
This sequence comes from Streptomyces sp. NPDC102259, assembly GCF_044766465.1. Lineage (NCBI taxonomy): Bacteria > Bacillati > Actinomycetota > Actinomycetes > Kitasatosporales > Streptomycetaceae > Streptomyces > Streptomyces sp. NPDC102259. The sequence continues at coordinate 111,909 of NZ_JBIWMA010000024.1, read as the reverse complement.
CAGGACGAGGTCGGCCATCTGAAGGCGGTTGGTGGGCACGAGTCCGCCTGCCCGGCCCGCGAGTTCGAGGACGAGGGCCTGGGAGTGGCCGGTGCCGAAGGCCTGGACCACTCCGTCCTCGCGGACGCAGTCGGCGATCAGCCCGCCGGCCGCGCTCACGTCGCCGCGCGCCGATTCGCCGAGGCCGTGCAGGACGGCCAGGCTCTCGCGCGCGAAGGTCTCGGCACTCACGGACTCGACGGTCACGTCACACTCCTACCTGGTGGATTGAACCACCCCATACACGGCTATCGATGAATCAATAAATCATAGGCTCAGGCCCTCGGGCAACGGGCCCGGCGGGGTCGGCCGTCCGCCGTCGACCATCGGTCCTGGTATTCAGAGCCTTCCCCAATGGGTGGCTGATACCTTCTTCGCATGCCCTCGACCGATGTCACCACCCTGATCCGCACCGAGCTGCCCCGGCTGGCCGGCTCCCTGCGGAAGGTCGGCGAGCTGATCCTGGAGGATCCGGCCGCCGTCACCCACTGCTCGGCCGCGGAGCTGGGCCGCCGCACCGGCACCTCCCAGGCCACCGTCACCCGCTTCTGCCGGGCCGTCGGCCTCGACTCGTACCAGCATCTGCTGATCGAACTGGCCCAGGAGCGCGGTCGCGGCGAATCCTCCGACTGGGGCAGCGCCGAGATCGGTCCGGACATCTCCCCCGACGACAGCCTGGAGCGGGTCGTCCAGGTCGTCGGCACCGCCGACCTGCGGGCCGTCCAGCAGACCATCGACCGGATCGACCTGGACGCGATCGAGCGCGCGGCCCAGGCGGTGGCCCGCGCCCGGCGCATCGACGTCTACGGCGTCGGCGGCAGTGGCGCGGTCGCCCAGGAGACCGAGACCCGGCTGTTCCGCATCGGCTGCGCGGTGCGCGGCTGGACCGAGGTGCACGCGGCCACCACCTCGGCCGCCCTGCTGACCCCGGCGGACGTGGCGATCGGCATCTCCCACTCGGGGGCCACCCGGGAGACCATCGAGCCGTTCGAGCTGGCCAAGGAGCGCGGCGCCACGACCGTCGCCCTCACCGCCGACTCGCGCTCACCACTGGCCCGCGCCGCCGACGTCCGGCTGATCTCCTCCTCCTCGGAGACCAGCTTCCGCACCGGCAGCATCGGTGCGCGCCACTCGGTGCTCATGCTCATCGACTGTCTCTACGTACGGGTCGGCCAGCTCTCCTACCAGCGGGCCAGCGCCTCCCTCGCGCTGACCGACCACATCGCCGGGGCGCATGCGGTGAAGGCCCGGCGGGCCCGCTGAGCCGAGCGGTCATGCATGGATGAGCCAACCGAAACGACAAGAAATGGTTGATTGAACCACCCTGCGGTGCCAGGATGGGGCTCCCCCGCGCACTCCTAGGAGCCCCATGCGTGTCATCGCCGTCGAGTCGACCGAGCTCTTCACCGGCACGGAGGACGAGCCGCACCAGGTGGTCGCCGTCGACGTCGGGCACGACCCAGGCGTGTCGGTCCGGCTGACCCTGGCGGGCCCGGACGTGCACGGCGTCGGCGAGACCGCAGTCACCGTCGGCGAGGACGGCACCGCACGCGCCGAGATACCCGTGGCCGTCGACGGCCTCGCCCCCGGCGACCGCCGCGAGATCACCGTCACCGTCGCCGACGGATCCCGACTGGTCCGGCACACCGCCGAGTTCACCGCCGCCGAGCCCGGCTGGACGATGTTCATGGTCAGCCACTTCCACTACGACCCCGTCTGGTGGAACACCCAGGCCGCCTACACCGAGACCTGGGACGTCGCCGACGACCCGGCCGTCACCGGACTGCCCGCCCGGACCTTCGACTCGCGCGGCCAGTCCGGCATGAGCCTGGTGCGGGCCCACTGCGACCTGGCCCGGCGCGACCCGGCCTACACCTTCGTGCTCGCCGAGGTCGACTACCTCAAGCCGTACTGGGACGCCTTCCCCGAGGAGCGGGCCTTCCTGCGCCAGCTGATCCGCACCGGCCGGGTCGAGATCATGGGCGGCACCTACAACGAGCCCAACACCAACCTCACCGGCGCGGAGGCGACCGTACGCAACGCGCTGTACGGCGACGGCTTCCAGCGCGGGATCATCGGGGCCGCGCCGGAGACCGCCTGGCAACTGGACGCCTTCGGACACGACCCGCAGTTCCCGGGGCTGATGGCGGACGCCGGAGTCACGTCCAGCTCCTGGGCGCGCGGCCCGTTCCACCAGTGGGGGCCGGCCCTGTCGGTGTTCGGCGAGGAGCCCCGCGACCCGCGGCGCATGCAGTTCCCGGCCGAGTTCAGCTGGATCGCCCCCTCCGGGCGAGGACTGCTGACCGCGTACATGGTCAACCACTACGGCGCCGGCTGGGCCATCGACAACGCGCCCACGCTGCCCGAGGCGGAGGCGGCCGCGCTCAAGCTCTTCCAGGGCTTGAAGAAGGTCGCGCTCACGCGCAACGTCCTGCTGCCCGTCGGCGGCGACTACGCCCCGCCGTGCCGCTGGGTGATGGGCATCCACCGCGACTGGAACGCCCGTTACGTCTGGCCCCGGTTCGTCAGCGGCGTCCCCCGCGACTTCTTCACCGCCGTCCGGGCCGAGTTGGAGCGGGAGGAGCGGACGGCGTCCCCGCAGACCCGGGACATGAACCCGGTCTACACCGGCAAGGACGTCTCCTACATCGACACCAAACAGGCCCAGCGGTACGGCGAGACGCTGCTCGCCGACGCCGAGGCCTGGGCGACCCTCGCCTCCCTCGTCGCCGGACACCCCTTCCCGGACGCGGCCCTGGACAAGGCCTGGCGGCAGCTGGTCTACGGCGCCCACCACGACGCGATCACCGGCTCGGAGTCGGACCAGGTCTACATCGACCTGCTCACCGGCTGGCGGGAACTGTACGACCTCGCCGGGGCGGTGCACACGGACGCGACCGACGCGCTGGCCCGCAAGGTGGTCGCGCTGCCCGGCGGCGCGCCCGACCTGGTCGTCTTCAACTCCGCGACCTGGCGGCGCAAGGACGTGCTGACCGTCACCGACCCCGGTCTGGTCCCGCTGGACCTCGACGGCCTGCCGCTGCCCGCGGTGCTCGAGGACGGTGAACTGCGGGTCGTCGTACCCGAGGTGCCGGGCATGGGCCTCAAGGCGCTCTCCCTCGCCGAGGGCCGGGCGCCCGGCTGGACGGCCGGCGAGGGGACGACGATCCGCAACACGTTCTACGAGGTGACGGTCGACCCCGCGCGCGGCGGAGGCGTCAGCAGTCTGCGCGCGCTCACCGAGGGCGGCCGGGAACTGCTGCGGCCCGGGGACATCGGCAACGAGCTGGTGGTGCAGGAGGAGTATCCGAGGCACCCGCGCTTCGGCGAGGGCCCCTGGCACCTCACCCCGACCGGCGCCACCGCGGCCCGCAGCCGTGACGTGACCGCTGACATCGATGTCGAGCACGCGCCGGCCGGCTCCCGCATCACCGTCCGGGCCGACCTCGGGCTGTTCCGTTACACCCAGCGGCTCACCCTGTGGGCGGGCGTGGACCGGCTGGACGTGACGACGACCGTCGACGGCTACGACGGCGCGGACCACCTGATCCGGGCGCGCTGGCCCTCGGACGTGCGCGGCGGGCTGCCGGTGCACGAGGTCGCGGACGCGGTCATCGGGCGCGGCTTCGGGTTCGTGGAGGTGGACAGCGAGCGGTTCCCCTGGACCCTGGACAACCCCGCCAACTCCTGGTTCGGCCTGGGCTCCACGGCCCGCGTCGCCGTCCACGACGGCGCGGGCAGGCTGCTCGGCCACCGGGCGATCGGCGTCGCCGAGCTGGTGTTCGCCGACTGGGACACCGCCGGCGAGCTGGGCACCCCGCTCGCCGCGGCCCTGGTGCGGGTGGGCGTCACGGCGACCTCGACGATCGCGGGCGGCCCGCGCTACGGCGACCTGGAGGTCGACTCCAACCTGCCCGACATCCGGATCGCCGTGGGCGGCCCGGAGCGCAATCCCGTGGTCGCCGAGGCGCTCGGCTGGGACCCGGCGGCGGCCCGCGAGGTGCGCCGCCAGCTGGCCGAGGAGGGCCTGGCCGTCGTGTGGGTGGCGCCGCGCGCCTCGCTGCGCGAGGAGTGGGTGCCCGGCGCCGACCTGCGCGACCTGGAACGGCTGCCGCTGCTGGTGGTGGCGGGCGCCGGCCCCGAGGAGGACGTGCAGGCCGTCGACGCGCTGGTCGCCGACCTGGACGACGCGACCGTACGGGCCACGGCGGCCGGCGGCGGGGAGGCGCTGCCGCCGGGCGACGCGTGGGACGGCCGGGGCTTCGCGGTCCTCAACCGGGGCACGCCGGGCTGCGTGGTCACCTCCTGCGGCGACCTCTACATGTCCCTCATGCGCTCGTGCACGGGCTGGCCGTCCGGAATCTGGGTCGACCCGCCCCGGCGTACCACGCCGGACGGCTCCGCGTTCCAGCTCCAGCGCTGGTCGCACACCTTCGAGTACGCGGTCGTCGCGGGCGAGGGCGACTGGCGCGAGCTGGGCTGGCCGCGCGCCGGACATGCCTTCAACCATCCGCTCACCGCGCGGCTGCGCGAGCCCGGCGACACACCGGCCGACCTGCCGAGGAACGCGACCCTGCTGACGCTCCGGCCCGAGGGCCGGGTGCTGCTGGACGCGCTGAAGCCGGCCGGCTCCCCGCTGGCCCGGGGCGGCACCGTGCCGCCGGACCCCGTGCGCGAGGTCGTCGTACGGGCGCACGAGGTGGACGGACGGCCGGTGCGGGCGCGGCTGGCGGGGCCCTCGCCGTGGGCGGAGGGCAGCCGGGCGGACGTGCTGGAACGGCCCGGTCAGCCTCTCGAGCCCGGCGCGGACGGCGCGTTGGAGCTGGACCTGACGGGTTTCGAGGTGGCCACCGTGCTGGCCTCGCCGTCCGCCGGACCGCGGGTCGAGGGGCCCGGAGTCGCCGCGCGGGAACCCGCCCAGCCGGTGTACACCCGCTACTGGCTGCACAACTCCGGGCCGGCACCCCGGGGGAACCTGCCCGTGGCCGTCCACCTGGCACCGGCCGCGCTCAGCGCCGACGGCCCGGTCACCGTTACGGTCCGCATCTCCTCCGAGCTCACCGACGCGCCGTTGTCGGGCACGGTGGCCCTGGAGGCGCCGCCCGGTTGGAGCGCCGAGCCCGCCGCGCTGCCGTACGCGCTCGGGCCGGGCGGCTTCACCCTCACCGAGGTCACCGTCACCCCGCCTGCGGACCCGGTGCCCGGCCGGTATCCGCTCGCCGCGCGGCTGGCGTACGGCGGACAGACGTACGAGGACGTGGTCGCCCTGGACGTGCCCGGGGAGGCCGCGCCCGGCGGACCCGACGGGCGCACCGGGCCGAGTCTGGTGATGGAGCTGGGCGTCGACCGGATCGAGGTGCGCCGGGGGGAGCGGGTGCGGGTGCCGGTGCACGTGCGCAACACGACGCGCGGTCCGGTGAGCGGGACGCTGTGGGCACTGTCGTCCTGGGGCACCTGGGCCGGTGTGGGGCCGGGCTGCCAGGGGTTCGCGGTGCCCGCCGGGGAGAGCGCGGTGTGCGAGGTGGAGGTGGACGGCTCGGCGGTGCCGCCGGGCTCGTACTGGCTGATGGCGAAGGCCGGTTGGCACGGCTGCGTGGCCTACACGGAGGCGGTCGTACTGGAGGTGACGTCATGACCGGGCCCCTCCCGGTGGGAGACGAGCCCACACCCGGACAGCCCGCACCCGGACAGCCCGCACCGACGACACACCACACCCCGGGCGGGCACGCGGCGCTGGTGCGGGGGGAGGCCGTGCTCGAGGAGCGGGTGGACGCGGTGCTGGACGCCGTGCCCGCCCGGGACCGGGAGACCCGCCCGGAGGCGGCGGCGCGCGCGCAGCGGCAGCGCAGACGCTGGGCCACGCAGGTCGTGGTGGTCGACGAACTCGCCCGCCGCGCCTGCGCCGAGCGCGGTCTCGCACCACCGCCGGAGGTGTCCCCGACGCGGGTGCTCGCGGTGTCCGGGACCGAGGTGGCCGACCTGGGCAGCATCGTCGCCGTGGCCCTCGCCCACTCCCCCGCCGTGCGCGCCCTGCTGGCGGCGTTCGAGGCCGAGCAGCAGGTGTCCGAGCGGGCCGCGCGGGCCTACTACGACCGTAATCCGGACCGGTTCCTCACCCCCGAGGCGCTGCGGCGCGGCGTCGACCCGTACGCGGTGGCCCGGGCCCGGGACTTCCGGCCGTACGCGGAGGTCCGGGACGCGGTGGTGCGGGAGCTGCGGCGGGCGGTGGGCCGGCAGGCCTTCTTCGACTGGCTGGACCGGGCCCGGGCCGCGGTGGAGTACGCGCCGGGGCACGAGCATCCGGGCGACCCGTCGCACCCGGACCACGAGCACCGGCACTGAACACGCCGGTAACCGCCCGGAACCTAAAAGCAACACGGCAAGCCATTGACCTCCGATGAATTCTGGTCCACCTTTTCATCAATCGGAGTCCAAGTTGGTGGTTTGAACCAGCAACGTGAACCACCACCACCTTGGGCCAGCAGCCCGCGTCAGCGGCTGCCGGATCGCAGGAGGCAACATGCGTGCGGGAAGACTGACCGGAACCGTGGCAGGCGTCATAGCCCTGGCCCTGACCGCCGCCGGCTGCGGCCTGTCGGGCGGCTCCGACGGCGGGGACTCCACGGCCGGCGGCTGCGAGGTCGACCAGGGCAACGTCGGCTCCGGGAAGCTCACCGGGGACGTCGAGGGGAAGATCACCTTCCAGACGACCAACCTGAAGAAGGACTTCGGCGACTTCTTCGACGGAGTGATCAAGGCGTTCGAGAAGGCCCACCCCGACGCGTCGGTCAAGTGGATCGACGACCCCGGCGACAACACGTTCACCCAGCGCACCGTCGCCGACGCCCAGGCCTGTACGTTGCCGGACGTCCTCAACCTCAACTCCGAGACCGGGACCGCCCTCACCAAGGCCGGCTACCTGCTCAACCTCGGCGTCAAGGCCCCGGACGCCAAGAAGCCGTTCGTCCCGGCGTTCTGGAACTCCAGCACCATGAAGGACGCCTCGGGCATGCCGCAGCACACCGTACTCCCTTGGTACACCGGCGGCATCATCCTGACGTACAACACCGCACTGCTGGAGAAGGCGGGGATCGACCCGGCGAAGCCTCCGACGACCCTGTTCGGGCTGTTCGCCGACTACGAGAAGGTCGCCAAGGCGGGCCACGGCAAGTACTACGCGACGATGGCGAACCCGATCTGGCGGATCCCGGCCGACTTCGACCAGATGGACATCAAGGTGCTGGCCGACGACGGCAAGTCCGCCGTCTTCGCCGATGATCCGCGGACCACCGAGTGGGTCTCCTGGATGGCCAAGCTGTACAAGGAGGGGGCCATGCCGAAGGACTCGCTGTCCTCCAGCAACGACCCCTCCACGCTGTACAGCCAGGGCAAGGTCGCCTACGGCTCGACGAACCCGAGCTTCGTGCGGTTCGTGAAGCAGAACAGCCCTTCGGTCTACGCCGAGACCGCCGTCGGCCAGCAGCCCTACGACCGGCTCGGCCACGTCACCGCCGCCCCGCAGTACATCGGGGTCGCCGCGACCAGCAAGCACGCGCCGGCCGCCCTCGCCTTCGCCGAGTTCCTGACCGACGCCGAGAACCAGACGGCCTGGTGCAAGGACCCGAACGTGGTGATCTTCCCGACGACCACCACCTCGCTGGACGACCCGTTCTTCCAGAAGGCGACCGGCAGCGACCCGTTCTCCGAGGCCCGCAAGCTCGTCGCCGAGCAGCTCAAGACCACCACCGCGTACCAGACCAACCTCTCCCCGGCCGCGCAGAACGCGATCGTGGCGCAGGTGCAGCTGGCGATGCAGGGCAAGAAGAGCCCCGAACAGGCCGTGAAGGACGCCCAGTCGAAGGTCGACGAGCTGCTGAAGCAGGCGGGCTGATCGTGGCGACCCAGACCACGGACCCGGTGTCCGTGCCCGGCACGGAGCGTGCGGTCTCCCTGCCGTGCCCGGCCCCGTCCCGGGTCCGCCGACTCGGCCGGGCCCTGCTGCCCGGCCCCGTCGCCGGCGCCAACGGAGCGGCGCTGTACCGCCGTTGGTGGCTGCCCTGGCTGTGGACCGCGCCCGCCGTCGTCTGCGCGGTGGTCTTCGGCGTGTTCCCGTTCCTCAACACCGTCCTGCTCTCGTTCACCGACGCCAAGCCGCTCGGCGGCGCCGCGGAGTTCGTCGGACTGTCCAACTACACCCGGATGCTCGACGACTCCGACTTCTGGCTCGCGACCCGCAACAGCATCCTGTACGCGGTGGTCGTGGTGCCGCTGATGGTGCTGCTGCCGCTGATGCTGGCCGTTCTGGTGGAGAAGAACCTGCCCGGCATCGGCTTCTTCCGCTCCGCCTTCTACACGCCGGTGCTCGCCTCCAGCGTGGTCGTGGGACTGAGCTGGCAGTGGCTGCTGGCCGACGACGGGCTGATCAACACCTGGCTGGAGAAGGCCCATCTGATCAAGGACGCCATCCCGTTCCTGTCCGACTCCTGGCTGATCCTCTTCTCCGCCATGGGCCTGACCCTGTGGAAGGGGCTCGGCTGGTACATGATCTTCTACTTGGCCGCGCTGGGGAACGTGCCGAAGGAGCTGCACGAGGCGGCGTCCATGGACGGCGCCGGCGCGGTCCGCCGCTTCTGGCACATCACCGTGCCGGGGGTGCGGCAGGCCATGACGCTGGTCGGCACCCTGACCGGCATCGGCTCGCTGCGGGTGTTCACGGAGATCTACATGCTGGGCAGCTCCACCGGCGGGCCCGGCGGCGCCGACCGCACCCTGCCCTTCTACATCCGGGACGTCGGCCTGGACCCGCTCACCGGCAACGCCGGCTACGGCTCGGCGGTCAGTGTGGCCCTGTTCGCGCTGACGCTGGGGCTGACCCTGCTGGCACAGCGCCTGACGAAGGAGGACGAGTCATGACGACGGCGGTGGACAAGCACCGGCGCCTCGCGCCGCGCCGGCGGGACTACGGCCGTCCCCGTGAACTGGTCGTCCGCTACCTGCTGTTGCTCTTCGTGCTCGGCATCACCGTCGGCCCGCTGGTCTGGCAGTTCCTGGCCTCCCTGAAGAGCACGAGCGAGGACGTCTTCGGGGCGGACGCCTCGCTGCTGCCGCACCACCCGACGCTGCGGGCCTACCGGCAGGTCTTCGACCAGGTGCCGACGGCCACCTACATCAGGAACAGCGTGATCGTGGTCGCCCTGTCGGTCACCAGCCAGCTGCTGTTCTCCACCACGGCCGGTTACATGCTCTCCAAGCCCGGCTGGAAGGGCCGCAGGGCGGTCTGGGTCGTCCTGATCGCCTCCATGATGTTCCCCTTCGAGTCGATCATGGTCTCGCTGTTCCTGAGCATCCGCGACCTCGGTCTGGTCGACAACCTGGCGGGCGTGTGGCTGCCCGGGTTCGTCGGCGCCATCAACGTGCTGCTGATGCGCGGCGCGTTCCTGGCGGTGCCGCGCGAGATCGAGGACTCGGCGATGCTCGACGGCGCGAACGAGTGGCAGCGCTTCCGGTACCTGTATCTGCCGTCCGCCTGGGGCGCGATCCTGGTGGTCACGATCAACACCGTCATCACCGCCTGGGACGACTTCCTCTGGCCGCTGATCGTGCTGCGCTCCGAGGACCACATGACGCTGACGCTGGGACTCTCCCGGCTGCAGAGCTCATCGTTCGGCTACGACCAGCGGGTGGTGATGGCCGGCTCGGTGATCTCCGTGGTCCCGGTGCTGGTGCTGTTCGTGATCACGCAGCGGTGGTTCTACAAGGGCGTGTCGTCGGGGGCCGTCAAACTCTGAGCGCGCCCGGCCTCGAACACGAGGGGGACGGCGGTGAGCGCCTCCCGTGCGGACGCCGCGACCCGGATCTCCACCGCCTGCGACGGTACGACCGTCTCCAGATCGGCGCCGACCAGCTCCAGTTGGTCGGCGCCGAGGTGTATCGCGACGGTACGGCGCTCCCCCGGCGCGAGCTCCACGCTCCGGAAGGCCCGCAGTTCGAGCGTGCGCGGCCAGACGGGCGAGCGCAGCCGGCGGACGTAGAGCTGGACGACGCTGCGACCGGGCCGGGTACCGGTGTTGGTGACGTCGACCTCGACGGCGTGCCCGACCTGCCGCGGCGGTCCGTGGTGGAACGTCGTGTACGACAGCCCGTGCCCGAAGGAGTAGAGCGGCCCGGCGTCGCCGTCGACGTACGAGCCGTACTCGGTGTCCTTGTGGTTGTAGTGGACGGGCAGCCGGTCGGCCGAGCGCGGCACGGACACGGGCAGGCGGCCGACGGGTTCGGCGAGCCCGAGGAGCACCTCGGCGACCGCCTCGCCGCCCCAGGGGCCCGGGTACCAGGCGGTGAGCAGCGCGGCGGCCTTCTCCGCGGCCTCCGGGACGGCGTGCGGGCGGCCCTGGAGGAGGACGACGACGGTGGGGGTGCCGGTGGCCGCGACCGCGTCCAGGAGCGTGCGCTGGGCCCGGCCCAGCCGCAGCCCGGCGAGGTCCACGCCCTCGCCGCAGGTCATCTCGGACGCGACCCTCCGCGCCGCCCCGTTGGCGTCGAATTCCGTGTCGGGGGTGCGGGCGCTGCTGCCGCCCAGCACCAGCACGGCCAGGTCACTGGCGGCGGCCGTCGCGACCGCCTCGGGGACGCCGGTGAGGTCGGCGCCGGTGAGGGCCGCGCCGCGGGCGTGCCGGACGTCCGTGCCGGGCGGGGCGAGGCGGCGCAGCGCGTCGAGGACGCTCACTCCGGTGCCGGGGCGTTGTGGGGCGGTGTAGTCGCCGAGCTGGTGGGCGGTGGTGGCGGCGTGCGGGCCGAGCACGGCGACGCGCCGCACGGCGGGCCCGACCGGGAGGGCGCCGCCGGTGTTGTGCAGGAGGGTGACGCAGGCCCGGGCGAGCTCGGTGCTCAGTTCCCGTCCGGTGTCCGCGGAGACCGCCGCGCGGTGGGTGTACGGCTGCTCGAACAGGCCCAGCCGGAACTTCAGGCGCAGGACGCGGGCGACGGCGGCGTCCAGGGCGGCCTCGCTCACCAGGCCCCGGTCGACGGCCTCCGCCAGGTGGGTGAAGCCCTCGTCCCAGAGGCTGAGGTCGACCCCGGCGTCGAGGGCGAGAGCACCCGCGGAGACCTGGTCACCGGTGATGCGGGCCAGCCGGTCCACGGCCAGCCCGTCGGCCATGACCAGGCCCTCGAAACCCCAGCGGTCGCGGAGCAGTCCGGTGAGCAGGGTGCGGTTGCCGCAGCACGGCAGTCCGTCCACCTCGTTGTAGGCCGCCATCACGGCGGCGGCCCCGGCCCGGACTCCGGCCCGGGCGGCCGGCAGATGGATCTCGTGCAGTTCGCGCGGGCCGAGCTCGGACTCGGCGGAGTTGCGGCCGCCGACCGTGGCGCCCTGACCGGCGAAGTGCTTCAGGACGACGGGCGCCTTGTCCGCGGCGAACCGCTCCCCCCTGCCCTGCATCCCCCGGACCAGTGCCTCCGTCAGCCGGGCCGCGAGATACGGGTCTTCGCCGAAGCACTCCTCGGTACGGCCCCAGCGCGGGTCCCTGGCGATGTCCAGCGCGGAGACCAGCGCCAGGTGCCCGCCCCGGGCGCGCAGTTCGGCGGCGGCATGGGCCGCGGCCCGCTCGTACAGGGCGGGGTCCCAGGTGGCGCCGATCGCCAGGTTGACGGGGAGGACGGTCCCGTCGAGGGCCATGTGACCGTGCGGCACCTCCTCGACGAACAGGGCGGGGATCCGCAGTCGGCTGCGCTCCAGGACATGGCGCTGGACCAGGTCGGCGAGGTCGGCGCTGTCCTCGACGCCCGGTCCGTCGCCGTGGTCTACGCCGGACCAGGCGTCGGCGCGCATCAGCCCGTAGAGGGCGCCGAGTCCTTCGAAGCGCTCCGTCTCGGCGTGCAGGGCCTCGGTGAGTGCGAAGCCGCCGTCCGGGGTGCGCCGGTAGGCGTCCCAGCCGTACATCCGCTGGTTGAGCTGACCCACCTTCTCGCCCGTGGTCATCCGGGCGAGAAGATCGGCGACGCGGGCGGCCGTCGGGGCGGCCGGGTCGAGATAGCGGGCGGCCGAGTGATCCTGAGAGGGCATGGAACGTCCTTGCGGGCGGGGGCGCGTCAGCGGGGGGCGGGACGGGAGCCCGGGCGCGGGGGTGCGTCAGCGGGGCGTGCGGGGGGCGAGGACGGGTGCCCGGGTGCGGAGCGGCCGGGCGGCCCGGGAGGGACATAAGGCGACCTTGCGGGGGGGGGGGCGGCAGCCAGCGGTGCGGGGGCGAGGCGGTAGCCCGGTGCGGAGCGGCCGGGCGGCCTCGGAGGGACATGGGGCGACCTTGCGGGGGCGCGTCAGTCGGTGGTGCGGTGGGCGAGGCGGGCCAGGGCCGCGGCGCCCGGGGAGCCGTCCGACACGGGGGTGACGGTGAGCGCGAGGTGTGCCAGGCGTTCGGTGAGGGGGGTGAGCAGGGGGCCGTGCGGGGCGAGCAGTCCGCCGGTGACGACCAGGGGTTCGCCAGGGCGCGGGGCCAGAGCCAACACGGTCTCGGTCAGCCGGCGCGCGGCCTCCCGCAGGATCTCCCCGGCGACGGCGTCCTTCTCCTCGGCCGCCCGGACGACCAACGGCGCGTGGTCGGCCAGCCGGACCGGCGGCCGGTCCATGACGGCGGGCAGCAGATGCGCGCGGTAGGCGGTGCGCCGGACCGCGCTCCACGCGGCGGTGTCCGTGACGCCGTACGCCTCGGGGGGAAGGACGCCCGGCGGCAGCCCGAGTTCACGGCCCACCGCGCGGGCGAGGACGGTGGGCGCGCCACGGCCGTCGGCCGCCCGCAGGGCCGAGCGGACGGCCGCGCGGCCGATCCAGAAGCCGCTGCCGTCGTCGCCGAGGAGCCAGCCGTCGCCGCCGGAGGTCGCGGTCGGCGCCCGGGCGGCGATCCGGGCCGCGACCGCGCCGGTGCCGGCCACCAGGACCAGGCCGTCGGCGGGGTGGCCGGGGGCGGTGGCGAACGTGGTCTCGATGTCGCTGTGAACCTCGACCGTCGTGGCGGTGAAACCCAGCCGGGCGAGCGCGCCGGACAGGGCCGTGCGGGCCCGCAGCCGGCCCGGCTCGTCGGCGCCCTGGCGCTGGTGGCCGGTGCCGGCGAAACCGCCCGCGACCGCCGCCACCCGCCCGCGCAGCGGTTCGGGCACCGCCTGTGCGAGAGCCTCGGCGAGGTGGTCGGCGAGTTCGGGGCCGGGCACGGTGAGCGCGTTGCCCGGCCCCGCCGTGCCCTCGCCCCGGGTCCGGCCGTCGTCGAGGCCCGCCAGGACGGCGCGCGTGCGCGTGCCCCCTGCGTCGAGACCGACCACGAGATCGCGGCCTTGGTTCAAATCACTATTCATTGCATCCCATGGTGGTTGATACATTCGCCCGAGACAAGGTCCGTCTCGCGAGGAGGACACCATCGACACGCACCGGTCCGCGCCCGAGCTCCGCTTCGGTGTCAACTACACCCCACGCCGGGGCTGGTTCCACGCCTGGCACGACTTCGACCCCGGGCTCGCGCGCGAGGACCTGGCGCAGATCGCCGGGCTGGGTCTGGACCACGTCCGGGTCTTCCATCTGTGGCCGCTGCTCCAGCCCAACCGCACCCTGATCCGCACGTCGGCCGTGGACCAGCTGGTCCGTTTGCTGGACCTGGCCGCCGAGTGCGGCCTGGACGTCCTGGTGGACGGCGTCCAGGGGCATCTGTCGAGCTTCGACTTCTACCCGGAGTGGACGCGCGGCTGGCACCACCGCAACGTGTTCACCGATCCCGAGGCGATCGAGGCCCAGGCGCTGCTGCTGCGCACGCTGGGCCGGGCCCTGTCGGGTCACCCCCGTCTCCTCGGGCTCCAGCTCGGCAACGAGCTCAACAACCTGGTCGAGCACAACCCGGTGTCGGTGGCCGAGGTGGACCACTACCTCGACACCCTGCTGGCCGCCGCGCGGGACGGCCTGGGCGACGGCGTCGGCCTGGTCACGCACTCGGCGTACGACGCCGCCTGGTACGGCGACGACCACCCCTTCACCCCGCAGGCCTCGGCCCGCAAGGGCGATCTGACCACCGTCCACCCCTGGGTGTTCTCCGCCGACTGCGCCCGGCGCTACGGTCCGCGCTCGCCGCAGGTGCACCATCTCGCGGAGTACGGGACGGAACTGGCGGCGGCCTACGCCACCGATCCGGCCCGCCCGGTCTGGGTCCAGGAGACCGGGGCGCCCGAGCCGCACATCCCGGCGGCCGACGCCCCCGACTTCGCCCGCGCGACGCTGCTCAACGCGGCCGGCTCCGCGCGGCTGTGGGGTGTCACCTGGTGGTGCTCCCACGACGTCGACCGCTCGCTGGCCGACTTCCCGGAGCTGGAGTACACGCTGGGCCTGTTCGACTCCTCGGGCCGCCCCAAGCCGATCGCGAAGGCCCTGTCCGCCACGGTGGCCGAGCTCCGCGCGGCCCCCGCCCCTCCGCCGACCCGCACCACGGCCTTGGTTCTGCACTGCACCCCGGCCACGCGCTCGGTGTCCGGCCCCGGCGGCGCGTTCTTCGAAGCCTGGATGCGGCTGCGCCGGGAGGGGACCCGCCCGGCGGTGGTCCTGGCGGAGCGCGCGGCGGACACGGCGTACCTGGCCGCGCGGGGGATCACGGAGCTGGTCGACGGGAAGTGAGACGCCCGGGTGCGGGGGCGGAGTCTGCGGGGCCGGCCGGAACTCCGGCCCCGCAGACTCCGCCCGGTCAGGGCGTGCGGCCCGTCAGCACCTCCGCCACGGCCCGCAAGTTGACCCGCCCTCTGCCGTGCGCGCACACCGCGCTGCCCGGCTCCGGCAACCCGGTGGAGACCAGCAGCGCGTCCGGTCGCGCGGCCAGCAACGCGTCCCGCAGCCGCCCCTGCCAGGGATAGAGCCCGGCGTCGCACACGGCGACGACCAGCGGCCGCCCCTCGGCCGCCCGCAGCACCTCCCGGACGACGACCTCCACGACGCCCCCGGCGTCCTCCGGCTCCCCGGCGACCGCCGTCCCGGTGACCGTCGGGTCCAGGTCGTACCAGGCGGTCGGGAGATCCTCCCCGCCCCAGTTGAGGGCGGGGTGCGGGGCCGGGAACAGGTCGACGACATGGGCGCCCGGGCCCGGTGCCGGTGCCGGTACCGGGCTCCGCACGGCCCGCCGCGCCGCGGTCAGCCCGGCCCCCGTGTCCCACGCGGCCACCGCGCCCGGCCGGTACGGCACCGCGTACCGCAGCGCGAGCCGCCGTACGCGCTCCGCGGCCTCGGTCACCCGCGCCTCGGCCAGTTCCCCCGACCGCAGGGCGTCGAGCACGGCGTCCCGGCAGGCGAGGGTGACCTCCAGGTCCGGTACGGCGACGATGACCTGGTCCGCTCCCGCGGCGAGCGCGAGACGCGCGCCGGCCGCCTCGCCGTAGCGGTCGGCGATGGCCTTCATCTCCAACGCGTCGCTCACCAGCACGCCGTCGAAGCCGAGTTCGCCGCGGAGCAGGTCGGACAGGATGCGCGGACTGAGGGTGGCGGGCCGGTCCGGGTCCAGGGCCGGGAACACGACGTGGGCGCTCATCAGCATGGGCACGCCCGCCTCGACGGCCGCCCGGAAGGGCGCGAGGTCGAGCCGGTCGTAGGGCCGCGGGTCGACCGCGAGCTCGTGATGGCTGTCGGTGACGGTCCTGCCGTGGCCGGGGAAGTGCTTGGCGCAGGAGGCCACGCCGCGCGCCTCGGTGGCCGCGATCCAGGCGCGCAGATGCCGGGAGACCAGCTCGGGGTCGGCCCCGAAGGCGCGGGTGCGCACGATGGGGTTCTCGGGCCGGCACTGGACGTCGGCGACGGGGGCGTAGGAGGCGGTGATGCCGAGCGTCAGCAGGTGTCCCGCCAGGGCGTCGGCGCAGGCGGCGGTGAGCAGCGGGTCGTCGGCCACGCCGAGCGCCCAGGAGCCGGGCACCTCGGGGGCGCCCGCTGCCACCAGGTGACCGATGCCGCCGCCCTCGTTGTCGATGGCGATCAGCAGGTCCGGGCGCAACGTCCGCAGTGTGTCGGTGAGTTCGCGGACCTGGTCGGCGTTGCGGACGTTGCGGGTGAAGAGGATGACCCCGCCAAGCCCGCGGTCGACGAGCCGTTTCAGGGTGTCGGGGACGGCGGTCGTGCCGTCGAAGCCCGCGACGAGGAGGCGGTGGACCGCCTCGTCGAGGTAGGCAGGGAGCGTCGGGCCGGCCGGCCCGGGGGCGGAGTGCGTCACCCCCGAAATCCTCTGGCTCATCAAGCCGAAAGTCAATATAGCGGTGGATTGACGATTCATCACGTCGATCACGGAGGGGTTCCGCTCAGGCAGCCGGGACGGCCGCGGCGACTCGCGGGATGTCGGGCACGTCGAGCCTCGGCACGGCCCCGTGCGGGGTTACTGTCGCCGGCATGGACCGTGATCACCGAGGATGGCTCCCCTGTCTGCTCGGCGGAGCCGTCTTCGCCGTGTGCATGGCCGGCACCACGCTGCCGACCCCCCTCTACGGCCTCTACCAGGAGAAGTTCGGCTTCTCCGAGCTGATGGTCACCGTCGTGTACGCGGTGTACGCCTTCGGAGTCATCGGTGCGCTGCTGCTGGCGGGCAACGCCTCGGACACCGTCGGCAGACGTCCGGTGCTGATGGCGGGCCTGGGATGCGCCGCGGCGAGCGCGGTGTGCTTCCTGGCCGCCACCGGACTGGGCTGGCTGTACGCGGGGCGGCTGCTGTCGGGGCTGTCCGCCGGGCTGTTCACCGGCGCCGCCACGGCGTACGTGATGGACCTGGCGCCGCCCGGCGGCGCCTCCCGGGCCACGTTCGTCGCGACGGCCGCCAACATGGGCGGGCTGGGCTGCGGTCCGCTGCTCGCCGGAGTGCTCGCGCAGTACGCCGACTCGCCGCTGTACCTGCCGTTCGTCGTGCATCTCGTCCTGGTGGGCTGTTCGGTCGCCGTCGTGGCGCGGCTCCCGGAGACCGTGCGGCACCGGACATCGCTGAGCACCGTACGGCCGCAGCGGCCCGGCCTGCCCCCTCAGGTGCGGACGGTGTTCGGGCCGGCGGCGATCGCCTCGTTCGTGGGGTTCGCCCTGTTCGGCGTGTTCACGTCGGTCAGCCCGGCGTTCCTCGCCGACTCCCTCGACGTGCGCAACCACGCCGTGAGCGGTCTCGTCGTCGCGCTGGCCTTCTTCGCCTCGACCGCCGGGCAGTTGGCCGTCGGCCGGGTCGGGGTCGGGCGGTCGCTGCCGCTGGGCTGCGCCGCGCTCCTGGCCGGGCTGGCGCTGCTCGCGGGCGCGTTGCGGTGGGAGTCGCTGCCGTTGGTGGTGCTGAGCGCGATCGTCGGCGGGGTCGGGCAGGGGCTGGCGTTCCGCGGGGCGTTGGCCGCTGTGGCCGGGGCGTCTCCCGAGGACCGGCGAGCCGCGGTGATCTCGACGCTCTTCGTGGTGGCCTACGCGGGCATCTCGGTGCCGGTGATCGGCGTCGGCGTGCTGGTGGGTCCCCTCGGCCTGGAGGGCGCCGGGCTGGTGTTCATCGCGTGCATGGCCGTCCTCGTCTCGGCGGCGGGGGCCTATCTGCTCCGGCGGCCCGTACCGGTGGACGCGTGAACGCCTGAGCGGGCGCACGCCGAGTCCGCGCACCCGGGGTACGGCACCGGTCTCGCGGGACCGGGCGGCGCGCACACACACTTGGCCGCATCCGCGCGCACACACGCTTGGCCGCACCCGTACGGGTGGGGTCGGTCCGGGGGCGAAGCGACACGGGGCCGACCGGCGTTGTGCAGAACCCATCCGTCATCACCGGAAAGGCCCCTCGATGCGTCGTACCGCCCTCCTCGCCGTCTGCGCCCTGCTCAGCGCCGCGGCCATGGGATTCTTCACCACCAGCGCCGTTCGCAGCCGCTGAGACCCGGCGCCGGAAGCCGGGGAAGCCTTCGGGCCTCCCCGGCTTCCGGCCGTCGTCAGGAAGATCGGCCGGGGGCGTGCGAGCGGTCGGCCGACGGCTCGTCGACCCGTTCCGTGCCGCGCGTGCCGCCGGGATGCCGCAGCGCGCACAGGTAGCCGACGCCCAGGGCGATCGCCATCCCGTAGAACACCCACTGGTTGGCCTCGGCGAAGTCCATCCGGATCTCCGGCATCGACTCCTGGACCGTCCGCGCGACCGCCGAGCCGCCGGCGCTGAGCTGCTGGTCGTCGGCGTTGCCGGTGATGGCCTCGGCGACGCTCCTCGCCGTGCTCCGCGCGGTCGCGGCCGGCATTCCGCCCGACTGGAGCGTGTCGTCGACGTTCTCGGTCATGCGGTGGGTCAGCAGGCTGCCGAAGAGGGCCAGGCCGACGCTCGCGGCGTAGTTGCGGATCGTCTGGGTGATGCCGGTGACCTCACCGTAGGAGGCGTCGATCGCCCGGTTCACGGCGTCGGTGGAGGCGGGCGCGAGGATGAAGCCGATGCCGGCCCCCGCGAGAGCCGCGTAGGGCCACTGGTCGTGCATCGACAGGTCGGTCAGTTTCCCGGCCCAGAGCGCGAAGCCCACCGCCCCGACCACGCAGCCGATCTTCATGGTGGGCCGCGCGCCGCGCTTGTCCAGGATCCGCCCACCCCACTGCGAGGCGAGCGCGAAGCCCGCGAAGACGTACAGCAGGTACAGGGCGGCCTGGTTGGGCGAGGCGCTCAGGGACACCTGCGCATAGACGGAGGCGAAGAAGAACAGCGGGACGAACGCGAGCATGGAGAAGAACAGCACGAGTCCGTCGGCCACGAAGGCGCGGTCCCGGAAGACCGCGAGCTCGACCAACGGGTGGGCCGTGCGCAGTTCGTAGCGGCAGAACAGCCACAGCACGACCAGACCGCCCACGATGCAGCCCCAGGTGAGCACGCTGTCCCAGCCCCACGCCGACGCCTGCTGGAAGCCGAGGACGCTCACGCCCATGCCGATCGCGATCAGCACCGCGCCCGGCACGTCCAGCGGCTCGTCACGGCGGCGATCGGACACATGGGCGAGCGCGGTCAGGATCAACGCGACGACGGCCACGGGCACGTTGACCCAGAAGATCGCCCGCCAGGTCCACCCGGTGAGCCAGCCGCCGAGGAGCGGCCCGATGGCGGTCAGGGCCCCGGTGACACCGAAGAACAGAGCCAGCGCGCGGCCGCGTCGCTCCACCGGGAAGACCGCCACGACCACCGCGAGCGCCGCGGGGAAGAGCAGGGCCGCGCCGAGCCCCTGGGTCGCCCGGAAGACGATGAGCCAGGTCAGCGCGAAGTCGCCCTGGGGCACGCAGCCGCACAGGACCGACGAGACCACGAACACCACCGTGCCCGCCACGACGACGCGGCGGGGACCGAGCAGGTCCGCCAGGCGTCCGCCGAGGGCGAAGAACGCGGCCAACGCCAGCAGATAGGCGTTGACGACCCACTGCATGCCGGAGGCGGACAGTCCGAGTTCGCCGACGATGTCCGGAGTGGCGATCGACACGATGGTCTGGTCGATGAACGTCATCGCCACCGCGAACATCATGGCCGCGAGCGCCATCGACTGCGACGGTTTTCGCGGGCCCTCCTGCGCACTCCCCGACGGCTGCTTGGTGTACATGCCAGTCACGCGTTCAGTCTGAACCCGCTCCGCCGACCACGCATCCGGTGCACCGCACCGCCGGGCGCAGGAGGTCTCCGCGCCGCTCCCGGGGCGCTCACCGCACGGGGGTGGTCGTCCGCTACTCCGGCTGAGTCACCGTCAGCGACCAGCGGAGGTCGTCCGTCGAGGCGTCCACTCCCACGGTGAAGGAGCCCGCTCGCACCACGCCGGCGGCCATGGTCACCGAGCCCACCCCGGCGCTTCCGGCCGGACAGTCGACCGAGAACGCGGCGACCTCGGCCTCCTGCCGCATCGTCACCCGCACACTGCCGCCGCCCTCGCACGCCACCGTGAGGACGGTCGGCAGCCCCTCCCAGGCGCCACCCGACGCGACCCCGCCGTCGCCCGTCCACTCCTGCACCCACACCAGGCCGTCCGGACCGGGGTGCGGCAGCAGGGGATCCCCGGCCGCGGCGGCGGGCACGGCGCCGGCACCCGTCAGCGCACAGGCGGTCAGCACCGTCATGGCCAGGGCTTTTCTCGCTGGGCTCATGTTCGCTCCTCCGTGAGATGTCATGAACTCCACACTCTGCCGGGGTGATCGTCCCCGGACCTGAGTACGCGTACTCAGGGGCGTTCAGGTTGGCCGGAACTCGGTCCTGCCCCGGCTCCTCGGCCGTCGGGATGCGCGGGAGCCGGGCCGGGTGGACTCTGATGATCATGGCGCGAAAGGGTGTACGACCCGCTCGACCCGCTGCGGGGCACGACGTGGAACGGACCCTCGACGAGCTCTACGCCACACCGCCGTCCGACTTCGTGTCCCGACGTGAGCGGCTGGCCGCCGAAGCCAAGCGCGACGGGCGCGCGGACGACGCCCGTCGGATCCACGGCGCCCGGCGCCCCACGCTCGCGGCCTGGGCGGCGAACCTGCTGCTGCGCTCACAGCCGCAGGAGAGCGGGCGGTTCCTGGAGCTGGGCCGGGCACTGCGCGAGGCGTACCGGACCCTGGACGCCGACGGGATCAAGGAGCTGTCCGAGCAGCGCCGGAGCATCGTCTCCGCGCTCTCCCGGCAGGCCGCCCAGCTCGCGCGTGAGGCCGGGCACGGGTTGTCGGACGCGGCCCGGCAGGACGTCGAATCCACCCTGCGCGCCGTACTGGCCGACGAGGACGCGGCACGGCGCTGGGCCGCCGGCCGGCTGGAGGGCGCCCTCACCCCGCCGGCCGACTTCCCGTCCCCCGACGCCACGACGGCCGTCCCCGCGCACCGGGTGGCCCGGCCGGCGCCCGCGCCGCCGGAAACGCGGCCCCGGGCGAAGGACGAACTCGCCGAACGGCGCCGCCGACGGCAGCAGCAGCTCGGCGTGGCCCGCCGGTCGGCCGAAGCCGCCGATCACCGGCTCCATGAGCTGAGCGCCGGACGGGACGACGCCGCCGCGTCGCTCCGGCGGGCCCGCGACCGGCACGACCGGGCCCGTGAGCACGAGTCCGAGGCGCAGGAGCGGCTGCGAGAGGCACGGCAGGAGCTCCGGCGAGCCGAGCAGGAGCAGCAGGAGGCCGAGGAACGGCTGCGGACCGCCGCCGGAGCGGTGGACCGGGCCGAGCGGGCGGCCCGGGACGCCGCACAGGAGGTGGCCCGGCTGACCGAACCGATCACGTAGGCCTCCTGGTGTCGGGTCCCCCGGCGGCCGCGCCGCGGGCCGCGATTCCCGCATGGTGAGGGGCGTCCGGTGGTGCGACGCTGGAGGTGAGGGCGTCCGACCCGGGACAAGCCTGGAGGGTCGATGGGACGTGATGTCCCGGCGCTGGTCTTCACGCGCGAGGACCGCCGCCGGTACCGGATCAAGATGCAGGAGTGCCTCGACGTGTTCGCGCAGATGCTGCGCGAGTCGCGGTTCGAGTCCGAGCGGCCCCAGGTGGGCCTCGAGATCGAGCTGAACCTGGTCGA
The DNA here is from genome assembly GCF_044766465.1 of Streptomyces sp. NPDC102259. NCBI lineage: Bacteria > Bacillati > Actinomycetota > Actinomycetes > Kitasatosporales > Streptomycetaceae > Streptomyces > Streptomyces sp. NPDC102259. The sequence goes on along the minus strand of NZ_JBIWMA010000024.1, from coordinate 90,385 downwards.
CGGCGAGGCCGAGCCGACGATGCGCAACAACGACGTGCTCGACGCGATCGCGGATCCCGCCTGGGCCACCGAGCTGGGCCGCTTCAACCTCGAGATCAACGTACCGCCGCGCCGTCTGACGCAGGGCGGCCCCGACGCCTGGGAAGCCGAGATCCGTGCCGCGCTCAATCACGCCGAGGAGCGTGCCCGGTCGGTCGGCACGCATCTGATCATGATCGGTATTCTCCCCACGCTGCGGCAGGAGGACGTCGGCGAGTCGGCGCTGTCGGAGAACGCCCGTTACCGGCTGCTCAACGACCAGGTGTTCGCGGCGCGGGGCGAGGACCTGCACATCGAGCTGGACGGCGTCGACCGGCTGCGGACCTACGCGGACACGATCAGTCCGGAGGCGGCGTGCACCAGTACGCAGTTCCACCTCCAGGTCTCCCCCGACGAGTTCGCCGCCTACTGGAACGCGGCGCAGGCGATCGCCGGCGTGCAGGTGGCGCTGGCGGCCAACTCGCCGTTCCTGTTCGGGAAGGAGTTGTGGCACGAGACCCGTATCCCGCTGTTCGAGCAGGCGACCGACACCCGCCCGCAGGAGATCAAGGTGCAGGGAGTACGGCCCCGGGTGTGGTTCGGCGAGCGGTGGATCACCAGCGTCTTCGATCTGTTCGAGGAGAACCTGCGCTACTTCCCCGCGCTGTTGCCCCTGTGCGAGGAGCAGGATCCGCGCGAGACGCTGGCCGGCGGGGACGTTCCGGAACTGGGCGAGCTGACCCTGCACAACGGCACCATCTATCGCTGGAACCGGCCGGTCTACGCCGTGGCCAACGACCAGCCGCACGTGAGGGTGGAGAACCGTTGTCTGCCGGCCGGTCCGACCGTCGCCGACACCCTCGCCAACGGCGCCTTCTACTACGGCCTCACCCGGGCCCTGGTGGAGGACGAGCGGCCGGTGTGGTCACGGATGTCCTTCCGGGCCGCCGAGGACAATCTGCACACGGCGGCCCGGGACGGCATCGACGCCCGGCTGTACTGGCCCGGCATGGGCGAGGCGCCGGTCGCCGAGCTCGTCCTGCGGCGCCTGCTGCCGCTGGCCCACCGGGGGCTGGAACTCTCCGGGATGGACGCGGCCTGGCGGGAGCCGCTGCTCGGGATCATCGAGCAGCGGTGTGTCACCGGCCGTAACGGCGCCGTCTGGCAGAAGGAGATGTTCCATCGCATCACCGCCTCCGCCCAGGCCGGGCGCCACGAGGCGCTGCGGCGGATGACGCAGCTCTACATCGACTACATGCACCTCAACGCCCCTGCCCACACCTGGCCCGTGGACTGAGTGGCGCCCCCCTGCGACCGCCCCGATCGGAGAGTGTGAGGGCCGACACGACCCCCTCGATTCGGCAGCGCTCGCGCGACCGTGCAGGATAGAACCATGACGTTCAAGATCTACTTCGACATCACCATCAACGACGAGCCCGCCGGGCGGATCAACTTCAACCTGTTCGACGACGTCGTCCCCAAGACGGCGGAGAACTTCCGCGCGCTGGCCACCGGCGAGAAGGGCTTCGGTTTCGCCGGCTCTTCCTTCCACCGGGTCATCCCCGACTTCATGCTCCAGGGTGGCGACTTCACCCGCGGCGACGGAACGGGCGGCAAGAGCATCTACGGCGAGAAGTTCGCCGACGAGAACTTCAAGCTCAAGCACGACCGGCCCGGCCTGCTCTCCATGGCCAACGCCGGCCCCAACACCAACGGCTCGCAGTTCTTCGTCACCACGGTCGTCACCGGCTGGCTCGACGGCAAGCACGTGGTGTTCGGCGAGGTCGCCGACGAGGCCAGCATGGCCCTCGTCAAGAAGATCGAGTCCTACGGCTCGGGCAGCGGCAAGACCTCGGCGAAGATCACCATCGCGGAGTCCGGCCAGCTCTGACCGGTGCCTCGAGCGCCCGCCGGCCGGGGGCCCGCCCCCGGCCGGCGGGCGAGCGCCGTCGTACCGGGCGCGGGTGCACGGGCAGGTTTGACGTGGTCAGGCCAGGGTCACCTCGACCGGCGGCTTCCTGATGCCGTCGACGAAGTCGGACCGCACGCGCGGGACCTCGCCGGCCGGCCGTTCCCGGGTTCCGGTGCCCGGCAGCTGGTGCCGCTGGGCGCCGGAACCCTCCGCGGTGCTCCCCGCGAGCCATGATGCGCGACCGGCGCGAGCCAGCGCATTGCCGGGTTCCGGCAACGTTCGTCGGGGTCTCGATGCCGGTGAGTCACCGGGCGTCGGACGTCAGCGGTAGTCGGGGTTGGGCGCGTCGAGGCGGCAGCCCGCGTCCCACTCCGAGCGCTGGTTGCCGTGGGCGGGGACGCCGCCGTTGCGCTTGAGCAGGGCCGCGAGGTGCATCAGGTTCCACGTCATGAAGGTCGTGTTGCGGTTGGTGAAGTCGTTCTCCGGACCGCCCGAGCCGGGATCCAGATACGACGGTCCGGGACCCGCCGGACCGATCCAGCCGGCGTCCGCCTGGGGCGGGATCGTGTAGCCGAGGTGCTGGAGGCTGTAGAGGATGTTCATCGCGCAGTGCTTCACGCCGTCCTCGTTGCCGGTGATCAGACAGCCGCCGACCCGGCCGTAGAAGGCGTACTGGCCCTGCGGGTTGAGCAGGCCGGAGCAGCTGTAGAGACGCTCGACGACCTTCTTGGTCACCGAGCTGTTGTCGCCGAGCCAGATCGGTCCGGCCAGCACCAGGATGTCGGCCGCCATCACCCGCTCGTACAGGGCCGGCCAGGCGTCGTCGGCGAAGCCGTGTTCGGTCATGTCGGGGTAGACGCCGGGGGCGATGTCGTGGTCGACGGCCCGGATCTCGTCGGTGCTCACCCCGTGCGCGTCCATCACGGCCCGGCTCTTGTCGACCAGGCCCTGGGTGTGGCTGAGCTGCGGGGACGGTTTGAGGGTGCAGTTGACGAACAGGGCGCTGAGGTCGGCGAAGCGGTACGTGTCGCCGGAGGAGGGCGAGGCTGCCATGACGGTCTCCCTTGCTGAAGGCCTGCGAAGCGTCTCGCGGAGAGACCGCCACGTCCCGGTCCGACGCGCGGTGCCGCGTCTTACGGAGTGATGACGTGCCGGGCGGGTCACGCGGCGCGACGCGGCCGCGGCCCTAGCGTGGCCGTATGCGTGTACTGGTCACCGGCGGTGCCGGGTTCATCGGGTCCCATGTCGTCGACGCCCTGCGTGCGCGCGGGCACGAGGCGCTCGTGTACGACGTCCGGCAGGATCCCGCCGCCGACGTGCGCGACCCCGTGGCGGTCGCCCGCGCCCTCGACGGCGTCGACGCCGTCTGTCACCAGGCGGCGATGGTCGGGCTCGGCGACGGGGTCGCCGACGCGGCGGAATACGTCTCCCGCAACGACCTGGGCACGGCCGTCCTGCTCGCCGCCATGGCCGGGGCGGGCGTCGGGCGGCTGGTGCTGGCCGGGTCGATGGTCGTGTACGGGGAAGGGCGTTACGCATGCCAGGAGCACGGGGTGGTGCGGCCGCGGCCGCGGGCCGTCGCCGATCTGGACGCGGGACGGTTCGAGCCGCCGTGCCCGCAGTGCGGCCGGCCTCTCGCCCCCGGGCTCGTCGCCGAGGACGCCCCCGCCGACCCGCGCAACGTGTACGCCACGACCAAGCTGGCCCAGGAGCACCTGGCCGCCGCCTGGGCCAGGTCTACGGGCGGGACGGCGGTGTCGCTGCGCTACCACAACGTGTACGGGCCCCGGATGCCCCGTGACACCCCGTACGCCGGAGTCGCCTCCTTCTTCCGCTCCGCGCTGGCCCGGGGCGAGGCCCCGCGCGTCTTCGAGGACGGGCGGCAGCGACGGGACTTCGTGCAGGTGCGGGACGTGGCCGCCGCCAACCTGGCCGCGCTGGACGCCGACACGCCGAAGGGCGCGCTGACGTCGTACAACACCGGCAGCGGGGAGCCGCACACGGTGGGCGAGATGGCGGAGACGCTGGCCGCCGCGTACGGCGGGCCCCGGCCGGTCGTCACCGGCGAGTACCGGCTGGGCGACGTCCGCCACATCACGGCGGACTCCGCCCGGCTGCGGGCCGAGCTGGGCTGGAAGCCCCAGGTCGGGTTCCAGGAGGGGATGCGGGAGTTCGCGCGCGCCGGACTGCGCGGGGAGTGAGCAGCCGGGGCGGGAACTTCGCGGGGAGTGAGCGGCCGGGGTGAGCAGCCGGGGCGGGAGCGGCCGGGGCGGGGGCCGGTGGCCCTCAGGGGGCCGTCGGGAGGGTCACCTCGAAACGGCAGCCGCCCGGGATGTTGCGTACCGTCGCCCACCCCTGGTGGGCCTCCACGATCCCCCGCACGATGGCGAGGCCCAGCCCCGCCCCGGCCGGCGGCGTCCGGGCGTGCGTGCCGCGCCACCCGGTGTCGAAGACCCGTGGCAGATCCTCCTCGGGGATGCCGCCGCAGCCGTCGGTGACGGAGACGACGACCCCGGCGGGCGAGCGTTCGGCGGCGACGGCGACCGTGCCGTCGGCGGGCGTGCGGCGGATGGCGTTGACGAGCAGATTGCCCAGCACGCGGCTCATCTCCTTGCCGTCCACCTCGACGGGAAGGGGCTCGACACGGCCGCCGACGAGCCGTACGCCGTGTTCGCGGGCGAGCGGGTCGGCGCCGGCGAGTGCGTCGCCGACCAGGTCGTACACGGACATGCGGGAGGTGGAGAGGGCGAGCGCCCCGGCGTGGATGCGGGAGAGCTCGAACAGGTCGCCCACCATGTCGTTGAGCCGCTCCACCTCGGTGCGGATCTGGCGCAGATAGCGGGCGGGGTCGGCCGCGACGCCGTCCTCCAGCGCCTCCGACATCGCGCGCAGTCCGGCCAGCGGAGTGCGCAGGTCGTGCGAGATCCAGGCGACGAGTTCGCGTCTGGACGCCTCCAGCGCGCGCTCGCGGTCCCGGGACTCGGCGAGCTTCCCGCTGGTCGCCGCCAGCTCACGGCTCAGCGCGTCCAGTTCGGCGGTGGTCGGGCCGTCGGGGGCGGTGAAGGCCCCGCCGTCGCCGAACGAGCGGGCGGCACGGGTGAGTTCACGGCTGCGGGCGACCATCCAGCGGCCGAGGAGATGGGCGGTGGCCAGCGAGACCACGGCGGCCATCGCCACGACCGTCGTCACGACGCTCAGGTCGTGCCCGGACAGGAACATCGCCTGCGCCACGGCCAGCGTGCCCGCCAGCATCGCGGTCACGGCGACGGCGGCCACCACGGTGAGCGACGCGGTGAGCGAACGGCGGCGCAGCAGCCACAGCGCGCCCGCGCCGAGCAGCCCGGCGAGCAGGGCGCCGAGGAAGGCGAACAGGGCGATCAGCAGGGTGTCGCGCACGGTCACCCCCCCTCTCGGTCGGGTCGGTCGGGTCCGGGTTCGAAGCGGTAGCCCACACCCCACACCGTCCGGATCAGCTGCGGCCGGGCGGGGTCGTCCTCGACCTTGCCGCGCAGCCGGCGCACATGGACGGTCACGGTGGACAGGTCGCCGAACTCCCAGCCCCACACCTCGTGCATCAGGTCCTCCCGGCCGAACGCCCGCCCGGGATGCCGCAGGAGGAACGCGAGCAGGTCGAACTCGCGCAGGGTGAGGGCGAGTTCGACGCCGTCCTTGCTGGCGCGGCGGGCGCCGGGATCGAGGGTCAGGCCGGCCGCGGTCAGCACCCGCGCACCGGTGGCGGGCCGGCTGCGGCGCAGCACCGACTCGACCCGCAGCACGAGTTCGCGGGGGCTGAAGGGCTTGGTGACGTAGTCGTCGGCGCCGACCTCCAGGCCGAGGATGCGGTCGTCCTCGTCGCCGCGCGCGGTCAGCATGATGACCGGCACGGGACCGTGCCCGCGCATCCGGCGGCACACCTCGAGACCGTCCATGCCGGGCAGCATCAGGTCCAGCACCACCAGGTCGGGCCAGTGCGCGGCGGCCCGGGTCAGCGCGGTCGGGCCGTCGTCGGCCCGGTCGACGACATAGCCGGCCCGGTCCAGATATCCGGCGACGACCTCCGAGACGGTGGGGTCGTCGTCCACGACCAGGACCCGGGCCGATCCCGGCGGAGGGGGTGGGGGTTCGTGCTGCTGCATGCGCCCAGCCTCGCACCGCGCCCCGGTCCGTGCCGCGTGTCGGGCGCCCCGGCGCCCGGACGTCCGCGTTTCGTAAGGTGCCGAAGACCGGTTTGCCCCATTCGCGTTCGTAGGGTGAGGACCGTGACCACGGACGTAGAAGTAGATGTCGTGCTCCCCTGTCTCAACGAGGCCGAGGCACTCCCCTGGGTGCTCGCCCGCGTTCCGAGCGGCTGGCGGGCCATCGTCGTCGACAACGGCTCCACCGACGGCTCGGCGGAGATCGCCCGCGCGCTCGGCGCGAGAGTCGTCCACGAGCCCCGCCGGGGCTTCGGCGCCGCCTGCCACGCCGGACTGACCGCGGCCACCGCCGACGTCGTCTGCTTCTGCGACTGCGACGCCTCCCTCGACCCGGCGCTGCTCGTGCCGTTCGTCCACGAGGTCCGCGCCGGCACGGCGGACCTGGTGCTCGGCCGCCGACGGCCGCTGGGCCGGGGCGCGTGGCCCGCGCACGCCCGGGCCGGCAACCTCGCGCTCGCCCGGCTGCTGCGCCGCCGCACCGGGCTGCGCCTGCACGACCTCGGCCCACTGCGGGCCGCCCGCCGTGAGGCGCTGCTCGACCTCGGTCTCACCGACCGGCGCAGCGGCTACCCGCTGGAGATGGTGGTGCGCGCGGCGGACGCGGACTGGCGGATCACCGAGCACGACGTTCCCTACCTGCCCCGCACGGGCGTCTCGAAGGTGACGGGCACCTGGCGTGGCACCTGGCAGGCGGTCCGGGACATGAGCCGCGTCCTGGGCGGCGTCCCGGCGCGCGAAGGGGTCGCACGGTGACCACGCTGCTCGTCATCGCCAAGGAGCCGCTGCCGGGTCGGGTGAAGACCCGGCTCACCCCGCCGTTCAGCCCGCAGGAGGCGGCCGCGCTCGCGGAGGCGGCCCTGTCCGACACCCTGCGGGCGGTGGCGGACACGCCCGCGACCCGCCGCGTCCTGGTGCTGGACGGCGCCCCCGGGCCCTGGCTGCCGCCCGGGTTCGACGTCGTGCCGCAGTGCGCGGGCGGACTCGACGAACGGCTCGCCGACGCCTTCGCCCGGTGCGACGGGCCGGTCCTCCTCATCGGGATGGACACTCCGCAGGTGACGCCGGAGCTGCTGACCGCCGATTTCGACGGCTGCGACGCGTACTTCGGCCCTGCGCTGGACGGCGGCTTCTGGGCCCTGGGGCTCGCGAAGCCCGATCCCGGTCTGCTGCGGGGCGTGCCCATGTCGACGCCCCGGACAGGAGCCGTGCAGCGGGCGCGGCTCGTCGACGCGGGGCTGCGGGTGCGCGACCTGCCGTGTCTGCGGGACGTGGACACCGCCCCGGACGCGGCGGCCGTCGCCGCGCTGGCCCCGCACGGCCGGTTCGCCGCCCGCCTCGCCGAGTGCACGGCGGCGGTGAGCCGATGAGCACCGCGTACGACCTCGACGGGGCCGGCCCCGTCGGCCCCGTCGACGGCGGCCTGGCGGATGCCGTGGGAGTCGCGGAAGTCGCTGGAGTGGCTGGAGTGGCTGAGGTGGCTGGAGTGGGGGATGTCGCCGGGGTGGCGCGTGTCGCCGGGGTGGCCACCGACTGGGCCGCCGCCGACCCATACAGCGCCGCCCTGCGCACCGGCCGGGGCCCGCTGTTCCTGCGTCGCGCCGACGGCTGGCTGCTGCCGCTGGAGGTGGAGCGGTGGTGCTCCCGCGCCGACCCGGCCGATCTGGCGATCCTGGACCGGTGCGAGGGAGCCGTGCTGGACGTGGGCTGCGGCCCCGGCCGGCTGGTGGCCGAACTCGCCGCGCGCGGCCGGACCGTGCTGGGCATCGACGTCAGCGAGGCGGCCGTCGCCCACACCCTGGAGCTGGGCGGACAGGCGCTGCGGCGGTCGGTCTTCGACCTGTTGCCGGGCGAGGGGCGCTGGGGGACCGTGCTGCTCATCGACGGCAATGTCGGCATCGGCGGCGACCCGCTCGCCCTGCTGCGCCGGGCGGCCGCTCTGCTCGTCCCGGGCGGCCTGCTGATCGCCGAGACCGCTCCGGTGGACGTGGACGAGCGGGCCGAGGTCGAGGTCGTCGACCGACCCGGGGCGCGCGGCACCGGCCGCGCGTTCCCCTGGGCGCGGCTCGGTACGCCGGGTCTGCTGCGCCACGCGGGCCGCGAGGACTGGCGGACGGCCGGTCAGTGGACGGCCGGCGGCCGCTGCTTCGTCGCCCTGCGCAGTCGCAGCGCGAGCAGCAGCGCCGAGCCGCCGAAGAGCACCGCGGTGATCAGCAGCCAGTGGGCGAGGAACCCGTCCGCCGAGCGGCCGGTGGCCGACCGGTAACGGAGGTCGACCATCCCACTGATCAGCGGGAACCACACGAGCAGCAGCAGCCCGGAGAGCGCGGCCGGTACCCGGACGTACATCGTCCACCGCCGATGGCCGGTCGCGCCGAGCCCCTGGACGACAGCCCGGTCGGCCACGGCGTACAGGGGCAGCAGCACGAGGTCGTGCAGCAGCGCCGCCCCCACCCACCACAGCGCCACGCCGAACCAGTCGTCGGCGAGGAGTCGTACGCCCGCGTAGGCGGCGAGCGCGAACGAGCAGGCGAGCAGAAGGATCTGGAAGGGACTGCCGATCACCGGCCGTCGTCGCACGGGCGTCATCGTGTCTCTCCGAACGTCATCCGGGTTACCCACTTGGTGTTGAGCACGCCGGGCGCGGCGGGCACGATGACGCGCGCCGGGTAGCCGTGGTCGGGGGTCAGGGGCTCGCCGTTGACGTACAGGGCGAGCAGGGAGCGTGGGTCGGCGACCTGGTTGGCGCGCAGGGCCGCGTGGCGGAAGGCGCCGTGCCGCTGGAGGGACTCGACGAACACGTCCGGCGGGTCGCCGTCGTAGCCGACGAGCGCGGCCAGGTCCCGTAGCCGGACGCCCCGCCACCACTGGTCCGAGGTCGACCAGCCCTCGACGCATGCGATGGGCAACGCCGAGCTGTGCAGCGGGAGTTCACGGAGCTGGGCGCGGCTGAGCCGGAGGGTGCCGGTGCGTCCCGTGACGACGAGGCGCCAGGCGTCCTCGTCCGTCTCCGCCGTGTCGATCCCGGCGTACGCGGCCGTCTTGTTGATCTGGAAGCCGTTCGGGCCGCTCCCCGGATCGGCTCCGCCGTGCGGCGCGAGCAGGGCGGTGCGTCGCAGTAGCCCGTCGAAGCTCTGTCCGGCCGTCGTGACGAACAGCAGCAGCGAGCCGCCGCCGACGAACCACAGCGCTCCGCGCCGGGAGACGGTCGGGGCGTCCGGCCGCGGCGAGACCAGCTCCTGCCCGGCCGCCGGCCCCCGCGACGCGACCGGCTCCCCCTCCTCCCGCAGGCGGCGCAGGTTACGCACGGCCGACGGGGTCTTCAGGACGGCGTGGGCGACGAACGCGGCGAAGAAGACCCACGCGCCGTAGAAGTGCAGGGGGTAGAAGGAGCCGGGGAAGACGTAGTCGAGCTGGACGTTGAGGACACCGGTGGTGAACTCGAACAGCGCGCCCCCGACCAGCAACAGCAGGGAGATCCGCTCGAGCGCGTGGGCGATCGAGCGGGCCGGCGGCAACGTGAACAGCTTCGGCACCACCGACCACAGTTTGGCCAGCAGGACGGGGATCAGGGTGATGCCGAGGGTGACATGGATTCCCTGGTTGACCCGGTACAGCCAGTGGGGGTCGGTCGGCCAGGCGAAGAGGTAGAAGCCGAGGATCCCCTTGTCCGGGGTCTTGTCGTTCACCGGCGACAGGTCCGGGTTGTAGGCGGCGTACGAGACCAGGCCCGTCAAGAACAGCGCGGTGATGCCGAGGAGCAGCACCAGGCCGAGCACCGAGGTGAACCAGGGGCCGCGCAGCGGGCTGCGCCAGAAGCCGGGAGAGGTGGGGAGCCGTGAGTCGTCTCGCATGCCCCGACCGTAGGCCGCGGCACCCCCGGGAAAGGGTGCGCGACCCATGACGAAACGCTGACGTCCGGCCCGGACGGCCGTCCGCGGACCCCCGCTCGGCCTAGCGTGCCCTTGTGACCCGCACCCTGCGCTCCGCCGAGCCGCGAGCCCCGCGCTCCGGTGGCCCCACCCGCGACCTCAGCCGCCATCTCCGCCGTGACCTGTACGCGGCGGGCGCCGCCGTCCTGCTCGTGACGGCGGCCGTGCTGATCGGCCGCCACATCCAGCACACCCATCACACTCTTCGGGTCGACTGGCCGCCGCTGCTGGGCAGTTGGGGCCCTCATATGGGGCCGGGCACGCCGGCGGCCGTCGTGCTGGCGGCCGCGACCGTGGGATACGGTCCCGCCCTGGCCGCCCGCCTGCCCTGGCGGGCCCTGCTCGGGGCGGCCTGGGGCACGGCCACGGCCTGGATCCTCTCCCTCGCCCTGATCGACGACTGGCAGCGGGGCGTCGCCGGCCGGCTCACCAGCCGCCATGAGTACCTCCAGGTCGTCGACCGCTTCCACGACATCCCGGCGACCCTGCGCGACTTCACCGGGCACATCCTGCTGGAGTCCCCCGACAACTGGCCCGCGCACGTGGCCGGTCATCCCCCGGCGGCCACGCTGACCTTCGTCCTGCTCGACCGGATCGGGCTGCGGGGCGGGGGCTGGGCCGGGATGTGGTGCGTCGTCGTCGGCGCGACGGCCTGTGTGGCCGTGCTGGTCGCGGTGCGGGCGCTGGCCGGCGAGGGGCTCGCGCGGCGGGCGGCGCCCTTCCTGGCGCTGGCTCCGGCCGCGGTGTGGATGGGGACGTCGGCCGACGCGTACTTCGCGGCGGTCGCCGCGTGGTCCGTTGCGCTGCTGGCCCTGGCGGTCACGGGACGGCGGGTCCGGAGCGGGGCGCTGGGCTCGGGGCTGCTCTTCGGCCTGACCTGCTACCTCTCCTACGGCCTCACGCTCTTCGTGCTCATCGGCGCGGCGGTGCTGCTGCTCGGCCGGGGGCGCGTGCGGGAGCGTCCCGAGCTGCTCGTGCTTCTGCTCGCCGGGGCGGCCGTCGTGCCGACGGCGTTCACTCTCGCCGGTTTCGACTGGTGGGAGGCGTACCGGCTGCTGGTCACGCGCTACCGCCAGGGCGCGGGCGGTGTTCGTCCGTACGGCTACTGGGTGTGGGCCAACCTCGCCTGCACGGTCCTGATCACAGGCTTGGCGACGGCGGCCGGCCTACGGCGGACCGGCGCGACGCTCCTCAGCCACAGCCACAGCCTCCGCCACCGTGGCCGGCGCCTCGCGCGACCGGACGACCCGCACCGCTCCGGCGCGGACGCCCGCCTCGCCCTCCTGGTGGCCGCCGCCCTGCTCGCCCTGCTCGTCGCCGATCTGTCCGGCATGAGCAAGGCCGAGACGGAACGCATCTGGCTCCCCTTCGCCATGTGGCTCCTCCCGGCCTGCGCGTTCCTCCCCCGCCCGCGTGCCTGGCTGGCCGCCCAGGCCGCCCTGGCCCTGCTGCTCAACCACCTGTTGCTGACCGGCTGGTGATCCGGGGCGCGACCGCGCCCGCCCGGGGAGACGGGCCGGGCGCACCGACGCCATATCGAGACGGAGAACAGTGCAACCTTCGGGGCAATCAGGTTGTCTCTGTTTATATCCGACACACCACCACACACGTCCTTCGGGGGAGATCATGGTGCGAAACAGAACCCTCTGGGTCACCGCCGCCCTGCTGGCCACCACACTGGGTGTGGCCGCGGTCCCGGCCACCGCCGCCCCGGCCACGGCCGCCCGGGCCGCCACGGTCTGCCCCACCGGCTGGGGCAGCCTGGGCAAGACGAACTCGGCCGGCACGGCGACACCGCTGACCAACGTCAGGACCGGCCGCCACGACTGTTACGACCGGTTCGTCGTCGACGTCCCGGGCGCGGGCGCCGCCGAACTCGGTTTCTCCGTCGCGTACGTCGACCGGCTCTACCAGGACGGCTCGGGCCGCCCCATCGCCGTCGGCGGCGGCGCCGTCCTGGAGGTGCGGGTCAACGCGCCCTCCTACAACCCTGAGACCGGCACGCCCACCTACCCGGGACGGGTGGCACAGCCGCTGCCGGGCGTGAACCTCACCGGGTACAGCACCTTCCGTGACACCCGGTACGCCGGGAGCTTCGAAGGTGTGACGCAGTTCGGGCTCGGCGTGCGAGCGCACCTGCCGTTCCGGGTGCTGCGCCTGGCCGACCACCTCGTGGTGGACGTCGCGCACACCTGGTGACGCCGGCCGCCCGGACGATCCCCGGCGTTCGGCCTCCCGAGGCCGAACGCCGGGCGCGGCGCGGGCACGCCGGCGTGAGCGTGGGTCCATGCAGCCCTCGGGACATCCCGGCCGGGATTTCGTAGGCTGTCGGTCGCCGCTCGCCACCCCCACCGCGCCCCGCAGAGGACCGGATGCAGACCTTCAGAATTGTCAAGTACCTGACATCAGTGGCTGTGACGCTCATGCTGCTGACACCGGCGCCGATCGCGTCCGCCGCCCAGGACACCGCCCAGACCGCCGCCCAGGGCACCCTCGGCTCCGCTTCCGCCGCCGGGGCCGCGATCCCGGCGGCGGAGGACTGGCAGCCGCCCCTGTCCACCCGGGGCCGCTACATCGTCGACGCGCAAGGACGCCGCTTCCGCCTGAAGTCCGCCAACTGGGACGGCGCCCAGGGCTCGTGGTCGGGAAGCGGCAGCACGGCCGATCCCGCCAACCACCACGCCGGCCAGAACTCCTCCGGCATCCCCCTGGGCCTGGACCGCGCCCCGCTGTCCCAGCTGCTCGCCGACTTCCACCGGCTCGGCATCAACAGCATCCGGCTGCCGTTCTCCAACGAGATGATCCGCACGACGGCCCCGGTGCCGGACACCGCGGTCGCGGCCAACCCGCAACTGCGCGGCGGCACACCCCTTCAGATCTTCGACGCCGTCGTGGCCGCCCTGACCCAGGACGGGTTCGCCGTCATCCTCAACAACCACACCAACACCACCCGCTGGTGCTGCGGCGTGGACGGCAACGAACGCTGGAACAGCGGTCGCTCCACCCGACAGTGGACGGACGACTGGGTCCTCATGGCCCGCCGCTACTCCGCCAACTCCCGTGTCGTGGGCGCGGACCTCTACAACGAGGTGCGCCGTGACGTACTGGACGACCCCAACTGGGGCCTCGGCGACGACCACGACTGGTACGCGGCGGCCCAGCTCGCCGCCGACCGCATCCTCACCGAGGCCGACCCCGACCTCCTCATCGTCGTCGAGGGCATCAACTGGACCGGTCTGCCCGTGGACGGGCTGCCGCACGAGCGCCCCACCCTCACGCCCGTCCGCACGCTCTCGCACACCCTCCTGGACGCGCACAAGCTGGTCTACTCCGCCCACTTCTACGGCTACACCGGGCCCCGGCACAGCGGCGCCACCGGGATCGGCGAGACCCACGACCCGCGCTACCAGGACCTGACCCGCGACCAGCTGTCCCAGGTCCTCACCGACCAGGCCTTCTTCGTCACCACGGAGGGACAGCACTACACCGCCCCCGTGTGGATCAGCGAGTTCGGCATCGGCGCCCAGGAGACCGGCGCCGCCGCCCGCACCTGGTTCGGCAACCTCACCGACTACTTCGCCGACCACGACGCCGACTTCGCCTACTGGCCCCTGGTCGGCTGGGAGGGCCACGACGACTGGGCGCTGCTGCGCTACGACACCGCCGGGCGACGGTACGGCCTCCTCGACCAGGCCGACTGGCGCGGCGCCGCCTGGGACCACCTCATGACGTCCGCGACCCGCACCGGGACCGTCCCGCCGACGCCCGTCCGGCGCATGCTGGCCACCGACCACGGCGACGCGGTGCAGTCCCGGCGGGTACGGGCCGGCGGGGACTGGGACGCGGGGGCGTCCAAGGCCGCCTGCCCCGACGGCCTCCGGCTGATCGGCCTCAGCCACACCGGCGGCCGGGGTCTGTGCACCGACACGACCGGCGGCGACCTGCGGGCCCCGGGCGACACGCAGTCGGTCGTCACCGACGAGCGCCACGTCCCCGCCGGGGGCGACTGGGCCGGCGGCTACACCAAACTCCAGTGCCCCGCCGGTCAGTTCCTGATCGGCTACAGCCGCCGCGGGGAACGCGTGTCGGCCGCGCTGTGCGTGCCCGCCCGCACCACGCTGGGCCTGGCCGGACGGACCGTCTGGTTCGACCGGTCCGACAACCGGCCCGTCGACACCGGCGGCGACTTCGCCCAGGGCCAGTACAAGGGCCAGTGCGCGGCCGACGAGTTCGCCGCGGGCATCGCCTTCACCACCCGGTTCGGCAGCACGCCGGGCCCCGCCGCCCTGCTGTGCGTCCCCCTGGGCCCGTGAGCAACGAGCCCGCAACGGGCCTCGCACGCACTTCCGTTGGGGGCTCGCGGGCTCTTGCGTCCCGGAACCTCCGCTAAATTGTCCGTGATCGGTAACAGGCGGATCCGGCCGCGCCCTTTTCCCGTCCTGACAGCTGCAGGGGGTCGCCGGGGCAGGGGATCCACCGACACGACACGAACAGGGCAGACATGGCGCGGCATGGCGGGCGGGGATGGTACGGCCGGGTTCTCGCGGCGGCGGTCGGTGTGACGGCGATGGCCGCCGTCACCTCGGTGTGGACCGCGCAGGCCGGACCGGTGGACGGAGGGCAGGCGGGAGCGGGCGCCTCGGCGCGCCCCTCCGCCGCGGGTTCCGCGCCCGGCCGGGTGTCGGTGGACATCGCCCACGCCTCGGACCACGGCGCCCGCGGCGTCAACATCACCATCGACGACGGTCCGGACCCCGACTGGACGCCGCAGGTCCTGCAGGTGCTGCGGGAGAACGGTGTCAAGGCGACCTTCTGCATGGTGGGCACGCAGGCCCAGGCCCACCCGGACCTGGTCAAGGCCGTGGTGGCGGACGGGCACCGGCTGTGCGACCACACCGTTTCGCACGACACCACGATGGACACCAAGCCCGACGCCTACCAGTCGCAGCAGATCCTGGACGCCGAACGCATGATCACCGAAGCCTCCGGGGGCGTCCGCCCGCTGTACTACCGGGCGCCGGGCGGCGCCTTCACCCCCTACAGCCGCGATCTCGCCGCCTCTCGCGGGATGCGGCCGCTGGGCTGGAACGTCGACACCAAGGACTTCGAGCGGCCCGGCGCCGCCGCCATCGTCGCCACCGTCGAGAAAGAGGTGTCGAACGGCCCGACGATCCTCTTCCACGACGCGGGCGGGGACCGCTCACAGACCGTGGCGGCCCTGCGCGAGGTCCTGCCGTGGCTACGGGAGCAGGGGTACTCCTTCGGCTTCCCGGTGCGCTGAGCGCGTGGTCACTCCACGCCGCGCCGGTCGTCCTCGCTCCAGGCCCGGGTGTCCCGGGGCTGGACGTAGGGCTCCTCGTCCGCGGGCAGCCCGCCGGCGACGGCCCGCTGCCGGGCCAGCTCGGCGTCGAACTCCAGGCCCAGCAGGATCGCGATGTTGCTGATCCACAGCCACACCAGGAAGACGATCACTCCGGCGAGCGTGCCGTACGTCTTGTTGTACGAGCCGAAATTGGCCACGTAGAAGGCGAAGCCGGCGGAGGCGATCAGCCAGATCACCAGCGCCAGCACGCTCCCGGGCGTGATCCACCGCAAGCCGCGCCCCCGGACGTTCGGCGTCGCCCAGTACAGCAGCGCGATCATGATCGTGACCAGGACCACCAGCACCGGCCACTTCGCGATGGACCACACGGTCAGCGCCGTGTCCCCGATACCCAGCGCGGCGCCGGCCTGGCGGGCCAGACCGCCGGTGAACACCACGATCAGCGCGCTGGCGACCGCGAGCACCAGAAGCACCACCGTCACCCCCACGCGTAGCGGCAGCACCTTCCACACCGGCCGCCCCTCGGGCATGTCATACACCGCGTTGGCGCTGCGGATGAAGGCGGCGGTGTAGCCGGACGCCGACCACACCGCCAGCACGAGACCGGCGATGGCCATGACCGAGCCGACGCCGCCCCGGCCCTGCAACTGCTGCACGGCGTCGCTGATGATGTCGCGGGCCGAACCCGGCGCCACCTTGCGGAGGTTGTCCAGCACCTCGTCGGTCGCCGACTTCCCCGCCAGCCCCAGGAGCGACACCAGCACCAGCAGCGCCGGGAACATCGACAGCACCCCGTAGTACGTCAGTGCCGCGGCCCGGTCCGTGAGTTCGTCGTCCTTGAACTCCCGCAGCACCCCTTTGAGCACGGCCGGCCAGGAGCGCTTCGGCAACTGTCCCGGACCGTCCGGCGCCCGCCGTTCCACCTGCTCGTCCGGGCCCGCCGTGGGCTCCCGACCCGTCGACGCCGTGGAGTCGTCGTGGTCGGATTTCGATGTGCGTGCCATGACAACGGAGTAACCGCAACCGGACGATCCATGCGTCGACGTGCGGGGGCCGGGCCGGTGGTCGTTCCGGCGGCCGGGACGCGTCCGAAAAGGCGACGCCCGGCGGGTGTCGCGCCCCGGCCCCGGTTCCTCAGCCGACCGTGGCCTGCCCGTACGGCACGAGTCGTACCGGTCCCACGAGACCGAAGGCCTGTCGGGCGACGGCGCCGAAGACCGCGGGCTGGACGACCCGGAGCCGGTTGACGAGGGGGACCGCCACCTCCACCTCGATGACGTTGCGGCCGCGCCGGAGCAGGGGGCCGACGTCGACGACCGGGTGGAGACGGTCGACGACCGGGGCGGCGGTGCCGTTGACGGTGACGCGGGCGGTGTCGGAGACCTGGCCGAGTTCCAGGTGGGCGCCGTGCGCGGAGGTCCATCCGGACGGCAGGTCGATCGTCGTCCGGTAGCGTCCGATGCCCGCGGAGTCGGCCAGTTCCGGGATCCCCGACCAGGGCAGCAGCGTGTCGAGGGTCAGCGTGCGGTGTACGTGTTCGGTCCGGGTCGGGGTGGATCCGGGGTACCTGTCGTCGACGTCCAGCTGCCAGCGGCTCGGGGTGATGGGGGCGGGCACGGACGGGATCGTCGTGGTGACCGTGCGGCCCGAGGACAGCCGGGTCGTGCGGGTGCCGGCCTCCGTCGAACGGACCGTCAGCGAGCGTCCGTCGAACAGGGCTTCGGACGCGTCCGTGTCGAGGACGTGCGGCCGTGCCCCGTTCCGGTCGCCGAAGAGTCCCGGACGTCCCAGGGCGACGATCGTCACCTGGCCGGGCTGGAGGGCGACCCGCACGGTGACGACGCCGTCGGCCTCGGTGTACCGGGCGATCCGCGTGACCTCCCCCGTCCAGGGGTCCAGCAGGTAGGGGATCGTCGTCCCGCCCGGTGTGCGGCGGGTGTGGCGCAGCGTCACCTCGTGGTCGATCGCGGCCACGGCCGGTTTGACCGTCTCCGCGTGCTTGCCGTTGCAGAGGTAGTAGAAGTCGGCGTCGCGGGTGACGCGGTGTGCGTTCAGGAGCGTGGAGGGGGTGGCGTGGCGTACGTCCGGGGTGACTCCGAGCCCGGCGAGGGCGTCGCCCACGGCGGCCTTGTCGGTGATCCGGGTGACGTGGGGCAGAGCGAGCAGCCGGGCCAGCAGCGCCCGCAGCCGCTCGGCCTCGCCGTCGTCGGGGACCCCCGGGGTGAGCGGCTGGTCGAAGGCGCCCAGCAGGACGATCGGCAGCCCGGCCTCGGCGAGTGTCAGCAGGCGACGGGCGTCGGCCGTGGCGAGGGTGGGGGTGGAGGAGTAGAAGAAGTCGCCCTCGACGAACAGGGCTTTGTAGGCGGGTCCGTTCGGGGCGAGCCGGCCGCCTGAGACGGTGGCGTTCGGCAGGTCGAGCAGCGGACCGCTGAGGAACTGGTGGGTCCAGCCGAGCGGGACGCCGGTCGCGGTGAACCAGGACGCGCCGATGCCGGTGGCGGCGTAGCCGGTCTGCCGGAATACGGCGACGTCGGCGCGGGCGGTGCCGGACTGGAGTACGCCGTGCACCCGGCCGAGGTAGGCGGCGATGTCCCCGACGTGCTGCCAGGTGGGCTGCCGGGGTCCCCACGACTCGCCGTACCCGGAGGCGCCGTTGTAGGGGCTGAAGGCGGCGAAACCGGGCCAGCTCACGCCGGGCGCGGTGGCGTAGGAGAACCCGTGGACGACGGTCTGGTTGACACCGGCCGCGTAGGCGCCGCCCATGGTGCGCAGGAAGCGATCCCAGGTGGTGCTGTACGCGGAGCCGTTGTAGGCGCCCGCCTCGCAGGACAGCACCGTGTGGCCCGCCATGTCCCTGCCGCCCGCGAGACAGCGGAAGTCGTCGAGGTTCTTGAAGCCGAGGGATTCGCCCTCGGGGATGTCGAGGATCGAAGCGGACCCGATCGCGTCGGTCTGGAGTCCGTAGGGCTGGGCGCGCAGGGTCATGCCGAGGGAGTGCGCCCAGTCCCGCAGCGCGCGCACGTGGTGCCGGTTGAAGAGTTCCGAGAAGGTCTCCCAGAAGTCGTGTCTGATCTGCCGGGTCAGCTGCGCCTCGAAGGCGAACACCTGGTTGCTGTCGCTCAGTACGAGGGCGGGCAGGTAGGGCAGCAGAGGCCGGCCGGTGTGCTCGGCGAAGGCGTCCGGCAGCGACGGAGTCCAGGTCAGGCCGTCCGTCTCCAGTTCCACGGAGTCCTCGAAGAAGGCGCCGCCCGCCGCCTTCAGCAGGCTCCGCACGGTGGGGGTCAGCACGTGCTGCTCCCAGAAGCGGGTGACGGCCGTGGTGCCCGCCGTGTCGAGGTGGTCGACGACGTAGGCGGCGGGCGCGGAGTGCGGGCCGGACTCGGGCTGCTGGCCGCTGCCGCGCGTCCAGTAGGAGATCAGCACCCACTCCCCGGTGTCGGGAGCCGTCCAGGTCAGGGTGGTGTCCTCGCCGACGGTGGCGGTGAGGTCGAGGACGCTGGCGGGGTCGAGTCCGGTCTCCTTGCGCGTGGAGTACGCGGGTTCGACGCGGGCGGCCTGTACGGCGAGGAGCCGCTGCCGGGTCACACCGGCGGCGGGCGCGTGCACAGGGGGCGGCACCGGTCCCCGGAAGGTGGCTCCGCCGCTCAACGAGGCCCGGCCGTGGACGAGTTCCTTGGCGGCCGCATCGTCGTCCGGGGTGACGCCGGGGACCGCGACGGGCCAGCTCGGGCCGAGCGTGAGGTCGATGGTGAGGCCCCGTCTCGCGGCCCGGCGCAGCGCGGCCTCGACGCCGTCGCGCCACGGCCGGCTGCCCCACCCGTGCCGCGCGGTGTCCAGGACCGACTTGTCCTTGATGCTGTGATGGACGGCGGCGATCTCCGCGCCGCCGAATCCCGCGTCCGCGATCTGGTCGACCTCGCGGGCGATCTCGTCGGTGTTCACCAGACCGTCCGGCCACCACCAGCGGAACTTGGGCCGCACCGAACGGGCGGGAGCGGCGAACCAGTCGGCGGCCGGTCTGGACGCCCCGGCGACGGACGGCGTCGCCGCGGCGGCCGTCCCGGATCCCAGGGCGGCCACGATCCCGGCAGCGATGCCCGCCGTCGCCCCTGCGGCGAGCACCGCTCGCCGTGACACTCCGTCGCCCTGCTCACCCTGCTCGACCTGCTCGACCGGTTCCCGCATGAGCGCTCCCAGATGATCGTTCTCGGTGTTGAATCGTTTCAATCCGACTCGAACGCGGGAACGCTAAGCCTCGGTCCTGAGCAAGGTCAAGATGTCTGACGCTTCACGTCACTGGCGGGCTCCCGGAAGCGAAGATCAAGGCGGGCTCGATCCGGCCCCCGACGGATTCCCGGAAGCGAAGATCGAGGCGGACACGACCCGGCCCCCGGCGGTTTCCCGCCGGGGGCCGATCTCCTGACCGCGACCGAGAAGGGTCAGATCCGACCGCCGGTGAGCCGGGTGAGAGGGCCCTGCGGGTGGCGGCCGGAGCGCCGGCCCACGGCGTACGAGGCCGCGGTCAGCGCGGAGAGACCGGCGCCGACACCGGCGGCGATCAGCTTCCGGTGTGCGATGACCGTCCACGCCGTCTTCGCGGTCGCGGCGACCTGACCCGAAGTCGCGACGATCGCCTGACGGCCCGCCTCGACACCGCGCGAGGCACTGTGCGCCGCGCTCTGCACGGCACCCGTCGTCACCTCGGCCGAGCGCTGGACTCCGGTCCTGGTGGCCGACGCGGCGTCGTCCGTCTTCGTCGCGGCACTCTTCGCGGCCCGGGCCGCCGGAGCGGTCGCCTTGTCCGCGGTGCGCCGGGCCTTGGACGCGGTCACCCGCTCGGCTGCGGACTGTTCATTCGTCTTCCTGTTCGGTTCACTCATGGACATCGCGTTGCCGCTCACCGCGACGGCAAACCCGTCCGGTCGCACGACATGGACGACGGAGTTCCCTGAACGAGATCGGCGATCAACTGCTCACCGGTCACGGACGGGTCGTCCTTGTGCGCTTCCCACCGGGCGAACGTCTCCGCGGCCGCCTCCGCGAAGACGGACGACACGCCCGCTCCCCGGCAGGCCCGGGCGATCTCGCGCATCTCCGGCTCCCAGCGCCAGGCCCGCGGCCCGGCGGCGGCCAGGTGTGCCGTCGCGGCCAGCGGGGTGTCCGGCAGCATCTGTTTCGCCAGGTCGAGCAGGTCGTCCAGCACCCCGTGACCGTCGGCCAGCGCGCAGGCCTGGGCGGCGAGGGCGTACGAGATCTTGTTGTACGCGGCGAAGGCCGACTTGAGCGCCGACGCCCGCCCGATCGGCCCCGCCAGGGTGACCGGGGTGAGCGCGGTGCCGTCGAACAGGGCGCAGACCCGTGCCACGGCCGTGTCGTCGCCCGAGAGATAGAGCCGGGTCCGCCCCGCCTCACGCGGGGGTGGTCCGGTGATCCCGCCGTCCACCACGGTCACGGCGCCGTCCTCGAACACACCGGTGATCTCGGCCATCCGCTCGGGACTCACCGCGTTGGCGTCCACGTAGACGCCCCGGAAACCGGCCGCCGCCACCTGCCCGGCGACGTCGAGCGCGGCAGCGGGGGGACAGACGCTCAGCACGACCTCACAGGTCGCGGCCAGTTCCCGGATGCTCGCGGCGGACCGCAGCCCGTACTCGGCCGCCCGGTCCCGACTCGCCGCCGACCGCCCCTGCGGCAGCCACCACACCGCGGCTCCCGCCGCCACCGCCTGCGCCGCCACGCGCGCGCCCATCGCTCCCGGATGCAGAATTCCCACGTCTCGATGCCCCATGTGCGGACCCTAACCGGCGGGTTGTGCCTCGAACCACGAAGCACGCACCCCGGAGCACGGATCACTGACCCAGGGGCCACCGGATCACCGGGCCACCGGATCACCAGTCACGGGCCCACCGGCCACGGACACGGACACGGGCCACGGAACAGCGGCCATAGAACAGCGGCCGGTGGCAGCCGACAAAGGTGACGGCGCGCATGGTCCTGCGCACGCACCGCGGCTGACGACCGGTCGGGCCTCAGCCGCCGCCCGGGGCCGTGCCGCCCTTGAGGCGTTCCAGGTCCGAGGGGCGGACCTGGATCACCACGATCGCGATCAGGGCGGCCAGGACCGTGAAGATCGCCGCCATGACGAAGGCGGCCGAGACGCCGGCCGTGAGGACCTCGTCGGACCAGGGGGCGGGGAGTTGCCCGGTGCGCCGGAAGTTCAGCCGCTCGGCCGGGGTCGCCTGGGCCAGGAAGTCGGGGACCTGGTTCTCCGCCTCGTTGCGGCTGGCCGTGCCGTACATCGTGACCAGGATGGACAGGCCGAGCGAACCGCCCACCTGCTGGGTGGCGTTGAGGAGGCCGGAGGCCGCACCGGTCTCCAGCGGGGACACGTTGGAGAGCGCCATCAGCGTGAGCGACACGAACTCCATGCCCATGCCCAGACTGAAGACGAGCATCGGGCCGAGGACGCTGCCCGCGTACGTGGAGTCGACGTCGGTCAGGGTCAGCCAGGACAGGCCGCCGGCCGCGAGGATCGCGCCCACCACCATGAAGGGCTTGGGGCCGTACGTGGGCAGGAACCGTGAGGCGAGGCCGGCGCCGACCGCGATGACCGCGCTGACCGGCAGGAAGGCGAACCCGGCGGCGAGCGGGCTGAAGCCGAGCACGTTCTGCACGAAGAGCGTGAGGAAGAAGAACATGCCGAAGATCGCGGCGGCGAGGCAGAGCATGATGCCGTAGGTGCCCGCCCGGTTGCGGTCGGCGAACATGTGCAGGGGTGTGATCGGCTGCCGGGAGCGCCGCTCGACCAGGATGAACACCGCGAGGACGACGACGGCCGCGACGAACGAGGCCACCGTGAGCGGGTCGCGCCACCCTTCCTGCGCGGCTCTGATGAACCCGTACACCAGCAGCACCATGCCCACGGTGGAGGTCAGCGCGCCGGCGATGTCGAAGTGACCGGGATGGCGGTCGGATTCCCTGATGTAGCGCGGGGTGGCCAAGGCGATGAGCAGTCCGATGGGCACGTTGACGAACAGCACCCACCGCCAGTTCAGGTACTCGACGAGGATTCCGCCCGCGAGCAGGCCGATCGCGCCACCGCCCGCCGAGACCGCGGCGAAGACCCCGAACGCCCGGTTGCGCTCGAGTCCTTCCGGGAACGTGGTGCTGACCAGGGAGAGGGCGGTCGGGGACGCGATGGCGCCGCCGACGCCCTGAAGGGCGCGCGCGGCCAGGAGTTGGGCCTCGTTCTGGGCGAGTCCGCCGAGCAGGGAGGCCAGGACGAAGAGCAGCACGCCGAAGATGAACACCCGCCGTCTGCCGAGGATGTCGCCGACCCGGCCCCCGAGCAGCAGCAGGCCGCCGAAGGTGAGGGTGTAGGCGTTGACCACCCACGCCAGGCTGGTGGTGGAGAAGCCCAGGGAGCGCTGGATGTCCGGCAGCGCGATG
Organism: Streptomyces sp. NPDC102259; assembly: GCF_044766465.1. NCBI lineage: Bacteria > Bacillati > Actinomycetota > Actinomycetes > Kitasatosporales > Streptomycetaceae > Streptomyces > Streptomyces sp. NPDC102259. The sequence continues at coordinate 67,558 of NZ_JBIWMA010000024.1, read as the reverse complement.
TTCACGATGGTGATGTCCAGGACCACCATCAACTGGCACGACGCGATGACCAGCAGCGCCATCGCGTTGCCCCCACCACCCTGTCGGGCGGTGGTCCGGGGCGCTGAGGTCGGCTGCGGGAGGCTGCTCATGACGTGTCGCCCGCTCGGGAGCGGGCCCTGGGAGAGGTCAGTGGACGGAGTCGTCCGCTGTCGGGTCCACCGTGAGAACGCTACGCCCGTGGCCGGACCGTCACCACTCGATCATCCGTGGGCGTCCGTGGGCCGTCCGCGGCCGGTGCGCGCGGGTGGGCGGGCGTGTGTCCGTGCCGTGCCAGGACTCCCCCGTCGTCCTGGCACGGCCCCGGGTCATCGCGGCGGTGCGCCGCGATGATCACCAGCATGCGGGAGGGGCGGGTGGCGTGTCGTTGGCGGACGGTCCACAACTGCTTGGCACAGCGTCCACCGGCGATGCCGAGGGGGGACGTCCTACGCCTCGGTCAGCGCCTGTTCGCGCAGTTCGCTGGGCGGGAGGCCGTAGGCGGTGCGGAACGCCCGGGTGAACTCGGCGGCCCGGGGGTAGCCCCAGCGGGCGGCGACGGCACGGATGGGCAGGTCGCGCAGTCGGGGGTCGGCGAGGTCGCGGCGGGCGTTCTCCAGTCGCTGGTGGCGGATGTAGGCGGCCACGGAGAGGCCTTCGGCCTGGAAGAGGCGGTACAGGTAGCTGCGGGAGACGTGGTGTGCGGCGGCGATCCCGGCCGGGGTCAGGTCCGCATCGTTCAGATGCCGGTGGATGAACGTCTTGACGTGCAGGGTGAGGGTGCGGTCGCGGGTCTCCGGCGGGAGCCGGAGGTCGGTGTCCACGGTGTGCGCGAAGAGGGCCGTGACCAGGTCCGCGACGACCGTGCCCAGCCGGGGCGCGTCCGAGGGCTGGTACGGGGAGGTGTCCGCGACCAGTTGGCGGAGGAACTGCGAGAGCAGCGCGCCGATCCCCTCGCGGCCGGACAGGAGGCTCCCCGGGACCTGGTCCGCTCGCTGCCCGGGTACGGCCACCAGAGCTCGCGGCACCTCGACGCCGAGGACGGTGACCGGCTCGGAGCCGGTCTGCACCTCCCAGGAGCGCGAGGAGGAGTTGATGTGGAAGTCGTTCATCCGGTAGGCGGCCTGCTGTCTGCCCCAGTCGGCCGCTCCCTCCCCCTTCAGCAGGAGGGACAGGTGGTACGACTCGGGATCGGACTGACGGATGAGTTTCGGCGTGCGACGGAAGACCAGTTGATCGAAGGTGGCCGGCCACACGACGACGTCGCCCAGCTCGATGACGCGTTGAGTGCCGCGGTAGTCCGCGTGGCGGTCGCTGCTGAGCCGCATGGGCGCGTGGGTTCGGCCCATGCGCTCCGTCCAGGCCTCGAACCGGTCGCTCACCGGCAGGTCCGTGGTGCGGAAGACCGACTCGTGCAACACGAAACGTAGTCAACCACACCGGTGACACAGGCCTGTTGGCAGCGGTCGGGTCAGCCCAGGTGGGCGGTGTCGACGGTGACGGAGCCGCTGTCGGAGGCAGTGACGGTGATGTAGCCGGGATCGCCGTTGCGGTCGAGGAAGCACATCGCGTACCCGACGGAGACGGACGTCTTGCGTACCGGGTCGTCGGTGACGGCCTTCCGGCAGCCCTCGGCCGTGGGCACCTCGGACGAACCCCAGGAGGCGAGTCTGCCGCTGGTGGACATCAGATAGCCGCCCTGGACGTAGAGGGCGTCCGTGCCGGCGTCGGCGACCACGGGCGGTGTGGGGGTGAAGTCATAACCCGTGGGGGCTTCCTGACCGTCCGACTGCTCCATGACGAAGCCGCGCACCAGCGCGGTCGAGGGCGAGGACGTCGAGTCGGGCAGGGCGGCCGTGACTGCCGCGCCTCCTCCCCCGACGACCGCCACGGCGGTGAGCCCGGCGATCAGCGGATGCGCGTACGCCACGCTGAGCAGGGGCCCGATCACCGGGAGGGAGAACTTCATCTGGGTGTTCTTCTGCGTGATCCTGGCGCTGCCGCTCGCGGTCGCCGTCTGTGTCGAGGAGTGGTGGGTGCCGGGCCGGGGCGGCGCGAAGGCGTCGTCGCGGGAGTCGTGGTCGCCGAGGTGCGCGCCGCGCATGCGGTCGGTGTTCATGGCTGGGGACGCTAGCGACAGACAACCCCGTGGTCTTGTTTTGTCCGAGATTGCCGCCAAGAGGCCACTTATAGGCGTTCATTGGGGTGCGTGCGACCGGCGAACGCACCGCATCGGACTTGCTACCGCGCAGTCATATTACTGAACCGTAACCTACCGACCGCTACCCGAGGTAACTCTGCCCTCGCTACGGTCCTGACAGTTCGTCTAAGAGCGGTACGGGGCAACGGTGGACGACCGGAGCCTCGTACCGCTCGGTCGTCACGGTCCGTACCCCACCGGGCCGTCCGTCACCCGAGCCGCAGACGAAGGCTCGGGCCTCCCCCTCACCGGAGGTCCGCCATGCCCGCCCCCACCCGCCTGCTGGCCGCAGCCGTCACCGCTGCCGCCTGCCTCGGCGTCACCGCCGTACCCGCCGACGCGACCTCGCAGTCGGACGCCGTCGTCTCGCGCGGCGTCACCATCCCCACGTTCTACAACCCGCCCGCCGCCCTTCCGGCGGCCGACGGCGCCCTGATCCGCTCCGAACCGCTCGCGCTGGCGTTGAGCCTGCCGGGCGTCGACGGACCGCTGCCGGGCACGGCGACCCGTCTGATGTACAAGTCCACCGACTCGGCCGGCCGGCCCATGGCGGTCACCGGCGCATACATCGAACCGACGGCCCGCTGGACGGGCAGCGGACCACGCCCGCTGGTCGTCGTCGCCCCCGGCACGATGGGCCAGGGCGACCAGTGCGCCGCCTCCCTCGGCCTCGAACACCCGCTCCTCGTCAACGGCCAGACGCTGTCGGTCGGTTACGAGGACCTGGCGATCTACCGTCTCCTCGCCCGGGGCATCGCCGTCGTGGTCACGGACTACACCGGGCTGGGCGCGACCGACCGGCTGCACACCTACGTCAACCGGGTCGACGAGGCCCACGCAGTCCTGGACGCCGTGCGCGCCGCCCGTTCCCTGGACGCCACGTCGCTGACGGCCGGCTCCCGGGTGGCGCTGTTCGGTTACAGCCAGGGCGGCGGGGCCACGGCCGCCGCCGCCGAACTCCAGCCCTCGTACGCCCCCGACGTCACCCTCGCCGGGACCTACAGCGGGGCGCCGCCCGCCGACCTGGTCGCCGTCACCAAGGCCATCGACGGCAGCGACCTGGCCGGCGCGCTGGGCTGGTCGGTGAACGGCTTCCTGGAGTCCGATCCCGCTCTCGTGCCGATCGCCGAAGCGCACCTGAACGCGGCCGGCCGCGCCGCGCTCAAGGACCTGTCGACGATGTGCGTGGGCGACGCCCTGCTCTCCTACAACTCGGCGAGCAGCACCGCCTGGACCACGGACGGGCGCTCGCTCAGCGACGTCGTCCAGTCCGAGCCGGCCCTCAAGGCGTTCCTGGCCGACCAGCGCATCGGCACCCGCGAGCCGGCGTCGCCGGTCCGGGTGGCGACCGGCACCGCCGACGACCTGGTACCGCACGCACAGGCGCGGGCCCTCGCCGTCGCGTGGTGCGCCAAGGGCGCCGACGTCACCTACAAGCCGGTGATCCTGCCCGGGCTCGGCCGGTCCCTGATCAACCACTTCACGCCGTTGCTCGTCGACCAGGGCGACGCGATCTCCTGGCTGACCGACCGGCTCAACAGCAGGCCGGTCACGTCCAACTGCGCCACCCTTCCTCTGCAACCCTGACACGAGTCAGCCGGCGGCGGCCGGTGCGTCGCGATCGCGACGTACCGGCCGCCGCCCGGTCACCTGTACGGGCCGGGCGCGTGGTCCCGGCCGAAGCCGATCGGAGCTAGTCGGCGTCAGTCGGACAGGCCCAGACGGGCGACGATCCGTTTGCCGACCGACTCCTGCGCGACGTCGACGTCCTCCGCCACCGCCCTCACGATCTCCAGGCCGTGCTGGCCCACCCGCGTCGGATCCGGTGGGAGGGGCACCGGCAGCACCGGATCGCTGTCCCAGACCGCGATCTCCACCGCGGCCCCGGCGATGCGCAGCTGCAGCAGGACCGGCCCGGGCGCGTATCTGAGCGCGTTCGTGACCAGCTCGCTGACCACGAGCTGCGACAGATCCACGGCGCGGGCCGACACGGCCAGGCCGTGCCGGCTCTGCACCCGCCGGAGGAAGTCGCCCGTGAGCCTGCGCGCCCGGGCGATGCAACCGTCCTTGCCGTCCAGCGCCACCGTCGTCTCCGTCGGGCTCCCGTCGGACGCGTCAGCACGCTGGTCGGGCGGGACAGGTTCCATCCGGACCGCCTTCACTACCCCGTTCATATCGCCGCGACTACCCGCGAACCCACCCCCTACGCCCCAGGCGCACCACTCACTCGGTCATCGTGCCCCCGGTCGTCGGAAGCGGCATCCGCAGGTCCGCCCAGGACGCCGCCCGCACCGGTCACGGCCCGCGCCCGGTCCCGGCGGGCCGCCACGCACCCGGCGGACGCCGCGAGGGCGCCGGCGCCGACCGCGAAGACGACGACGCACGTGTTCAGCCGGTCGTAGAGGCCGCTGCTCTCGTAGGTGGTCCCGTCGTCGAGTACGCAGTCGAAGGCCGGCGGGAGGTAGGAGGCCCGGTGGGTCACGAGGCGCAAACGGGTGTCGCGCGGGACCTCCTCCCCCCGGCAGGCCGGCGCGGGGGACGAGTCAGCGCCGGAGCGGGACTCGTGCTCGGCGAACGCCACCGCTCCGCTGGAGAGCAGATAACAGCCGACGGCCGCCGCGACCGCCATCCGGGCCGACCAGCGCAGCAGGTGCACGGCCCAGTCCGGCCGTCGTCCCGGCAACGCCACGGAGACGAGTTTGACGAGGACGGCGATGCACCAGAGCGGGCTCGCGAACAGAGCCGCCAGTCCTAGAAGGCCCAACACGTCCGAGGGATCCCCTTCCGCTTCTGCCACGTTCTGTCAGGTCCGGCTTCAGCCATGTGCCAAGTGATCGTCATCGGCGCAACAGTGACACGCTTTCCGGCGGATCCTCCTTCTCGCGCCGGGTCCGGGTCCACTCTGTAACGCTTTTCGCACCTCGTTCCAAGAACGGGTGTAGCGCCTTTGAAGGAGACGAGAAGGAGACGCCTGTGGACGACGCGGAACGGTTACGGGGTGGGCCCGCCGCGGCGGCACGCGACCCGCGGCTCTTCGAGGAGTTCTATCGCCGCCACGTGGACGCGGTGATGCGGTTCGTGGCCCGGCGCGTGGACGACCCGCACACCGCGGCCGACCTGACGGCCGAGATCTTCCTCGCCGTCCTGCACTCGGCGCACTCCTACCGGCCGCACCTCGGCAGTGAGACGGCCTGGCTGTTCGGCATCGCCCGCAACGTGGTGTCGTCGGAGCGCCGCCGGGTCGCCCGGGAGACCGAACGCGACCTGCGCTTCTCCGGGCGGCGACTGCTCGAGGCCGACGACATCGTCCGCATCGAGGACAGACTCGACGCGGAGAGCCCGGGGCGGCGCGCCCTGGCCGCCCTGGCGCGGCTTCCCGAGGGCGAGCGGGCCGTCATGGAGTTGATCGCGGTGGACCAGCTCACGGTCACGGAGGCGGCGGCCGCGCTGGGGATACGCCAGGTCACGGCCCGCGTACGACTGCACCGGGCGCGCAAGGCGCTGCGGCGGGAGGCGGGGGCCCAGGCCCCGGAGACCACGGGGCCGGCCGCCCGCACGGGGTCCGCGCAGGCCACGACGCCGGACGCGCCGCTGCTGTACATCGCGAGGGGGGAAGCATGAGCACGAGGCGGACGTTCGAGGACCGGCTCCTGGACGAGCTCAAGGCGGAGATCGAGCTGCGCGGGACAGGAGTCCGCCGGACCACGCCGACCGCGGTCGAGCCCGCCGGCGGCGGGGCGGGAGCAGCCGTGCGCCGACTCTTCACCCCGCCCCGGATCGCCGTCGTCGCGGTGGCCTGCGCGGTGGCCTGGTTCGGCGCGGCGGCGATGCCCGGCTCGTCGGCCTACTCGACGGCCTACGCGGTGGAGCGCCACGGGGACGGCACTGTCACGCTCACCGTGAAGGACCAGTCGATCGACGTCGCGGCCCAGCGCGAGCTCGCGAGGAGGGTGCGCCCGTGGGGCATCGAGGTGACCATCGACGTGCTGGCCAACGGCTACGTGTGCGAACGCAGCGAGTTCACCCCGTTCTCGAGCTGGGCCGTCGACGGGCACGGCAACCGTGTCCCCGTCATCCCGATCAAGGCCGGCTGGGACTTCACGCTGCGCCGGGGCAACGTACTGACCTTCGAGAACATGGAGGGCATGTCCCGACCGCGCGCGGTCGAGTTGTACTCCACCAAGAGCCAGGCCGAGCCCTGTGTTCCGCTGAAGGTCGCCCTGCCCGACGACTGATGCCCGACCCCGTCTGACGAACCCCTCCCCCGCACAGGATCCGGTCCACGTATGCACCCCCCGCCCTTGGTTCCCCCACGCCCGGAGGAGTCACCCCCCGTAACGGTACCGTCACTCGATTCGCTCCCGTCGGCACGGTTGGGCTGGCTGGACGCGTTGCGCGCCGTGGCGGCTCTCGCCGTGGTCTTCGACCACTCGTCGTACGCGTTCCTGCCGGAGTTCCGTCAGGAGCTGGTGCCGCAGTTCACCGTCGGCCGCTACGGCGTCATGCTGTTCTTCCTGGTGAGCGGGTACATCGTCCCCGCGTCGCTGGAGCGCCGCGGCTGCGTCCGGACGTTCTGGATCGGGCGGGTGTTCCGCATGTACCCGCTGTGGGCGGTCGCCGTCACCGCGGTGCTCGCGCTCCATCTCCTGGGGGTCGCCGAGTTGCGCGCCGGTCCGGGCCGGCAGAGCCTCACCACGATCGCCGTCGCCCACCTGACCCTGCTCCAGGAGCTGCTGGGGACTCCCAGCGTCCTGCTCGTCCTGTGGACCCTCTCCTACGAGACGGCCTTCTACCTGCTGGTCGTCGCGCTCTTCACGGCCCGTCTGCACCGTCGATCGGCGACGGTCGCCGTCACCCTCGCCGCCCTCGCCGCCGTGAGCGCGGCAGTGGGGAGCACGCTGCCGGTCTCCGCGCTGTCCCGCGCGGTCGGCACCGGCCCGCTGGTCGGGCTCGCCACGATCGCCCTGGTGCTCGCCGTCTGCTGTGCGGGCGCCGGGACACCCGCGCTCCGGGTGGCCGGTGGAGCGCTGGGCGGGGTGTCGGCGCTCGTCCTGGTCGCCTTCAACGGCACGGTCGCGACGTGGGAGGGCCTGGTGATTCTCGCCGTGATGTTCCTCGGCACCGCGGTCCACCGGGCCGAGCACGATGGGAGCGGCCTGCGGCGCGTGGCCGGCACGGCCGCCGTGGTGGTCGCCTGCGCCGTGGGAAGTGCGTACCGGTACGGCGACGGCGCCCATTCCACCCGGCGCGGCTGGATCCTGGCGTTCCTGATGGCCGCGCTCACCTTCGGCGCCGGACTGACGGCGCGCCACCGGCGTGTACCGCGCCCGCTGACCGCACTGGGGACGATCAGCTACTCGGTCTATCTGGTGCACCCCGTGCTGCTGGCGGTGACCGACGGCACGATCGGCCGATGGCGGCACGACACTCCCCTGCTGGAAGCGGCGTTCGTCGCCGTGCTGCTGCCGCTGTGCGCCCTGAGCTACCGGTACGTCGAGGTACCTGGTCGGGCGTGGGGCCGCAGACTGGCGCGCCGCTTCCAGCCGGGATCACGCGGAGGCGGTCAGCCGATGTGGTAGCTGTCGCCGTAGACCTTCCAGTTCAGGGGCGGGTCGAGGTCGAGGTTGCCGTTGCGCAGGAAGACGCGCTGGGCGGTGTCGACCCGGCTGGTGTCGCTGTGCGCCTCCTCCTGCTTCATGGCCCAGACCCGGGCGTCGAGGAAGGCGTTCAGATACGTCGTCTCGTCGCCGCCCTGGGCCGGCGGCTTCGCCTTGGTCAGCGCGCGCTTGCGGATGTTGCGGAAGCTGGTGGGGTCGGTTCCGTCACCGTGCATGACGATGGCGTCGTAGTAGGCGAACTGGCCGAGGCCCCGCAGGCCGTCCGTCTTGCCCTGCCGGACGGCGGGGTTGAAGTAGACGCGGTCGCGCTCGTCGTTCTGGGCCTGCTGGAACGCGGTGTCCTGGGCGGCCTTGCGCCAGTCCTTCGGGTAGTTCGGGTCGAGACCCGAATGCGAGTCGGTGCCGTCGACCTCGCGCAGGGCCGGCAGGTACTTGGCGAGGACGTTGCCGGGCTTGCGGTCGCTGTAGAGCTGTACGAGGTCGAGCATGTCTCCGGTGCCGGAGCAGAATCCGATGATGCCGGCGGTGTAACCGCGGCCGTCGCCGATGTCCTCGATGTACTGGTACTGGGCCTTCCAGTCGAGCGAGGAGTTCTCCGCGCTCGACACCAGCTTCATGGCGATCTCCTTCTTCGCCGGGTCGTCGAGGCCCTTCGCCGCGGGGGCCGCGGTCGCCTGCTGGGCGGTGAGGAGCGGCGCGGCCACGAGGGCGCCGGTGAGGGCGAGGAAGAGGCGGCGGGAGGTGGGGGTGGGGCCGTCGACCGGCCGGGATATGTGCACCACAGTGGCTCCAGGTGAGGAGTGGGGGGTGGGGTGACTGCTGCACTGCGACTGACAGGAAAGTTTCCTATCAGCGCGAGGCGACAGAAGTAACCCCATCGAAGCCATGTTCGTACGATCGAACGAACGACCGACTCTTGGCTCGCGCACACCATTGCCGCCCACCGAACCCCGCGGGTCCGCACCGTGACCTCGTCGCCGCGCGCCGCACCGTCGCGACCGGACTCGACGCCGATGACACGGCAGGGCCTCGGAGTCATGGCCGGGCCGACGGCCACTGATCGGAGAGTGGCGGACCCATTCGCCACCCGCATCATCCCGATAAGATCTGAATTGTGATCAGGTCAGCACGGCTCCGGCGCCGCCACCGTCCCTCCGGCGGTCAGGGGCGGGCCGTGCTGCTGTCACCGGTGTTCGTCGCCGTCCTCATCGCCGGCCTGGCCTTCGCCACTCCGAGAGAGGTCGCCTTCAGCCGCCTCCTGCCCGCGGCGCCCGCCCTCGCGGCCGCGGTGTGGCCCGTCCTCCCGACGATCCTGCTGGGGGCATTCTGCTTTCTGGCCATGATCGGCATCAGCTTCGTCCACTCCGATCTGGGAACGCCGTACACGGCCGCCGCCATCGCCGCCGTCACCTTCGCAGCCGCATACGCGAGCCATCTCCGGCTCCAACGCGAGGAGACGCTCTTCCAGGTGCGCCTCGTCGCCGACGCGGCCCAGAAGGTGCTACTGCGCCCGCTGCCGCACCACATCCAGGGCATCGAGCTCGAGTCGCTGTACCGAGCGGCCCAGGAGCAGGCCCGGATCGGAGGCGACTTCTACGAGGCGGCCGACACACCGTACGGAGTCCGCCTGCTCATCGGCGACGTACGCGGCAAGGGGCTGTCAGCGGTGGGGGCGGCCGCGGCGGTGATCAACTGCTTCAGGGAGAACGCGTACGACCAGCCCGACCTGAAGGGCCTGATCCACCGCCTGCAGATCACGATGACCCGCTACAGCGCCGCGATCCCCGCCGACGATCAACAGGAGCACTTCGCCACCGCTCTGATCACCGAGATCCCCTACGGCGGCGGGCACGTCAAGGTCCTCAACTGCGGGCATCCGCCGCCGGTGTTCGTACAGAGCGGCGAAATCCACGTTCTCGAGCCCACCCGCCCCTCCACGCCCCTCAATCTCGCGGCGCTCCTCGGAGACCACTACCACGTGGACACCGTCGCCTTCGTCCCCGGCGATCAGATGCTGCTCTACACCGACGGCGTCACGGAAACCCGCGATCGCAACGGCACGTTCTTCCCGCTGCCGGACTGGATGGGTCGGCACCGCGCGGCACCGCCCCGTGAGCTGCTGAGCCGGCTTCACAAAGACTTGCTCCGCTACGCCGGAGGACGACTCGACGACGACATCGCGGCCCTCGCCGTACGCTGCCGGCCCGTCCCGGCTCAGGAGCACTGATCCATTCCCTTTCGCAACGAGCCACCGAGGGCGGCTGGGGTCTGCCGTTCGGATCAGGTCGGCCCGACCCACGGTGGCCTGGCGGCGGGCGGCATGATCCAAACGACAGGCCCTGGTACTGCAACGGTGCCTGCCGTCACTGCTGGCCAGCTCAGTCGGCTGGTCCACGACCATGATCTCCCGCCCGTCAGGCCGTCTGGCGGTCGGGCCGACATCGCCGAGATCGTGCGGCAGCTGCTGGCAGAGGGCTGGGAGATCGAGCCGGAGGACCTGGCGCAGATCTCGCCATACCTGACCGAGCACATCAACCGGTTCGGCGAGTACAGCACGCACGAGCTCGGCATCCAGCCCGAGGCGTACGAGGCGAAACTCGACGTTGATTTCACACCGCTGCGGGAGCAGGACGTTCTGAAGAGGGGCAGCGCGGGTTCGACAGGGTCATCGGCGCTTTCCGCGCGGCGCCGTGTGGACGAGGCCGTAGGAGTGGGTGACCAGGTCCTCGACGAGGGCGTCACCGGCGCTGTGCGGTGCGCAGTTCGTCGGTGAAGCGGGCCAAGGCCTGTTCGGCGGTGGGGGCGGGGCCGAAGAGTTCTTCCTGGCGGGTGGGGTCGGCGACGTAGCGGCCGGTGTCGAACCAGTGGAACATCGCGGCCATGTCCTTGAGCAGGGGCATGAAGCGGCCGGCGACGGCGCTGGCGGTGCGGGCGACGGGGGACGGGACGGCCCACACCTTTATGTTCTTTCCGGCGCGGTCGCCCCTCAGGTCGGCGACCTCGCGCATGCTGACGGGCCGGTCCCAGCCGATGTCGATGCGCTCACCGTTCTGGGTGTCGGCATCGACCGCGGCGGCCAGGTAGCCGGCGAGGTCGGTCATGCGCACGAAGGTCAGCGGGACGCCGGTCTTGCCGATCCATATCATGCGGCCCTTGTCGATCGGGTTGCCCGCTCCGGTCGTGATCTGGTCGAGGAAGGCTCCGGGGCGCAGGGCGACGAAGGGGACGCCGAGCTGTTCGAGTTTGTCCTCAGCGAGCTTCTTGTGCCAGAAGTGCGGGACGTCGGGCGTCTTGTCGCTTTCGAGAATGCTGGTCAGGACGAAGCGGCGGATGCCGGTGCGGTGGGCGGCCTCGGCGAGGTTGGCGTTGCCGATGGTGTCGATGTCGTTGGCGTTCTTGCCGCCGCGGGTGTAGCCGGCGGCGGTGGTGATGACGGCGTCGGCGCCTTTCATGGCGGTGACGAGGGAGTCGACGTCGAGCATGTCGCCGCGGGCGATCTGCACTCCCCGGCCTTCGAGCCGGCTCGCGTCGCTGGTGGGCCGCACCAGGGCGCGGACCTTCTTGCCGCGGACCAGGAGTTCGTCGACGACCTTGCTCCCCAGGGAGCCGGTGGCCCCGACGACGAGGACGGGCAGGGGGGTGGAGTCGGTGGCAGGCATGGGGGATTCTCTTTCCTTCAGGTCACGGTGGGGCTTTCGGCGGTGGCCGGCTGGGCCGGTGTGCGGACGGCCGGCGGTGTGGAGGCAGTTCGATGTCCCCTGTGGGCTTCTTGGAGTGCTGCCACACCGCCGGCCGTTGGAGGGCCGTGCTTGTCCTACCGGTGTGTCAGCCGGGTTCTTCTGGCGGCAGCGGGCGGCTGGTGATCGCGTCGGTGATCGCGTAGGCGGTCTCGACGAAGGCCTGGGCCTGCTGTTCCGTCAGGTTGCCTGCGGAGATGTCCTCCAGGCTCTGCCACAGGGCGGCGATGGGTTCGCGCATGGCGCGGCCCTTGTCGGTGAGGTGGACGACCATCACGCGCCGGTCGTGCTGGGCCGGCTCGCGGGTGAGCAGCCCCGCGTCCTGCATGCGGCGCAGGGACTTGGAGACGGTGGAGTGGTCCAGGCCGACGCTCTCGAGGAGTTCGGACTGGGTCTGCCCCTCGCGGTCGAGGAGCTGCATGAGCAGCAGTTCCTGGCCGGGGTGCAGATTCATCTTGCGCAGCAGGGCGCCGGCGTAGGCGCGGTGGGCGCGGGCGAGCTGGAAGATCGCGTAACCCATCGGCCCTCCTGCGGCAGTAGTGGGAATGTCAGGCATGGTCCCCGCTTCTTCAGCCGGTGTGGGTGGGGTAGTCGGTGTAGCCGACCGCACCGCCACCGTAGAAGGTCGCCGGGTCCGGGCTGTTCAGCTCCGCCCCGACGCGCAGCCGCTCGACCAGGTCGGGGTTGGCCAGGGCCAGCGCGCCGACCGAGACCAGATCGGCCGTGCCGTTCTCGATGTCCTTGGCCCGGGTGGGGATGTCGGCGCCGGCCCGGTTGAGGATCAGCGTGCCCGGCCACTGCGCACGCAGCGTGTCCAGCAACGCCTCGTCACCGGCGTGCATCAGGTGCAGATAGGCCAGGCCGAGCGGGCGCAGCGCCTCGACCAGGGCCGGGTAGAGGGCGTGGGTGTCGGACTCGGCGATGTCGTTGTACGGGTTTCCGGGCGAGATACGGATGCCGGTGCGCTCCGGGCCGATCTCGTCGGCCACCGCCGCGGCGACCTCGACGGCGAAGCGGATACGCGCCTCGATCGAGCCGCCGTAGGCGTCCGTGCGCTGGTTGGAGTTGTCCGAGAGGAACTGGTGGATCAGGTAGCCGTTGGCGCCGTGGATCTCCACACCGTCCGCGCCCGCCGCGATCGCGGCCGCGGCAGCCCGGCGGAAGTCCTCGACGGTCTCGGCGACTTCCTGGGTCGACAGGGCGCGCGGCTCAGGCATCTCCTGCGGGCCGGAGGCGGTGAACATCACGCCCTGCGGGCGGATCGCCGAGGGGGCGACGGGCTGTCGGTGATGGGGGGTGTTGTCCGGGTGGGAGATCCGGCCGACGTGCATCAGCTGGATGAACACCCGGCTGCCCGCCGCGTGCACGGCATCGGTGACGGTGCGCCACCCGGCGACCTGCGCCTGGTCGTAGATGCCGGGGGTCAGCAGATAGCCCTGGCCGTCGGCCGAGGGCTGGGTGCCCTCGGTGATGATCAGCGCGTTGGAGGCGCGCTGGGCGTAGTACTCGGCATTCAGCTCCGTCGGCACGCCCTCCGGGGTGGAGCGGTCACGGGTCATGGGCGCCATGACCAGACGGTGCGGCAGAGAGGCGCCGCCGAGGGTGGTCGGGGTCCACAGGGATTCGAGCATGAAAAGTCCTTCGGTAATGCGGTGACCCGACGGCCACCGCAACAAGAGGGGTGGGGGTGTGCGAGGGGGCGGGAGTGCTCAGCTGACGGTCAGGACGAGCTTGCCGCGCACATGTCCGGCGTCGCTGGCGCCCTGGGCCTCGGCGGCCAGGTTCAGGGGGTAGGCGGTGACGGTGGTGGTCAGCTTTCCGGCGGCGGCCTCCTGGGCGACGGCGGCCAGGCGCTGGGCGGAGTGCCCCGGGGTGCCCTGGGAGAAGGTGACGCCCAGCCGGCGCGCGGAGAAATCGGCGATGGTCACGATGCGCTCCGTGCCGCCGCGCAGGGTGATGGAGTCGGGCAGGGCGCCCTTGCCGGCCAGGTCGAAGACCGCGTCGATGCCGTTGGGGGCCAGGGAGCGTACGCGCTCGACCAGGCCCTCGCCGTAGGTGGTCGGCGTCGCGCCGAGCGAGGCGAGGTAGTCCTGGTTGGCGGCGCCGGCGGTGGCGATCACGCGGGCGCCGCGGGCGGCGGCGAGCTGGACGGCCACGGTGCCCACCGCTCCGGACGCGCCGTGCATCAGCACCGTCTCCCCTGCGGCCACCCCCAGCTGGTCCAGGACCCGCTCGGCGGTCTCGCTCGCGACCGGCAGCGCGGCCGCGTCCTGCCAGGACAGGCCGGCGGGCTTGGGGGCCACGGCGGTGGCCAGCGCGAACTCGGCGTACGAGCCGGTGTCGGCCCAGCCGAGCACCTCGTCGCCGACCTGCACGTCGCTCACACCCTCGCCGAGCGCGTCGACCACGCCGGCCAGCTCACCCCCCGGGGGTGGCCGGGAAGGTCGTGGGGTAGACGGCCTCGAGCATCCCGGCGCGGGTCTTGCCGTCGATGGCGTTGAGTCCGGCCACCTTCACCCGGACCCGGACCTGGCCGGGGCCGGGCTGAGGGACCTCGACGTCGGCCTCGTGCAGTACCTCCGGGCCGCCGAACTCTTCGAAAACGATCGCTTTCATGATGACTCCGTTCATTCCACTCGCTCCGCCACAAATAGTGTGGCTGGACACATAACAACCGTAACAGCAATCACGTGGCTAGCCAAGTATTACCGGAGGTGGTGTGCGGAACGGCCGTTGCGGCGGCTCTCAGGATGCGCCCGCCACTCATGTGGTCGACCATGTAAATGTCCGTGGCCGGCCACGGACCGGCGCACCCGGCCCTGCCCGGAGCCGGGGCAGCGCGAGCGTCCATGTATGCCGGTGAAGATCTCCCGCTGTTCACCGCTGTGCTGCCCGACAGCGACGGCGTTCTACGCGCTCGCTGGCAGACCGAGCCGACGCCCGGCGACCGGGACTGGGCGTTCCTGAAGACCCTGAGGCGCGGCCAGGTCGTCACCGGCACGGTGACGTCCATCGCCAGCTTCGGCGTCACCTTCGTGGACATCGGCGGCTTCACCGCGATGATCAACATCCCGGAGCTGTCCTGGCGCCCGCTCGACCACCCGTCTGACGTCGTGAGCGTCGGCCAAGTGGTCACAGCCGAGGTCCTCGACGTCGACATGGTCCGGGAACGGGTGCCTCTGTCGCTCCGAGCGGTGCAGGAAGACCCGTGGCCGCAGGTAGCGCAGCGGATCGGCCAAGTAGTCGTCGGGCCGGTCACCAAGATCGTGCCGTTCGGCGTCTTCGTCCGCATCGAAGACCGAGAGGACGGCTTCCAGGGGCTCGTGCACACCAGCGAGCTGGACGAAACCTCCGAAGACGTCGTCGAGGTCGGCGACGCCCTCACCGTGAAGATCATGGAGGTCGACATCGCGCGCCGCCGCATTTCCTTGTCGCATACCCAGGCCCGCACAACCCGCTCCGAGAGGGGCATTGAGGGCGGATCGGCATGAGGAGCCAGGAGGCTGAGCTCGACCAGGACATAGCCGCGTTCTTGGCGGCCATGGCGTTTACCGAGAGTGGCGTCCACTGTCCGCTCCCGGATCCGGCGAACTACTACTGGCCCGGTACTCCGAACCGCCGCGGCGGCGAGATCGATTGGTGGCAGTGCGCCATGCTGCTGCAGATGTACACCGGAGAGCAGGTCCGAGGCATGGTCGCCGTCCTCCCGGAGACCTTTACGGCGTTGCCCTCGACATTGCTCCGGAAGGACCAGCAGCGACTCGTCCACCGCGTCCGCTCCATCGAGCGAGACACCTCCCAGTGGGGCCGAGACCACAAGGCCGAATGCGGACCGCAGGTTTGCGGCTACGTCCCCGAAGCAACCGATAACACCCCGACGACTCCTACATGACCGCATCAACCGTGGCATCGTTATTGAGAGCTACTTGTCACTGGACGGCAGCTTCGGGAACGCAGGTTGCAGTACTAGTGTCCGGGGTGGCGAGTCGACCCACGAGGAGTTGCAGACATGATCGGTCGTCCGAGCGCGCGTTGACGTCGTAGGCCGTGATCGGCCCGTCATCGCGTGCTGCCCTTGATGGAGCGGCACAGCGAGCCTTCTGCCGCCCGAACCGTCGGCGCATCTGTCGTGTGCTCGGTGGCGGGCCTCGTCGTCGGCAACCCGAGGGATCCCCGTGCCGTCCGTGCCGTCCGTGTCCTCCGCCGCATCCGCTTCCGGTCGGCCTGTTCCGTCAAGCCTGTGGCGGGACGGCGACTTCCGCAGACTCTGGGTGGGGCAGACGGCCTCCCAACTCGGCGAACACACAGGCCTGGTGGTTCTCCCGCTCTTCGCCGTCCTGACGCTCGACGCCGACGCCGATCAGCTGGGCGTCCTGCGCGCCGTGGGGCAGGCGCCGATCTTCCTGCTGTCGCTCTTCGTCGGCGCATGGGTGGACAGGTGGCGGACCCGCACGGTGATGGTGCTGACCGACGTCGGCCGAACCCTCGCCCTGGGCGCCGCCGCCCTGGCCGCCCTCTTCGGCCGGCTCGGCCTGCCCGCGCTCCTCCTGGTCGCCTTCGTCGTCGGCGCCCTGTCCGTGTTCTTCGACGTGGCCTACCAGGTGTCTCTCGTACGGCTGGTGAAACGCGACCAGCTGGTGCGGGGCAACAGCGCACTCGAGAGCAGCCGGTCCGCGGCCCAGATCGGCGGTCCCGCACTCGGCGGCGCGTTGGTGTCCCTGCTGTCGGCGCCGATCGCCGCCGCCTCCAGCGCGCTGTTCTTCGCGCTGTCGTTCCTGTCCATCCGACGCGTCCGCCGGGTCGAACCGACCCCGGAGCGCCTGGAGCGCCCTCCTCGGGTCTGGCGGCGGGTCCACGAGGGTCTCCGTTTCGTCGTCGGCGACACCGCGCTGCGGACCGTGTGCCTGGCCTCGGCCGCCTTCCAGTTCTTCTTCGCGGCCGTGATGACCGTCTATCTGCTCTTCCTGCCGCGGGAACTGCACCTGTCCGGCACCGCCGTCGGGCTGGCACTCGCGGCGACGGGTCCGGGCGCGCTCCTCGGCTCCGTGCTGGCCGCCCGCCTGCCGAACCGGTTCGGATACGGCCCGGTACTCGTGGCCGCGGCGGCACTCGGCGACGGCGTGTTGCTGTGTGTACCCGCGCTGCACGGCTCCCCCGCGGTGACCGTTCCCACGCTCCTCGCGGTCAACTTCGTGTTCGGGGCCGGCGGCCAGTTGGTGAACGTGGCGGTCATGGCCGTCCGGCAGACGGTCACTCCCGACGGGTTGCAGGGCCGCGCGGCCGCGACGATCACGTTCGTCGGCATGGGGCTGTCCCCGCTCGGCTCCCTGCTCGGCGGATTCCTCGCCGAGGAGTGGGGGTTGCGCGCCAGTCTCCTGGCGACGGCCGCAGGAATGATGCTGTCCCCGGCGGTGATGGCCCTGTCCCCGCTCGCACGTCTTGGACTTCCGTCCGGGCGGCGTACGCCGCTGACGGCCCCGGGCGGGCCCGGCCCGTCGTGAAGAGAGCAGCGATCGCGCTGCCGCCGAGGAACTGCTCGCCGGAGCCGCGGCGTTGCGGACCGCTCCTGTGCGGACCGATCGCGTGCGGGCGGCTCCCGTACGGGCGGCTGGTGTGCGGACGGCTCCTGTGCGGGCGGCTCGTGTGGCGGGCGGCTCCTCAGCCGATCCGCCAGGGCCGGAGCTTCTCGGGGTTTCGCACCGCCCAGATGTGCCTGATCCGGTCGCCCGCGATCTCGAACGCGAACACGGTCGCGATGTCGCCGTCCTGCTGCGCCACCAAGCCGGGCAGGCCGTTGACCGTGCACTCCAGGAACGTCGTGCGGTCGCCCGACACACGGGCGATCTCGGCGTAGGCATGTGCGATCCGCTCACCGCCCACGATCGGGAGCAGATGGGTGACGGCCAGCCCGCCGCCGTCGGCGGTCGCGGTGGCCTCGGGGTCGAGCAGGCCGATCAGGGCGTCGATGTCCTTCGCCTCCCACGCCGTTCTGAACTGCCTGACGATTCCCGCCTGCCCGGCACCCGGGCCCACCGGGGTCTGCGCGGTGCGGATCCGACGGCGGGCGGACGAGGCCAGCTGGCGGCACGCCGCCGGAGTACGGCCGACGATCTCGGCGACCTCGCCGAAGGGATATCGGAAGACATCGTGCAGGACGAACGCGACGCGCTCGGCCGGGGTCATCGCATCGAGGACGACCAGGAAGGCCATCGTCACGGACTCGTCGAGGGTGACCAGATCGGCCGGGTCGGTCCCGCCGCCGGAGCGCCCGTTGATCCACTCCGTGGGTTCGGGCAGCGGTTCCGGGATCCAGTCGCCCACGTACGTCTCCCGCCTGGCCCGCGCCGAGCCGAACAGGTTCAGACAGATGCGGCCGGCGACCGTCATCAGCCAGGCGCCGGGCGACTCGATGGCCTGCCGCTCCCGCGCGGACATGGCGTACCAACGGGCGTAGGTCTCCTGCACGACGTCCTCGGCGTCGGCCAGGGACCCGAGGAGCCGATAGGCGAGGTTGATCAGCCGGCGCCGCTCGCTCATGATCGCGCTCAGGCCCGGATCGCTCCGCTCGTCGCCGGGCTCGGCTCTGGTGGTCATGGTCCGGCCGGTCAAGGCCCGGTTGGTCATAGTCCGGCTGGTCATGGTGTGGCCGTCTCCCTCGCTCGCTGCCGTGCCGCTACCCGTTACGACAAGACAGCGCACCGGACTGTGAGGTCGACACCCCCGCCTCACATTCCGAAGGGCCGCGTTGTCTCAACCGGTGAGGACGACGACATCACGGAGAGGGAACTCGGATGAACGACTTCCAGACCATCGCGGACCGGGTCGAGATCGAGGCACTGCGCGGCGAGTTCACCGACGCGGTGATGATGCGCGACCGCCCCCGCCTGGCGTCGCTGTTCACACCGGACGGCGCCCTGCGCATGCCCGACATCCCCGCGGACCAGGTCGGCCGCGAGGAGATCCGCGCCGGGGGCGAGCGGCTGCAGAGCCAGTGGGACTTCTTCGTGCAGACCACCCACCCCGGCACGATCCTGCTCGACGACGACACCGCGACCGGCCGCGCCTATATCCAGGAACTCTTCCGCACCCTCGACGGACGCCAGGGTCTCCACTACGCCGTCTACCACGACCGCTATCAGCGCACCACGGAGGGCTGGAAGTTCGCCGAGCGGGTGTACGAGGTGAGGTACCTCGACACCTCCCCGCTGGCGGGTAAGGCACCCCAGACGGCGCAGGGCTCCGGGACGGACCGGGCGGACGCAACGGCCACCCCGACCCCGACTCCGACTCCGACCCCGGCTCCGGCTCCGACCCCGATTCCGGCTCCGGCTCCAGTTCCGGCCGCGTCCTTCGCCGACCCGGCGTCGGCCGAGCAACTGGAGCGGGTGGCCGCCGCGCTGCGGGCCAACGGCTTCGCCGCCGAGATCCTCGACGACGCCGCCGCCGCGCGCGCCCGCGTCAAGGACCTGATCCCCGAGGGCGCGGGCGTGTTCACCGGGGCCAGCGAGACCCTCCGACTGTCCGGCATCGACGAGGACATCAACGCCGGCGGCCGGTACGACGCCATCAGACCGCGCGTCCTGGCCATCGACCGGGTCACCGGCGCCGACGAGATCCGAAGGCTGGTCGCCAGTCCCGAATTCGTCGTCAACAGCGTCGCGGCGGTCACCGAGACCGGCTCGCTCGTCCTCGCCTCGGGCAGCGGCAGCCAGTTCCCCGCCAACGCGGGCGGCGCCGCCCACGCGGTCTGGATCGTCGGCGCGCAGAAGGTGGTGCCCGACCTGAGCACCGCGCTGCGCCGCGTCGAGGAGCACGCCCTCCCTCTGGAGAACGCCCGCGCCCTGGCGGTGTACGGGATGCCCAGCGCCGTCAACCGCCTGCTCATCGTCAACGCGGAACAGCGCCAGGGACGCGGCACCGTGCTCCTTCTCCGAGAGGCCATCGGCTACTGACCCGGCCCAGGGGCGGGATTCGGCTTCCGGCTCGCCGACCGGCGTGGGCAGCCCGGACCGGTCAGGGGCCGGTGGCCGGCTCCGGACGGAACGTCCGCTCCGGTCGAGGGTCCGGGCTCCTTCTCGTGTCCGTTCTCGTGTCCCTTCTCGTGTCGGGTGGGCAGGTACCCTGCCGAAGTGGTCCTTCCGACGGTCGATGAGGTACGCGCGCTGCACGAGCGGCACGCGCCGTCGCGAGAGGCACTGGACCTCGTCCTCACCCACTGCGAGATCGTCAGCGGCATCGCCGAGCAGCTCCTGGTACGGACGGACCTCCCCCTCGACGCCGACCTCGTCCGTGTCGGCGCCCTGCTCCACGACATCGGCGTCTACCGGCTCTACGACCGGGCCGGTCGGCTCCATCACCGCGACTACGTCCGCCATGGCGTGCTCGGCTACGAGATCCTCCACGAGGAGGGGTTCCCTGAGCGCCTGCGCCGCTTCTGCTCCTGCCACACGGGAGTCGGTCTCACCCGGCACGACATCCGTGCTCAGGGGCTTCCCATACCCGAGGCTGACTATCTGGCCGAGACCGTCGAAGAGCAACTGGTCATGTACGCGGACAAGTTCCACAGCAAGACGACTCCCCCCACGTTCCTCACCGCCGACTCCTATGCCACGCGCGTGGAGAGCTTCGGCGCGGACAAGGTGCACGCGTTCGGCCTGCTGCGGGCCCGGTTCGGCGAACCCGACCTGACCTCCGCCAGGGCGCGATACGGCCACGCGCAGGTGTGAGGCCGGCGGCGCGGCCCGTGATGGCGCTCAGGTTCCGAACGGACGTCGCGGTGGTTCAAGTGCGTGCTGTGTCGGTTTTCCTAAGCTTCGAAGGCAGAGGGAACACCCAGGCTGTTCCTGGACGGGTACACAGCAAAGACGAGAAACTCGTGAACCAAGAGAATTCCGGCCGCGCGGCCGTCATCGCAGGGACCGGCGCCGATATGGACATCCCCGACGGGGTGATCGGCGGTGTGCGGATCGCAGGCCCGCCGGATCAATGTGATCGTTTGCCACCGGGTCACCTCTGTAGCCCGCTCGCTGCTGACAGGCGATTCCAGCCTTCTGCGAGCCGAGCCCGGACGCGGCTGGGCGACCCACAGAGGTGACGCGAAAACAACCACCCCAACTTTTAGAACACTTCAGTACGTAAGCATCATCAGCTCCTTGTTCGTCGAGGAGCTGAGTATCTGAAATTCGGTGGCCGGACAAGGCTGCCGTGGAAAGCGGAGACATGACGGGCAAGAGTTCTTATGACTATGTCGTGGTGGGAGCGGGGACAGCGGGATGCGTGATTGCCTCCCGGCTTTCGGAACGTCCCGGCGTCCGGGTGTTGCTGCTCGAGGCGGGAACCCGGGACGCAACCGAGACGATGGCATCTCCTTGGGGCTTCCTGGGGTTCGACCCGTCATCCCTCTGGCTGGGCGCCTCGACCGTGCAGACGGGTACAGGCAGGGCCGCTGACGTGCTGCGCGGCAAGGCGCTCGGCGGATCGTCGAGCATCAACGGCCTCTACCACCTGCGGGGCCACCGCTCCGGTTACGACGAATGGCCCGGCCTCGGTGCTCCAGGCTGGGGTTTCGACGATCTGCTGCCCTATTTCCGCCGCAGCGAGAGCACCCGCAGCCGTGATGCCTCCGTGCGGGGCACGGACGGGCCGGTCGTGGCCGCCCCGGTCCCGGAACCCCATCCCCTGGCCACGGCGGGCGTCGACGCCGCGGTGGAGGCTGGGTTCGCACGCGCCGATGACATCGGCAGCGGGCTGGAGACCGGGTTCGGGTGGAGTGACATGAATCTGCCCGGCGGCGCCCGCCAGAGCGCGGCCGACGCCTACATCCGTCCGTTCCTCGACCGGCCGAACCTGGACGTCGTCACGGACGCGACCGTGCAGCGGCTGCGCACCACCGCGGGCCGCTGCACCGGCGTCGAGTACACCATCGGCGGGGAGCGCGTGTCCGTCGACGGCGCCGAGGTGGTACTGACCGCGGGAGCCATCGGTTCCGCACACCTCCTGATGCTGTCGGGGATCGGCCCGGCACCACACCTTGAGGAACACGGCATCGACGTCGTCGCCGACTTGCCGGGAGTGGGCTCCCATCTGCAGGACCATCCGATGGCGGGCGTGGTGTACGAGGCCGTCCAGCCCGTACCGTTCGTTCCTGCCAACCCGCCGGCCGAAATGATGGGCCTGCTGTACAGCGACCCCGCCGCGGCCCGCCCGGACCTTCAGGTCTACATCGTCGCCGCGCCGCTCCCGTCGGCATGGGGTCAGCCGCCGGCCAACGGCTACTCCATCGCTTTCGCCGCGATGGCTCCGCACAGCAGCGGCACCGTGCGCCTGGCGGACGCCCATCCCGGCAGCGCTCCCGTCGTCGACCCCGGCTACCTGAGCGACGACCGTGACCTGGAGACCATGCGCAAGGGCCTGGCCCTGGCACGCCGCATCGGAGAGGCCGACGCGTTCGCCGAGTGGCGCAAGCAGGAAGCGGTGCCGGGCTCCGGGACGAGCGGCGAATCCGTGGACGAGTTCATCCGCAAGGCGACCGGCCCCTACTTCCACTTCACCGGCACCTGCCGCATGGGAACCGACGCCGATGCCGTCGTCGACCCTGCGAACCTTCGCGTGCACGGAATAGCCGGACTACGGGTCGCCGATGCCTCGGTGATGCCGTCCATCCCCTCGGCCAACACCAACGCGACCGTCTACGCCATCGCCGAACGGGCCGCCGAACTCATCGGCTGAGCCCATTTCAGCGCCCACGACACTTCCACAACGCGCTCATCTCCGACGCCTGGACCGCCGGCGGCTGATCGGAGTCGTCGATCAGCTGCCGGCGTCCTGCTTGCACCGAACTCAAGGCGGCCGGCGAGCTCGACGGGGCCTGGGCCTGTGTGGACGGCTGCCGCATACGCGCGAAAGAGGGTGCTGACGCCGGTTCGTCGTCGGTCGGCCGGCGCAAGGCGGGCAGCGGACACGAGTAGGCGGCACCGCTGAACCTCGGTCGTGCCTTTGGTCACGCGCTTTCGGCCGGCCCGTGGCCCGGCGGGTGCCGGTTCGGCGAGAGCGAGGCCGCTCCGGTCGAGCGGGCGTACTCGGTGGGAGTCTGACCGTAGTGCTTCTTGAAGGTCCGGGTGAAGTGGCTGCTGTCCGCGAACTGCCAGTGGGCGGCGAGTTCCGAGATACTCAGGCGACCTGACGGTGCGGTGAGGGCGAGCCGGGCCTCTTGCAGTCGCCGGTGGCGGATGTAGGTGGTCACCTGCTCTCCCACAGCGGCGAATGCCCGGTGCAGCGTACGGACGGAGACGTTGAGTTCACGCGCAAGCATCGCAGGAGAAAGTTCGGGATGAGCGAGTCGGCGGTCCGCGAGGTCCTTGGCTGCCTGGGTGAGCGCGGGGGCCAGCCGGGGTTCTACGTCGTCGAACCGGCCCTTCGCCACCGCCTTGGCCAGCTCGATCAGGGCGCCGTGGGCGGCTTCCACACCGACCGGGCCGAGGTCGGCCACAGTGCTGCGGATGGTGTCCGTGAGGGCCGTCAGCAGGCGTATCTCGGCCGAGTCCGCCGGCCCGGTGATGACCCGGTTCCCGAGCAGGGGTTTGAGCTCGTCGGGGGGTAGGACGAAGAACTTCGCCGTGAGGTGCGCCGTCGTCTCGAAGGCCGACAGGCCCCCGACGTGCCGGACGAGAAACTGCCCGGCCGATATGGTCTGCTCGCCGCAACCGGGCGGGCCGCCCAGAGTCCATGCACCGCGCTGCACCACGTACATCGCCACCAGGTCCTGATCGCCGCCCGGGACGTCCGCGGTCCGGGTTGCCGACGCGGCGTGAAGATCGGCGATCGCCGCACCGTGCACCTTGGCCACCTGGCCCTTGACCCGGAAGTCACCGATCGTGTCCGGGCTGAAGGCCGGCAGCTGGAAGACATCGTCGCCGATCTGCGTCTCCCACCCGCGCCGGAAGGAGTCGAGTCCCCGCGGGGCGGCACCCGGGGCGGTCGAGTCCACCGAGAACACCCCCCGCGCGCCGTCGACTTCCGTTCCCGTAGCGTCCATCTCTCCCCGATCCCTCACATTCATGGCTCCAACGTCATCCGTGGTGCTCGTGCTCCGTACGGACGTCACCGTGGTTCATGTGCGCTGTCCAATCTTCCGATGGACGGCCCGCAGGGCAGCGGTCGAGGGGCAGGGCTGATGCGTCTCAGTCGGCGAGATGAGCTGATCGTCTGCGTACGCGTCGGCATCGACCTGGCCGGCACGATCGGCCGGCACGTCCTGGCCGATCCACTGCCCGCACGGCGGCTGCGGGTCAGCCCCCGCATCGTCGAACGCGCCATCTCCAAGTACCAGTCCTTTGACAACACACCCAGCCGCAAACCTCACGGCTTTGGGGCTAGAAAAGCTGCAGCACCTGAGCGCCCAGGAAGCCGAGCAGGCCGACGTGGAAGAGGACCAGGCAGATCCACTGCGTCACGGACATGCGCCAGGACGCCGCCTTGAGGATCTCCCACTCGCTCACCGCGAAGGCGGCCAGCACCAGGGCGAGCACCTCCCACACCACGTGCCACCAGCCCGAAGGGGTCGCCCCCGTGGTGGCGTCCATGGCGGCCGGGACGCGCGCGACGCGCCCGAGCAGAATCAGGCCGATGAGCAGCTTGTGCCAGCCATGACGGACCGTCGGAGGGGCGGTCATCACCCGGGACGCGGGTGTGGATCCTGTAGACATTCGCACATTTGATCACCCTGCCGAGATGGAAGCCATCGTTCCGCTCGCCCCGGCCCAGGTGACCCGCCCCTCCTCCCGCCGCGCCCGCCCCTCGGGATCTCCTTACAGGGGTGCCATGTCCCTGTAACTTCCGTTCGCAAATCCGTTGAGGAAGTTGCCAGTTGCTCTTTCATGGCTACTCCCTCCATCCGCTGCCCGTACCGGGGAGAGGCCAGCAGGCGCGCACCGAGAACGTCCCGCAGACGCAGGCCACCACGTCCGCTCGCCGTCGCCATGGCCGCGGCCGGGCTGGTCGGACTGCTCGCGGGCCCGTGCGGATCCGACCCCGTCCCACTGCGGACGACCGTCGCACGGACGCCGTCACGGGTGGTGTGAAGAGCGTCTCGAACGGCACCCTGTCGGTGGCCGCCCCCGGCCGGGGCAACCTGCGGGTGTACGTACTGAACGGGCCCGGGAAGATCGGCGCCGACGGGCCCTGTCTCAGGTAGCGCCGCCGCGGGACCAGGGCTGGTTCAGGGGGCGCCCGGCGCGTCGCCCCGCCAGTCGAAACGGCGGTCGTCGCCGGTGCGTCGCTCGTACAGGGCGCGGCCGCCGGGCCCATAGCGGCCTATCTCCGTGATCAGCGCCACCTCGCGCAGCTCGTGCCGGGTCCGGTCCGTGACGTCCAGCAGCAGCCCGTCCAACGGGCCGCCCACGAGTTGCGCGTAGGTGCGGCCCGGGCGGGGTGCCGCGTCGTCGTGATCGGCGCCGTAGACCCGGCCCCGCAAGAACTCAACCTCGTCCATGACCAGCAGCTTGTCACCCACCACTGACAACGGCCCGTTGAGCACTCTTCGGCCAAGGCCATGGCGGAAAAGTGGCATCCGGGCGCGATCCCCGACCCGGCCGGGTATCCACCCCCTACGCATCGTTGTGTATGGGGTGGGGGGCCGGCCCTGATGGCACGCAGGCGGGAACGGGAGCGGACCGGCGAGTCGGCGCGGGCACAGCGTCGACGGACCGTGCGCGAGCTGCGGGCGTCGGGCCGCTACGGACCAAGGCTGCGCGACGTGCTGCCCGCCCTCGCCGTCTCGGTCGTCCTCGTGGGCGCCGCGCTCGGGGGGCTCGCCCTGGTCTACCGCGCGTTCGGCACTCCGGCCTGCGCGCTGTCCCTCGGGCCCCTCGTGGTGGTCGCCGCCGTCCTGAGCCGTCGGTCCCGGCGCCCCGCCCGGCGGCGGGGTGGGTACTACACCGCCCAGGAGCTGGCGGAGTTGGACATGCCCGAGCTGGTACTCGCCGTGGCCCGGATGCTCCGTCGGGACGGCTGGCGGGTGCTGCCACCCCCTCGGCACGACACCCACCATCTCGCCGCCCGCGACGGCCTAGGGCGGCTGCTCGACGTGGCGTTCCGTCCCGTGGCCGAGCCGCTGCCCGACGAGGAGTCGGCCTGTTCCTGCCGGAGGCGGCTGCGGGTACGGGCGCGGGCCGGGCCCCCGCTGCGGCTCGTCGTGCACCGGGGCACGTTCACCCACCGGGACAAGGTGTGGGCCTCGCGCGAGCCCCACACCTATCTCATCGACGGTCCTCGTCTTCAACTGTGGGCGCGTGGAACGCCGTTGACCCAGCTCGCGGGCGGGATCGCCCCGACCCCCCGGCGCGCGTGATCCCCCTTCCTCCGGTCACCAGGCGTACGAGGAGGTGCGCGCTGCCCGCGGCCACGTGCGTTGCCCTTCGGGATCTGGCACCGCGACTGACCCGATGCGGACGGTGGCTCCGGCGCCGGGCCGGTGTGCGCCCCGGGCCCGCGGGAACGATCCCGCCGCCCGGGTCTGGGAAGACCCGGGCGGCGGTGTCGAGCGGTCTGCGGTCAGCGAGTGAAGCAGCCGGCCAGGGAACCGGTCAGGAAGTGAACCGGCCGGAGAGGGGCTCGGTCAGGGTGTGAGCTGCCAGCGCTGGATGTAGCCCACGTCGATCGACGCGCGGTCCTGGACCCGCAGCTTCCATGTGCCGGTGAGGGGCTGGGCCGAGGCGTCGATCGTGAAGGTCTGGTCGACGTTGTCGGCGGAGCCGCCGGTGCGGTTGAGGAGCGAGTAGACGGTGCCGTCGGGGCCGACCAGGTCGACGGTCAGGTCACCGCGGTAGGTGTGGACGATGTTGACGTAGACCGAGGTGGTGGCCGAGGCGTTGCCGTCGCGGCCCTCGATGGTGATCGGGGACTCCACGGCGGCGCCGTTGTCGGGGATGTCGACGCGGGTGGCGGTGGCGTAGATGTACGCGATCCGCCAGGTGAAGGTGTCCGTGACGGACGCGCCGGTGCTGTCGGTGACCGTGACGGCGACGTCGCTGGTGCCGAGGGTGGTGGGCGTCCCGGAGATCAGGCCGCTCGCGCTGAGGGTCAGCCCGTCGGGCAGGCCGGTGGCCTCATAGGTCAGGCCCGCACCGGAGTTGGTGGTGTACGCGTCCACCTGGAGGCTGACCGCCTGGCCGACGCCGCTGGTCTGGTCGGCGATCGGGGCGACGTTGACGCCGAGGGCTATGCGGCTGCCGACGTTGATGGCGGCCCAGGCGTCGGCGACGGCGAGGTAGGTGGGGCTGTAGGCGCCGAACAGGTCGGCCGACGCCTGGAGGGTGGCGGTGCGGGCGCCCGCGTAGTTGGTCGACGAGGTCATGTACGTCGTCAGCGCCCGGTACCAGACGGCGGCGGCGTTCTCGATGCCGATGCCGGTGACGGCCTGGCCGTCGTAGGTCGGGCTGTCGTAGGCGACGCCGTTGACGGTCTTGGCGCCGCTGCCCTCGGAGAGCAGGTAGAAGAAGTGGTTCGCCGGGCCCGAGGAGTAGTGGACGTCGATGCTGCCCAGGGTGGAGCTCCAGCTGTCGCGGGAGGAGCCGTCCCTGGAGGGCTTGTCCATGTAACGCAGCGGGGTGCCGTTGCCGTTGATGTCGATCTTCTCGCCGACGAGGTAGTCGCCGGGGTCGGCGGCGAGATCCGAGTGGAACTCGACGGCGGCGGCGAAGATGTCGGAGGTCGCCTCGTTGAGACCGCCGGACTCGCCGGAGTAGGTCAGGTTGGCGGTGGCGGCGGTGACTCCGTGGCTCATCTCGTGGGCGGCCACGTCGAGGGCGGTCAGCGGGTGCGTGTTGCCGGAGCCGTCGCCGTAGGTCATGCAGAAGCAGCTGTCCTGCCAGAAGGCGTTGACGTAGTTGCTGCCGTAGTGGGCCCGGCTGTAGGCGGCGACGCCGTCGTTGCGGATGCCGTTGCGGCCGTACACATCCTTGTAGTAGTCCCAGGTGGCGGCGGCGCCGAAGGCCACGTCGACACCGGCGGTCTGCCGGTTGGACGGCAGGCCGGTGCCCCAGACATCGTTGTCGTCCGTGAACAGGGTGCCGGTGCCGGAGGTGCCCTGGTTCAGGTCGTACGTCTTGTGCCCGGCGCGGTCGCCGTCGGTGAGCTGGTACGTCGATCCCGACAGCGTGCTGCCGACGGGAACCGTGCCGACGTACTGGCCGGTGCCGGTGCCGGTGTGCACCTTCTCGGCGGCGAGGATCTGCTTGCCCGTGGTCGCGTCGGTGACCACCTGGAGTTCGCTGGGCGTGCCGTCCTGCTGGACGCCATCGACGATGGTCTCCCAGGCCAGGACGGGCTTGCCGGTGCCGGCCCAGACGACGAGGCGGGGCGCGCGCTCGGTCGCGGCGCCGGTGACGTCCGCGCTCTTGGCGGCCGCGAGCGCCTTGCCGCCGGCGCCGGTCGCGGAGAGCTTCGGGCTGAGGGACGGCAGCGTGAGCGTCGCCCCGCTCGCCTTGGACACGGTGGTCCGGCCGCTCTTGAGGTGGACGACCAGGTCACCGCCGAGGACGGGCAGTCCGGCGTAGGTGCGCTCGTAGCGGGTGTGCGTGGTGCCGTCGGCGTCCTGGACGACGTCCTTGACGACGAGCTTCTCCTGCGCGCCGAGGGCGAGCCGCTGGGCCGTGGCGCCGGACGTGGTCTGCGCGCTCTTGATCAGCGCGGCGCGGCGGGCCGGAGACAGGGCCGTCGCCGCCGCACCGGCGCGAGGCGTGGCGGTGATCTTGGCGGGGCGGGGGTCGGCGGGCGCCGCGCCTGCGGTACCGGCGGGGGCTCCCAGGGCGAGCAGGGTCCCGATGGTCGTCAGCGCGAGGGCGGTGGCGCGTCTGCGCCGGAGGATGGGGTGGTGTCGCCGGGGCAACGGGTTCTCCTTCTGTGCGACGGTCGGCCCGTGGTGGGGGGCCGGAGGGGGGCGGACCGACGGGATGGGGCCGGTCCGGAGCGCTGCACGGCAGGCGGGTGGAAGGAGGTGGGGGGTGAGTGGGATGCCCCGCATGATGCGGGTGTGAAGGAATGGTGAACTTCGGCAGCAGCGTGGCACTGCGTGCACAGGTTTGTCATGGGAATGCCAAAACAACGGCTGGAAATGACCATGTCCTGCTGGGGATCCGCCCTGCTCGGCGCACGTTTTCAGCCGCGGAGCGACCCCCTTTCCCGAAAGGGTGAATACGGGGACCCCCACGGCGTGTCGTGGCACTCCGGGCAGCACCCTGCGAGTTCAGGTGGCGACGGGAGTCGGCGGCGAAGGGCGGGGGCGGCGCGGGTGGGGCGGGGAGCCGTGTGGCGCGGGCGGACGTCTGCTGACGCATCCCTCCCCGTCGTCGGCGCGCCCCTCTCCGCCCCGTCGTCGGCGCGTCCGTCCCGGTCGTCGGCGCGTCTCTCCCGGTCGTCGTGGGGCATCGCGGCTCTGGGCCGTTCGAGTGGTCCCCTTCCGCTCGCCGTCGTAGCGTCGGTAGTGCACTTCATCCGGGCGCGGACACAGACGGCTCCCGGTTCCGTCGGGCGGGAGCGGACATGCGACACACGACGAGAACAGCGGTCATGCTCTGCGCGGCGCTGGGCCTCACGGCGGCCGTCGGCTCGGCCTCGGCCGTGCCGGCCGCGTCGCCGCCCACCGCGCGCGCGGCCGCGGTGCGGCAGGCCTCGCCGCCCGTCCTGGTGGACTGCCTCTGGCACGCCAAGGTGCGGCCCGGCGACTTCATCCTCGCGTGCGGCGACGGAAACAGCCGTCTGGTCTCGCTGCACTGGGACAGCTGGGGCTCGAACTCGGCGCGGGCCACCGGGGTCAACGTCGTCAACGACTGCGATCCGTACTGCGCGGCGGGCGCCTTCCACCCGTACGCCGTCGTCGTGAAGCTGGACCGGCCGCAGCCCTGGAAGAAGAACCCGCAGGTGCGGCACTACAGCCGGATGACCCTCACCTACCTCGGAGAGAGGCCGGACCAGTTCGCGCGCGTGGTGACGTACCCGCTCTGGAACTGAGCCTGCTCCAGGCCCCGTGTCCGGCCGTCTCGCTCCGGTTCCCCGGGTGCCCTCCCCGCCTGCCATGATCGAGGCATGACACGGACACGGCCACGGTGCCGGCTCGGCGCCCCGGTTCTGCTCGCTCTGCTCGTCCTCACCGCCGGATGCGCCGATCCGTCGAGCGACCCCCGGGCGGCCGGACCGGCGACCGCCTCACCGTCCGACTCGGCGCAGGCGAAGGGCTTCTGCCCGCCGCCCGAGGACACCCGGGCGTCGCCGTCTCCGTGCATCAGCTACGGCTGGGACCAGCGGGTCGCCGAGAACCACGCGTACCGCCAGGCCCAGCCCATCACCGCCGAGCAACGGCAGAAGGCGCAGCCCCGGGCGACGGCACTGGCCGCGGCTCTTCAGGAACTCGCGGCCAGGGGGACCACCTTGGACGGACTGCGGACGGCCGCCGCCGAGGCGCTCGGCCTGGAGGCGCGGCAGGTCGAGGTGCAGGGCGTCTTCCTGGTCCCCCTGCACGACATGCTCGTGGGGGGCGGCGAGGGCCGGGTGTGCGTCAACGGGACCGTCGACAGCGGCGGTCACGCGACGGCGGAGGTCGTCGGGCGTACGGTCGAGGGGACGTGTCTGCCCGGGCTGGGCGGGCACTGAGGTACGGCGGCCCGGGGACCGTCAGGCCATCAGGCCGGCCGCGACCGTCGCGCCCAGTTCCCAGCAGGCCGCCACGTCCGCCTTGTCGGGTTCCCCGGTGACGGTGACCGGCTCGGCCGCGCGCCGCCAGCCCAAACCCGTGGTGACGGTCTCGATCCCGCGTACCGCGCCGGTGACGTCGTTGCCACCGTGCACGTAGTAGCCGAACGGCCGGCCGCGGGTGGTGTCGAGGCAGGGGTAGTACACCTGGTCGAAGAAGTGCTTGAGCGCGCCGGACATATAGCCGAGGTTGGCCGGCGTGCCCAGCAGGTAGGCGTCGGCTGCCAGGACGTCGGAGGCGGTCGCGGCGAGGGCGGCCCGGCGTTCGACGCGGACGCCCTCGATCTCCGGCGCCGTCGCGCCCGAGACGACCGCTTCGAAGAGCGCCTGGCAGTTGGGCGAGGGGGTGTGATGGACGATCAGCAAAGTGGCCACGGCACGGAACCCTGCCCGCTCCCCCGGCCCGGCCGCAAGCGACGCCACGCGGCCGGACAGGGAGGAGGGCAGGGGGCGGGGCAGGGGGCAGGGCAGGGGCCGGGCAAAGGGGGAGGGGGTCGCGCCCGCCGCGTGTCGGCCCTCACCCGGGATCGGGCACCGGCGTGACGGTCTCGGTCGTGCCGTCCGGGAAACGCACCTCCAGGGCGTCGTCGGAGACGAGGACCGCACCCGCGCCGGTCCGTACGTCCGCCGCGACGAGCGGGTCGGCGGTGAGCGGGTCGGCGGTGAGGACCACCAGCGTCGCCAGCAGTTGCGCGCCGCCCGGGTGCGGCGCGGTGAGGACCGGCACGGCCGAGTGGTCGCCGTAGGCGTTGTGGCCGCGGGCCCGGGTCACCTCGGCGATGCCGTCGTCCCAGCCGAACAGGCCGACGAGGGCCGAGGTGAGACCGTCGGTGCGGCGAGCCACCGCCCAGGCCTCGCCGGTCCGCGCGAGGGGCGGCGCGTCGTCGCAGGCCACCGCCCAGCCGCCGACCCGGACGGGCGTGCCGGCGGGGGCTTCGACACGGTGCACGCGGATCTCCCACGGCCCGCGCACCACGCTCGCGGTGGTGATGCGCAGATGCTCGTCGCCGTCCGGGCCGAGCGGGGTGTGCCAGGACGCCGCGGCCCGGCCCTCCGCGTACAGCGGGTGGATGCGGCCGCGACGGGACGGGCCCGTGGGGGCCAGCAGGGCGATGCGGTTGTCGGGGCCGGGTGGTTCGCCGGGGGGCGGGGTCTCGGGGGCCGTCGCGGTGGAGTAGGCGAAGCCCGTGTAGTGCGGACTGTCGTCGGACGGGGCGGGCGGCGGCGGGAGCCGGTCGGTGCCGTGGTTGACCAGGCGAACGATCCCGTCGGCGGCCGTGGAGTGCAGCAGCCATCCCGGCGCGGGCAGGGCCAGCTGCCGGTCGGCGGTGTCGACGGGGCCCGCTTCCTCCGGTGCCGTCCACACCGGGTGGTCGGCGGGCAGCAGCAGACCGAGGAAGGCCTTGCTCGCCCAGTACGGGGAGGCCGGCCCCGAGTACGGCTGGGTGACGGGCAGGTGGGGCCGGTACCAGCCGAGGCTCAACAGGCCTTGCTCGTCGGGCACTTGATGGTCGGTGAAGTGCTTCAGGGCGCCCGATGCGAGGCGTCGGGTGCGGCCGGGGGGCAGTGGGGTGGCGTCGGCGAGGGCGCCCGCCCAGAGCGGGGCGGCGGTGGCGTAGCGGTAGATGAGGGAGCGGCCCTGGTGGACGGGGGCCCCGTCGGAGCCGAAGAAGTACTGGTGGACGTCGAGGAACTCGCGCAGGTGGGCGCGGTGCGTGGCGACGCGGGCGGGGTCCGCGCGGTGGCCGGCGACGCGGGCCCAGAGGACGGGGTAGAGGTGCAGGGCCCAGGCGTTGTAGTAGTCGAACTTGCGGCCCTCGCCGTCGGTGTACCAGCCGCCGCCCCGGTACCAGTCGTCGAGGCGGTCCAGTCCCCCGTCGATCTCGGCGCGGTCGTGCGGACCGCCGACGGACGCGAGGAACTCCTCGGTGATGACCTGGAACAGCCGCCAGTTGGAGTCGTTGGCGGTGGCGCCGACGAAGCCGCCCAGCCAGGCGACCGTCATCTCCTTCGTCCTGTCCGGCAGTCGGTCCCAGAGCCAGGGGCGGGTCTCGTGCAGGGCGACGGCGACGGAGGCGGCCTCGACCATGGGCTGGCTCCGGTCGGTGATGGGCGGCCAGTGCTCCGGATGGCGCGGGTCGACGCCGGCGGCGAGACCGGTGGCGTAGCGCTCGATCAGCGTGGGGCCGACGGCTCCGCCCGAGCCCGCGATGCGGAAGGCGGCCAGGAGGAACGAGCGGGCGTACCCCTCCAGCCCGTCCGACCAGGCGCCGGAGTGACCGGTGCGGCCGGGCAGGCGGTACTGGGCGAGGCCGGGGCCGGCGTACGGCCGGAGCGCGGCGAGCAGCCGGTCGGCGGTGGCCTCCCAGTGGGCCCGGGTGTAGCCGGTGTGCGGGGACAGGTCGGGGTCGGGGGGCGGCAGTCGGCCGGCGTCGGCCGACAGGTGCGGCACGGTCATACGAAGGCGGTTCCTTAAGTCGGTCAGCGGGCGCGCCCGGGTGGGGGCGCGGCGACGCTGTCGCGTACGACGATGTGGGTGCCGAGCAGATGGTGGGTGGCGGCGACCTGATCGGTGTCGCGCAGGGCGATGCGCACGGCGGCGCGGCCGAGCTCCTCGGCGGGCGTGCGCACGGTGGTGAGGGGCGGGTTGAAGTCCTCGGCGAGCGGGATGTCGTTGTAGCCGACGACGGAGAGGTCCTCGGGGACGCGCAGTCCGGCCTCGGCGATGGCGCGCAGCGCGCCGGCCGCGACCATGTCGTCGCCGGCGAAGACGGCCGTGAACTCCGGCCGCTCCTTGAGCAGTTCGGCCATCGCGCGGAGTCCGGCGGCCCGCCCCAGCCCGCAGTCGACGACGTGGGCGGCCTCGGGCGGGAGCCCGTGTTCGGCGAGGGCCGCCCGGTAGCCGCGCACCCGGGCGTCCAGGGCGGTGTTGCCGGGCAGTCCGCCGAGGAAGACGATCCTGCGGTGACCGGCCGAGAGCAGGTGCCCGGTGATGGCGCGGGCCCCGGCCTCGTTGTCGAACTCGACGACGAGCGCGGGGATGCCGGGGTCGGGGGCGGGCCGCCCGCACAGCACGAGGCGGGCCCCGGCGGAGTCGAGGGCCTGGGCGTAGTGCGCGACCCGCTCGCGGTAGGCGTCGTCCTCGACGACCCCGCCGACCAAAATGACCAGCCGAGCGCCCTCCTCGCGCATCAGCTGGACGAATTCCAGCTCGCGCTGCGGGTCCCCGCCGGTGGTCCCGACCAGGCAGAGCCAGCCGTGGGTGGCGGCCTCCGCCTCGACGCCCTCGGCGACCTGGGCGTAGAACGGGCTGGTGACCTGGCGCACGACGACGGCGACCGTCTTGCGGCCGCCGCCGACGAGAGCACGGGCGTGGGCGTTGGCGACGTAGTCGAGGGCGCGGGCGGCGCGCAGCACCCGGGTGCGGGTGGCCGGTGGCACCGGGTAGTTGCCGCTGAGCACGCGTGAGACCGTGGCCACGGACACGCCCGCGCGTTCGGCCACCTCGCGGATGGTCACCCGTCCCTGTGCCGCCATGTCGTACCCCGTTCCGCTCGCCCGTGTCCGTTCCGCCGCTGCCGCCGCCGACTCAGGTGTTGGCGTCGTACTCCTCGGCGTACTCCCCGGCCATTCTGTCGCCGCCCCGCGAGCGCCATTTCCGTACCGCCTCGTCGTACTCCGACATCGGGGCACGGCCGGCGACGACGGCGGTGATCGTGTCGTCCATCAGGGCCTTGAGCGTGGCCCCCTGGGAGGTGTCGGTCGGGGACTTCAGGCCGAAGGAGGCGTTGCGGATCGCGACGGGTACGACCGTCCGCTGCCAGGTGTGCAGGGCGCGCACGGCGTCGGGCAGGCCCGGCAGGAACAGCACCTGAGGGCCCTCGGCCAGGTAGCGGAACGGCAGGTTGGAGACGTTCTCCACCTCGCCGAGCTTCGTCGCCCGCGGGGCGCCGTCCTCGCCCCGGGTGAAGTGGACGCCCTCCAGGCCGTAGTGGACGAGCTCCCACTCCTTGGTGCCGAAGGGCGCGGCGAGGTGGTCCAGGAGGCGCAACAGCATCTGGACGCGCTCCTTCCCGGCCTTCTTGAGGATCGTGTAGCCGAAGGAGCGGCGGGCGCCGACGATGCCGCCCGGGGTGCCGTCGACGCTGTACGGCAGGGCCGGCGCCGGGGTCAGCAGTCCCTCGGCGTCGGGGTAGCGGGTCTGGTAGGCGCCGAAGCCGTCCTGGAGGGCGGCGACGGTGCCGTTGAGGAAGAGGGTGCCGAGGTCCACCTGGGACATCGAGGTGGCGTCGGGGTGGTAGGAGCCGTTCTTGCGCAGCTGTGCCTGGAAGGCGACGGCGGCCTTGTAGCGGTCGTCGCCGTAGTGGGGGTGGAAGGTGCCGTTCTTGTCGACGGCCCAGCCGTTCGGGGCGTGGTGGGCGGCGGCGTGGACGGCGTTGCCGAAGAGGGAGCCGACGGAGGCGCCGAGCGCGTACCGCTTGCCGTGGGTGGCCGTGCGGGCGACGTCGGCGAAGTCGGTGGAGGTCCAGCCGGCTCTCATGCCGGCCTCGGTGAACAGGCCCTGGTTGAGCCAGAGGGTCGAGCCGGGCAGCGGGCGTTCGAGGGGGACGCCGTAGAGCCGCCCGCCGATGCGGCCCATGTCGCGCCAGGCGTGGGTGGGGACGCCCGCCAGGTTGGGGTAGTCCCGGACCGCCTCGCCGGAGAGGTACGGCGTGAGGTCCTCGGCCCTGCGCTGCACGAACTGGGCCTCGCGCGGGAGGGTGACCCCGGTGAAGACGTTGATGATGTCGGGCAGTGAGTCGGGGTCGCCGGCCATGACGGTGGCCATCTTCTTCTGGTAGTCGGCCTGCGGGACCACCGTGAACTCGATCTTCACGCCGAGGGCCTTCTCGACGGCCCGCCAGTACTGGTTCTCGGCCGACGCCTTGGGCGGGGTGCCGAAGGTGACGGTCAAGACCCTCACGGTGGAGCCGTCGCCGGGGGTGCGGGCGACCGAGGTGACGAGGGAGGAGGGGTAGGACGTGAAGCCCGCCTGGACGCCCGCGTCGGTGGGCGCGAGGTCGGCACGGGGGCCGGCGGGAGCGGCGTAGGCGGGCCAGGGGGCCAGTTCCTTGCCCGCGTTGGAGACGCCCTTGTCGTCCGAAGCCGTGGAGCAGGCGGTGAGCAGACCGGGGACGGCGACGGCGGCGCCACCCGCGGCCACGGAGCGCAGCAGCGTGCGTCGGGACATGCCGGACATGACGAATGACCTTTCTTCGGGGCGAGGTGCGGGGTCAGCGCTCGAAGTGCGGGGTCAGCTCTTGACGGCGCCGGTGAGCACGCCCTTGGTGAAGTACTTCTGGAGGAAGGGGTAGACGAGCAGGATCGGCACGGTGGCGATCACCAGCACGGCCATCTGGATCGTCTGCGGTGCGTTGACCGTGGCCTCGCCGGTGGTGGTGTCGGTGAGGCCGGAGCCGGCCACGACATAGGTGCGCAGCACCTGCTGCACCGGCCAGTGGTCGCTCTCGAGGTAGAGCGAGGCGTAGAACCAGGAGTTCCAGTACGCCACCGCGTAGAACAGTCCGACCACGGCGAGCGCCGCCTTCGACAGCGGCAGCACGATGGTCCACAGGACGCGCCAGTCACCGGCGCCGTCGAGACGGGCGGCCTCGTACAGCTCCTCGGGGATGCCCTGGAAGAAGCCGCGCAGCACGACCAGGTTGAAGACGTTGACCAGCACCGGAAGGACCAGGGAGCCGTAACTGCCCAGCAGGTCCAGCTCCTTGACCAGCAGGAAGCCCGGGATCATGCCCGGCGGGAAGAGGAAGGTGAACAGGATCAGCAGCAGGACCGGGCGGGCGCCGAACACGCCGGGGCGGGAGAGGGCGTAGGCGAGGGTGACCGTGCAGACGAGACTCAGCGCGGTGCCTACGAGGGTGACGCCGGCGCTGACGGCGAGGGCGTGGGTGACGATGCCGCCGTCGAGGATGTCCCGGTAGGCCTCCAGGGTGGGGTGCTCGGGCCACAGCACCCAGCCGCCGTTCGCCACGACCTCGCGCGGGGCGGCGAGCGAGGTCGACACGATGACGAGGAAGGGCACGCAGACCAGGAGGACGACCGTGGCGAGGGCGACGGCCTTCGCGGCCTGGGTGGCGGGCCGCGGCTTCTCCATCCAGGCGGGTCGGACGTGGGCGCTCACCTGTAGACCCCCTGTTCGCCGAGGCGGTGGGCGACCTTGTTGGCCGCGTACACGAGCAGGGCGCCGACCAGGCCCTTGAACAGGCCCGCAGCGGCGGCGAATCCGTAGTCGCCGCCGACGATGCCCCGGTAGTAGACGAAGGTGTCGATGACCTCGGCCGTCTGCGGGCCGACGGCGTCGCGCTGGAGCAGCATCTGCTCGAAGCCGACGGAGAGGACGTCGCCGAGCCGCATGACGAGCAGCAGCACGATCACCGGCCGGATCGCCGGCAGGGTGATGTGCCAGAAGCGCCGCCAGGGCCCGGCGCCGTCGATCGCGGCCGCCTCGTAACTCTGCTCGTCGACCTGGGAGAGCGCGGCGAGGAAGATGATCGTGCCCCAGCCGGCGTCCTTCCAGATCACCTGGGCGACGACGAGCGGGCGGAAGGCGTCGGGGTTGCCGACGATGTCGACGGTGTGCAGACCGGCGTCGCCGAGATAGCCGTTCACCATGCCCGTGTCGCCCAGGACCTGCTGGAAGAGCGCGACGACGATCACCCATGAGACGAAGTGCGGCAGATAGGCCACGGACTGCACGAAGCGGCGGACCGTGCTCCAGGTGAGGGTGTGCAGGAGCAGCGCGAGGCCGAGCGGGACGGGGAAGTAGAAGACGAGTTGGAGGACCGCGATCCAGAGGGTGTTGAGGACCGCGTCCCAGAACTCGGCGTCCTCGAACATCCGCCGGAAGTTGCCGAGGCCGACCCACGGGCTGCCCCAGATCCCGTCGAACGGCACGTACTCCTTGAAGGCGATGACATTGCCGGCGAGGGCGCCGTAGTGGAACACGAGGAAGTAGGCGAGCCCCGGCAGCATGAGCAGGAACAGCGTCCGATTACGCGTTCTCTGAAAACGTTTTCGCTCGTTCCGGCGGCGAAACGGACGTCGAGACGCGCCGCTCTCTTCCGTCTTACTGGGGTTCTCACGCAGCAACGTCGCCACGGAGTCTCCTCCCCTCAGGGGTCGAGTCGACTGAAGTTAAAACGTTTTCAGAGGTCGGGTCAACACCTCTGACAGAGGCAGGGCGTCAGCCGGGGCAGCGGAACCCGCGGCATGACACCCTGACATGACGGGTACTCAGGGACAGGCGCTCGGGTAGAGGCGCTTAGGTACAGACGCTCGAATACCGGCGCTCGGGGTACAGGTACTCAGGGACATGACACACGGAGACATCGCACGCAGGGAGACCAAGGTGCTCAGTCGGAGTTCGGTGATGGTGTGCGCGGCCGCGGCGCTGGCGCTGGCCGGCTGCTCGTCCGGGGACGACGGCAAGGCGGCGGAGCCGACGGACGAGACCGTCGTCACGGCGACCGTCTCCGACCCCCCGCCGTCGCCCGCTTCCCCCTCCCTCTCCCCCTCCTCGCCCTCCTCCGCCTCCCCCTCCGCGTCGGTCCCGGCGTCGGCGAGCCCGACGCCCGTGCCCGTCACCGGTCCGGACCAGAAGCTGGTGACCATGACCGTCAGCGGCGGCTTCGCCGGGGTGAACCGGGAGGTGATCCTCCGGGGCGACGGCACGGTACGGACCACCGACAGCGGCGAGTCCGCGGTGCGCCGCACCACGACGGCCCAGTTCACGACACTGCGCACGCTGCTGGGAGATCCGGCGCTCGCCGACGTCCCCGCCTTCGCGATCGACATGGGGTCGGCCGACAAGTTCCAGTACACGCTTCAGTTCGACGGCCGCACGGTCATGACGGACCGCTCCGCCGACGAGCCCGCGCTCGACCGCCTCATCGGCGCCCTGGAGAAGTGGCTGCCCACGAACTGACGCGCGCGGGCCGACGCCCCGTCGTGTGTGACAGATGCGTTCCCGACTCTTGACGGCCGTCTTATGACTGCGTAGACATGACAGCGCAGTCAGGCGACGATGTCTGGCATCATCGTCCGCACGTACGGCCACCGGGAGACACCGTGACGCGAGGAACAGGGCGGGGCAAGAACTCCGCGGCACCGCGCAGCGTGGACGTGGCCGGCCTGGCCGGCGTCTCGCAGAAGACGGTTTCCCGGGTTTTCAACGACGAGCAGTACGTCTCCGCCGAGGTGCGCAGGCGCGTCCTCGAAGCCGCCGAAGAGCTCGGCTACCGGCGCAACAACGCCGCCCGGGCGCTGGCCTCCGGGCGGACCCGTTCCATCGGCGTGGTGACGCTGGGCACCGCCCTGTACGGTCCCGCCTCACTGCTCATGGGAGTCGAGCGGGCCCTGCGGGACACGGGTTACGCGCTCCGGGTGGTCAACACGATGGAGGGTGACCCGGCGGGCATCGCCGGCGCCGTGGACTCGCTCCTCGACCAGGGGGTGGACGGCATCGTCATCTCCGAGCCGATCGACGAACGCGGGGCCGACGGTGAGGTCTCCCTCCGCGTCGACGTGCCGGTCCTCGTCCTCGGCGCGCCGTCCCCCGTCGCCGCGCCCACGGTCCTGACCGCGGGCGACGGAGCCGACCTGATGGCCCGCGCCGCCACCGAGCACCTCCTGGACCTCGGGCACACGACGGTCCACCACCTCGCCGGACCGCAGCGCTGGTACGCGGCCCGGGACCGGCTGGAGGGCTGGCGGACCACGCTGGCCGCCCACGGCAGGGACGTGCCGCCGGTCGTCGAGGGCGACTGGTCGGCCGCGTCCGGGTACGCCGCCGGACGGGCCCTGGCCGCCGACTCCACCGTCACCGCCGTGTTCGCCGCCAATGACGACATGGCGATCGGTCTGATCCGCGCACTGACGGAAGCGGGACGGCGGGTGCCCCAGGACGTGAGCGTCGTCGGCTTCGACGACGTTCCCGTCGCCGCCTATGTGGCTCCTCCGCTGACCACGGTCCCGCAGCCCTTCGACGCCGTGGCGCAGGAGGGCCTCAAGCGCCTGGTGCACACCATCGAGAACCCGGAAGCGGATCCGCTGCCGGCGAGCGACCCACCGGTCGACCTCGTCGTCCGGTTCTCGACCGCTCCCCCGCCGAACCGGACGACCCCGGCTCGCGGGCGACGCACCGCAGCCCCCTCCCGCACCTCGGCCCCCTCCCGCACCTCTGCCCCCTCACGCGCAGCCGCGCCCACTTCGCGACCGGCGGACGGAGGCCCCTCGACACCGCACTGAGCAGCACGAACCGACCCGGCCGACCACCCTCCTGGCCGCGCGCGTGACCCGAAGCCGAGCCGCTGTACCGTCCGCGCCCTTCGCCACCGGCCCGTTGCCGGAGCCGCACCGGGCCGCCGCTGATCGCGGCGGACCCCGATCCGGGTCTCCGACCTTCGAAGCCTCCGCCTTCCCCTCCTCAGCCTCGACCGCGTCGGCGTGTCAGCCCCGGTCGTCGCGCCCGCGCCTTCCTCCACCATGCCCGCGCACGCCCTCGCCAGGCGTGCCGTGACCATCGCCTCCGGCGGGAGTTCACCATGCCCCAGAACACGTCCACACCCCTGCCCGGCCGCTCCTCGATGAGCCGCCGGCTGTTCCTCACCACGACGGGCGCCCTGTCGCTCGGCGCCGCGCTCACCGCCTGCGGCGGGGACGACTCCGGCGGTTCCACCGGCTCCGGCAAGCCGATCGGGCAGGCCGACATCGACAAGGCGATGAAGACGCCCACCGAGCTGACCTTCTGGACCTGGGTCCCGAACATCGACAAGGAGGTCGCGCTCTTCGAGAAGCGGTACCCGGCCATCAAGGTCAAGGTGGTCAACGCAGGCCAGGGCACCCCGCAGTACACCAAGCTGCGCACGGCGCTGAAGGCCGGCAGCGGCGCCCCGGACCTGGTGCAGATCGAGTACCAGGCCATTCCGACGTTCACCATCACCGACAGCCTGCTGGACCTGCGGCCGTACGGCGCCGCCGCGCTCAAGTCCACCTTCGTGGACTGGACCTGGAGCCAGGTCAGCGGCGGTGACGGCGAGATATGGGCGATCCCCCAGGACACCGGGCCGATGGGCATGCTGTACCGGCAGGACATCTTCGACCGGCACGGTATCGAAGTGCCGGGGACCTGGGACGAGTTCGCCGCCGCGGCCCGCAAGCTGCACAAGGCCGACCCCGAGGTGTACCTCACGAACCTCGCGGCCAACCAAGTGGCCGCCTGGCACGGCCTGTTGTGGCAGGCGGGCGCCAAACCCTACGTGACGTCCGGCAAGAGCGACATCACCATCAGCGTCGACGACAGCGTCTCCCGGAAGCTCGGCGCCTACTGGGGCGGGCTCGCGAAGGAGGGAGTCATCGGCGTGGAGCCCGACTTCACCGACTCCTGGTACGCGGCGCTCAACAAGGGCAAGTACGCCACCTGGATCACCGCCGCCTGGGGTCCGGTCTTCCTCTCCGGCTCCGCGAAGGCCACCGCGGGCAAGTGGCGGGCGGCCCCGCTGCCGCAGTGGGACGCCGCCAAGCCCAGCTCGGGCAACTGGGGCGGCTCGACCACCGCGGTGATCCGCTCCTCCAAGAACCCCGTGGCGGCGGCGCTGTTCGCGCAGTTCCTCAACACCGACCCCGCGAGCGCGAGGATGTTCGCCACCGAGCAGTTCTTCTTCCCGGCGACCAAGGCCCTGCTGACCGACGCCGAGTTCGTGTCGGACGCCCCGGCCTTCTACGGCGGCCAGAAGGTCAACCAGGTCTTCGCCGACATCGGCTCCACGGTCAACTCCTCCTTCCAGTGGCCCCCGTTCCTCGACCAGGCGGCGACCGACTGGACGGAGACCGTCGGCAAGTCGCTCGCCGACGGGACCGACACCGTCCGCGCGCTCGGCACCTGGCAGTCACGGCTCACCTCGTACGCCGAGAACCAGGGCTTCACCGTCAAGGGGAGTTGAGATGAGCCGCCAACGGGTGGCGGGACCGCTGTTCGTCGCACCGTTCATGGTGCTGTTCCTGCTGCTCTTCCTCGCCCCGCTCGGCTACGCCGCCTATCTCAGCCTGTTCCAGGAACGCCTCATCGGCGGCACGGCGTTCGTCGGGCTCGACAACTACGCCCAGGCCCTGGGCGATCCGCAGTTCCTGCACGGCATCGGGCGCGTCGCGCTGTTCTTCGTGCTCCAGGTCCCCGTGATGCTGCTGCTGGCGCTGGCGTTCGCCCTGGCTCTCGACAGCGGTCTGCTCCGGCTCGCCCGTGTCATCCGGCTGGGCGTCTTCGTCCCGTACGCCGTCCCGAGCGTGGTCGCCGCGCTCATGTGGGGCTACCTGTACGGGCCGGACTTCGGCCCCTTCGCCCAGCTCGGCCGCGACCTCAGCCTGCCGGTCCCGGACTTTCTCGGCGACGGCTGGATGCTCGGCAGCCTGGCGAACATCGTGACCTGGGAGTTCGTCGGCTACAACATGATCATCCTGTACGCCGCCCTGCGCACCGTCCCCGAGGAGCTGTACGAGGCGGCCGCGGTGGACGGGGCCGGCGCCTGGCGCATCGCCTGGTCGATCAAGCTGCCGGCCCTGCGCCCGGCGCTGATGCTCACCCTGCTGTTCTCGGTGATCGGCAGCTTCCAGCTGTTCAACGAGCCGAAGCTGCTGATGACCATCGCCCCGGACGTGATCAGCAGCTCCTACACCGCGAACCTCTACGCCTACACGCTCGCCTTCACCGGCCAGCAGGTCAACTACGCGGCCACGGTGTCCTTCCTGCTCGGTCTCGTCATCGTGATCGCCTCCTACGCCGTCCTGCTCACCGCGAACCGCAGGAGGACCCCGTGACGACCACGATCCCCACGGCCACGATCGCCGAGCCGACCCGGCAGGCCCCCGCCACTCCCCCGGGACGCCGTCGGCGCGGGGCCCGGCGCAGCACCCCGCTGACGATCGCCATGCTGGCCGCCCTGGCCTACTTCCTGCTCCCCCTCTTCTGGCTGCTGATCGCCTCGACCAAGAGCACCCAGGACCTGTTCAACAGCTTCGGCCTGTGGTTCTCGCACACCCCGCAGCTGCTGACGAACGTCAGGGAGACCTTCACCCAGGACGACGGGGTCTTCCTGCGCTGGCTGGTCAACACGGTGCTGTACGCGGGCGTCAGCGCGGTCGGGGCCGCGCTGCTCGCGGCCGCCGGCGGGTACGGCTTCGCGAAGTTCCGCTTCCGCGGCGACCGCACCGCCTTCCATCTGGTGCTCGGCGCCGTCATGGTGCCGACCACCGCGCTGGCGATCCCGACCTATCTGCTCTTCGCCAAGGCGGGCCTGGTCAACACGCCCTGGGCGGTCGTCCTGCCCTCCCTGGTCAATCCCTTCGGCCTCTACCTCATGCGTGTCTACGCGCAGGACGCCGTCCTGGACAGCGTCCTGGAGGCCGCCCGCATCGACGGGGCCGGCGAGGCCCGGATCTTCTTCCGGATCGCCCTGCGGCTGCTGGCTCCGGGCCTGGTGACGGTGCTGCTGTTCACGCTGGGGGCGACCTGGAACAACTACTTCCTGCCGCTGATCATGCTCAACGACCCGGATCTGTACCCGATCACGGTCGGGCTCTCCTCCTGGGCCGCGCAGGCGCAGAACGGCGGGGCGGGCGCCAGCAGCGACATGCTCGCGCTGGTCGTGACCGGCTCCCTGATCTCGATCGTCCCGCTCGTCGTGGCCTTCCTGCTGCTCCAGCGGTACTGGCAGAGCGGTCTGGCCGCCGGTGGCGTCAAGCAGTAACCCCTTCCCCTCTTGTTTCCCTCGTTCCCCTTGCTTCCCTCGTTCCCCCCGGAGGTTTCCTTCATGGCGGCTCTGCCTGCCCGCGTCCTCTTCGGCGCCGCGTACTACCACGAGTACCGGCCCCCCTACGGCGACGACCGCCTCGGCGAACGTCTCAAGACCGACCTCGATCTGATGGCCGACGCGCGTGTCACCGTCATCCGGGTCGGCGAGTCGGTGTGGTCGACCTGGGAGCCGGAGAACGGCCGGTTCGACCTCGACTGGCTCCAGCCGGTGCTGGACGGCGCCCACGAGCGTGGCATCTCCGTCGTCCTCGGCACGCCGACGTACGCCGTCCCGCCGTGGCTGGTCCGGCAGTACCCGGAGATCACGGGCGAGCGGCGGACCGGTGAGCGCATCGGCTGGGGCGCGCGTCAGGAGGTCGACTTCACCCACCCCGGCTTCCGGTTCCACGCCGAGCGGGTGATCCGCAAGATCGTCGCCCGGTACGCCGAGCACCCCGCGGTCATCGGCTTCCAGGTCGACAACGAGCCGGGCCTGGAACTCTTCCACAACCACGGTGTCTTCCAGCGTTTCGTGGACCATCTGCGCGAGACGTACGGGGACGTCGAGACCCTCAACCGCGAGTGGGGGCTGGTCTACTGGTCGCACCGGCTGTCGACGTGGGCCGACCTGTGGACGCCGGACGGCAACGCGCAGCCCCAGTACGACGTCGCCTGGCGGGCGTTCCAGGCCCGCCAGGTCACCGAGTTCATCGGCTGGCAGGCCGACCTCGTCCGCGAGTACGCCCACTCCGGCCAGTTCGTCACCACCTGCATCTCCTACACCCGCCCCGCGGTGGAGGACGACGAGCTGACCGATCGTCTCGACATCGCCACCGGGAACCCGTACTACGACATGCAGGACGGCCTCCTGCTTCCGGACCCGACCCCGGACGACCACGAACAGAAGTGGAAGACCACGGGTGTGTGGGCGCTGTACCAGACCGCCGACTGGATGTTCTCCTCCCGCCAGGAGCCGTTCCTGGTGACCGAGACCAATGCCGGTTCCATCGGCTTCCCGTGGGACAACCGCCCCGCCTACGACGGCCAGTGGCGGCAGGCCGCCTGGGCGCTCGTCGCACGCGGCGCCCGCATGATCGAGTACTGGCACTGGAACACCCTGCACTTCGGCGCCGAGACCTACTGGGGAGGCGTCCTCCCGCACACCGGGCAGCCCGGCCGCACCTACGCCGAACTCGCCCGGCTCGGCGCGGAGTTCGAGGCGGCCGGCCCGCTCGTCGCGGGACTGGAGC
Organism: Streptomyces sp. NPDC102259; assembly: GCF_044766465.1. Taxonomy (NCBI): domain Bacteria; kingdom Bacillati; phylum Actinomycetota; class Actinomycetes; order Kitasatosporales; family Streptomycetaceae; genus Streptomyces; species Streptomyces sp. NPDC102259. The sequence continues at coordinate 23,147 of NZ_JBIWMA010000024.1, read as the reverse complement.
CGGACGCGGACATCACGATGGTGTACTCGACGCCGAGCAAGTGGCTGATGCAGAAGTACCCGCCGCTGGCCAAGCCGGACGGCGAACCGGACCCGGCCGCCTACCACCGTCTCTTCGACCCCTTCTACCGCGGCGCGTTCGAGGCCGGCCGTCAGGTGCGCATCGTGCACGCCCGCCAGTTGCACGATCCGCGCGGCTCGGGGTCGCCCGTCCCAGGCAGGGAGGGAGTGACGCCCGAGGAGGCCGTCCGCCGTCATCCGGTGCTCGTGGTGCCGGCGTTGTACCTCGCGGCCGACTCGACGCTCGACTGGCTCGCGGCCTACGCCGAGGCCGGCGGCCATCTCGTCCTCGGCCCGCGCACCGGTTACGCCGACCACGAGGCCCGGGCCCGGCACGAAGCGGCCCCCGGCCGGCTGACCGACGTCGCGGGCGTCCGGTACGACGAGTTCAGCAATCTCGTCGGGGAGGTCCCCGTGCGATCGGCGTCCGGGGGCCCGCTCGACCTTCCCGAGGGTGCGACGGCGACCCGCTGGGCCGACGGCCTGACCGTCACCGACGCCGAGGTGCTGGTCACGTACGACCACCCGCACTTCGGGCGCTGGCCCGCGGTCACCAGCCGTCGGCACGGCGCGGGCCGGGTCACGTACGTGGGCACCGCGCCGGGGCGCGACCTCGGGCGGGCGCTGGCCGAGTGGCTCGCGCCGGCCGCGCGGCACGCCTGGCGGGACCTCCCGGCCTCCGTCACCGCGACGACCGGCACCGCACCGGACGGACGACGCGTCCACATCGTCCACAACTGGAGCTGGGAGCCGGCTGGCGTCCGTGTCCCGCTGGCCCTCTCCGACGTCCTGACCGGCGCCTCGGTCCCCGCGGGCGCCGCCCTGGACCTCGGGCCCTGGGACGTGCGTGTCCTCGTCGCCTGACCCGATCCCCGCGGACATCACCGTGGCCGTCCCCCGAGGAGGGGCTGTGCAGAGAAGAAGAACGGGCCGAGTGCTGGGAACCGTCGTCGCCGCGTCCGCGTTGCTGGCGATCCCCATGACCGGCGCGCAGGCGTACGCCCCGACGGGCGGGATCCTCTACCAGCTCGGCGGCGAGCCGTGCCTGAAGGGGCGGGGCAACTGCGCGGTCTACCCGAAGTCGGCGGAGCTGCCGAGCGGGCGTCTGGTGGCGTCGTTCGAGAAGTCGACGGTCGTGACGGCGACGGGCAGCGCCGACCGGCAGACCCTTCCGGTCTACAAGAGCGACGACCACGGAACGACCTGGCAGCCGCTGTCGGAGGTCAGGGCTCCGGCGTATCTGTCGGCCGACGCCAGGTACGCGAAGTACACGAGCAACTGGACCAACCCGTACCTGTACGTCCTTCCGCAGGACGTCGGGAACCTGAAGCAGGGCACGCTGCTGCTGGCGAGCGTGGTGTCGGGCGACGACGCCTACTACAAGGAGCACAAGGCGGCCGACCCGAACTGGACGCCGACCAACGACGGCGACCGCCAGGACCTGGCGATCGCGCTGTACTCCAGCACCGACGACGGTGCGACATGGAGGGTCGAGAACGTCGTCGCCACCGGCGGCTGGCAGGGCGGCAGCGCGGGCGCGGTCGGCCGAAACATCGCGGCCGCGAACACGAACCGGCAGGTGGACCCCGTCTGGGAGCCGTATCTGATGGTCCACAAGGGCAAGCTCGTCTGCTACTACTCCGACGAGAACGACTACACCGGCTTCGACGCGACCACCGGTGTCCCGACCCTCGACCCCGCCAACGGCACGGCCACGGACTCGCACGGCCAGATCCTCGCCCACAAGACCTGGGACGGGCGCACCGCACAGTGGAGCGACCCGGTGGTGGACATCGCGGGACTGAACCAGGATATGGGCGGCGGCAAGACGGAGATCGGCGGCGGGCGGCCCGGTATGGCCAACGTCGTCCGGACGAGCGACGGCAAGTGGCTGCTGACCTTCGAGTACTGGGGCGGAGGCGTCGACACCAAATACGTGCTCGCCTCCGACCCGCTGAAGTTCTTCGCCGGGTCCGCGACGGGCACGGGCGTGAGCACCCTGCCGCTCGACGCCGGTTCGCACGCCCTCGCGACGGGCGGCAGCCCGGTCCTCGTCCGGCTGCCCGGTGGCCGACTGGTCTACAACGCCGCAGGCAGCGGCAACGTCTGGGTCAACGACAGTGGACGCGGCGACAGCACGTGGAAGGAGTACCAGACGACCTCGGCGGCCGGCTACAGCCGCGACCTCCAGTACGTCGAGGGCACCGGGCGCATCGCGATCCTCAACAACCAGGGCACGTCCACGATCGCCTACGCCGAGGTCGACCTCGGCCACTCGGCCGGCGCCTACCACCAGTTGGTGAACCGCAGAACCGACCAGGTGATCGGCACCGGGAACAGGACCAACGACGCGAACATCGGCAACGCGGACGTGCCCGACGTCCGGCTCGAGGCCTCGGGCTCGGCGGCGAACGCGGACACCCAGTACTGGCATGTGACGACCGAGCCGAACGGTGGCGTGAGCCTGCTGAACAAGTCGGGCGGCCGGGCGGCGGCCGTCTGGACCGGCAACGCCACGGCCGGCCAGAAGATCGGCCAGTGGGTCGACAACAGCGCCACCGGCAGCTGGAACCTCGTCAGGACCGCCGACGGGTTCTACCGGCTGCAGTCCGTCAGGAACACGAACCTGTACCTGACGGGCGCGTCCGCCGGAGCGCAGCTGACCCTCCAGAACGCGCTCGCGGACGGCTCCCAGGACTGGGAGCTCGTCCCGTAGGGGTGTCAGGCGGCGAGGGCGGTGCGCAGGGTGGCGGCCATCAGTTCGATGGCCTCCTTCCCGGCCGGCACCGGGCCGACGTGGGTGAAGTAGTGGTCGACGCCCTCGAAGACGCGGTGCGTGACCGGCACCCCGGCGGCCTCCAGGGCCTTGGCGTAGGCGTCCCCCTCGTCGCGCAGGCGGTCGTTCTCCGCGGTGATGACCAGCGCGGGCGGCAGCCCGGCGAGGTCGTCGGCGAGCCCCGGCGAGACGAGCGGATCGGCGCGCTTGGCCGGGTCCGCGACGTAGACGCCGGTGAAGATCCGCATGAGGGTGGGGGTGAGCAGCGGCTTGGCGATGCGGGAGAGCTTGGCGGCGGGATCGGTGACCATGTCGACGGGGGCGGAGTCGAGGATCTGGAGGCGCGGTGAGAAAGCGCCGCGGTCACGGGCGGTGCGGCACACCGCGGCCGTCAGGTTGGCGCCCGCGCTGTGTCCGCCGACGGCGAGCCGGGAGCCGTCCCAGCTGCCCGCGTCACCGTTCCCGGCGATCCACGCGGTGACGTCGTAGGCCTGGGTGACGGCGGCGGGGAACGGCCGCTGCGGGGCGACGGCGTAGTCCACGTTGACCACGACGCAGCCGGCCGTGGCGGCTATGTAGCGGCACAGGTGGTCGTCCTGCTCGGGGCGCCCGACGATGAACCCGCCGCCGTGGAAGTTGACGTAGACGGGGGCGGGCGTGCCGTCGGCGCCGGACGGGCGGTAGACGGTGCAGGTCACCGGCCCGGCGCCGGTCTCCACCTGAAGGGTCTCGGCGTGCTTGGGGACGTCGGTGAACCGTAGGTCCTTGTGCACGCGGGCCATCATGCCGCCGAGCAGCAGCTGGACGGCCCTGGCCTGGAATCTGGTGGTGAGGGGCATGATCGGTCCCGTCCTCGCACTGCGGAATCAACAGGATTCCTGATGGTTGAGGTCATCCTGCACCGCGAGGGACCGAGCGCGCCACTCCCTGCGCGCCATCTCACGCCGCCGGGATTCGAACCCGGGGACGCGCGGGATCGACGGGACGGGATCACGCGTTCCCGCCGGCGCCGCCGATCCGTTCAACTCCCGTACCCCCACGGTCAAAATGCGGCGGAGACCTTCGCGTTCCGAAGTTCCTCGGGCCAGTCCCGAAGCGCGTCACCCCGTCGGGGGACGGGCTCCGTACGTTCCAGGAACCAGCGGGGCCGGAGGAGCCCGGGCCCGCGCAACCGGCAGGAGAAACGCCGTGGCGAATCTGGAGATCTCGATGAAGGAGACGATGACCGCGATCGAGGGGGCGGTGGGAGTCGCCGTCGTGGACTACACCAGCGGCATGGCACTCGGCACGCTCGGCGGCGGCAAGGACCTCGATCTGAACGTGGCCGCGGCCGGCAACACCGATGTGATCCGCGCCAAGGTCCGCACCATGGAACACCTGGGGCTGAAGGGTGAGATCGAGGACATCCTGATCACGCTCGCCAGCCAGTACCACCTCATCCGGCTGCTCAAGGGCCGTGGCGGGAGCGGGCTGTTCCTCTATCTCGTCCTGGACCGCGGCCGGTCCAACCTGGCCATGGCCCGCCACCAGCTCAAGCGGATCGAGGCCGAGCTCGAGGTCTAGGCGACCGGACGGCCCGCGGCTTCGCACACCCTGGAATTGAAGATTTCTTCATCTCGACACATCCAGATCAGCGCATCACACGGGTGTGCGGAGTCCGCAGCCACCAGGATCGTGACGCAGCACGTGGCGCGCGGTGGCGTACGGGCGGCCGGGCGGGCCGCCGCGCCGTCGCGCACCACGCACCACGTACGCGGCAGGGAGCGAGCGAGAGACCATGCAGGTTCCCCTCTACCAGGCCAAGGCCGAGTTCTTCCGCATGCTCGGGCACCCGGTCCGCATCAGGGTCCTCGAACTGCTCCAGGGCGGCCCCGTCGCCGTGCGGGACCTGCTCACCGAGATCGAGATCGAACCGTCCAGCCTGTCTCAGCAACTGGCGGTGCTGCGCCGTGCCGGGATCGTGGTGTCGATCCGGGAGGGCTCGACGGTCAGCTACGCGCTCGCGGGCGGCGACGTGGCCGAGCTGCTGCGGGCCGCCCGCCGTATCCTCACCGAACTCCTCGCGGGACAGAACGAGTTGCTGGCGGAGCTGCGCCAGGCCGATCTGCCGCTGCCGGTACCGCACGGCGGCCCCGGCCGGACGTGACGGGGGCGCGGATGAAGACGAGGGCGGAGGCCAGTGTGCGGGCGGGGGCAGGGGCGGACCGGGGGACGGCGGGTCCCGTTTCAGGTTTCCTTCAGGTAGCTCCTGAAGCTTGGGGCCCATGCACGGACACCGACCACGTACCCCCGCAACCGAACGCAGCCGTCGCTGGTTCATGAACAAGGCGCTGCTCGCCGGCGGTGTCGCCGCGATGGCGACCATGACCGGCTGCTCCTCCGGCTCCTCCGACACCGCGGGCGCCTCCTCGTCCTACGGCGGACCGGGCGGGATGCCCTCCGGGGGACCCGGCGGCGGCGCCGGCGGCATGGGCCCCGGAGCGAGCGAGGTCAAGTACGCGGACTTCGTCGGTGTCACCACCGACGGCAAGGTCGCGGACGACCTGTACTCGATCCACGCGACGGACGTCTCCACCGACAAGGTCGTCAAGGCCGCCCAGGCGTTCCTGGACGGGCTGACCACCAAGGAGCGCAAGGCCTCCGTCTTCGAGGGCGACGACGACGAGTGGCTCGCCTGGAGCAACGTCGACGGCTATCAGCGCGAGGGCGCCCGGATGGGCGACCTGACCGACAAGCAGCGCGACCTCGGTTACGCGCTGCTCGGGGTCGCGCTGTCCGCCGAGGGGCTCACCCAGACCCGCAACATCATGAAGCTCAACGCCTTCCTCGGCGACTACAGCGGCGGCAACCGGGACACGCTCACCGAGGGCGCCTACTTCTTCACCTTCATGGGCACCCCGTCGACCAGCCAGCCGTGGGGCTTCCAGTACGAGGGCCACCATGTGGCCATCAACTACTTCGTGCTCGGCGACCAGGTGGTCATGACGCCCACCTTCATGGGCTCCGAGCCGACCTCGGCCACCTACGTCGGCGAGAAGATCACCCTCTTCAAGAAGGAGACGACGGCCGGCCTCACCCTGCTGCGGTCGCTCACGGACGCCCAGCGGAAGAAGGTGATCTCCTCGGAGTCCAAGGCCGGGGACAACCTGAAGGCCGGGGCGGGCCAGGACAACCTCGAGCTCGCTCACCAGGGCCTCGTCGCCTCCGGGTTCACCGCCGCCCAGCGGAGCGCTCTGCTGGACCTGGTGCGCGTCTACGTCGGCAACATGGACGACGGGCACGCCGAGGTGAAGATGAAGGAGGTGGAGGAGCACCTCGACGACACGTACTTCTACTGGATCGGCGAGACCAAGGACTCCTCGGCCTTCTACTACCGCGTGCACAGCCCGGTCGTCCTCATCGAGTACGACGCCCAGTCGCCGCTCGCCTACGGCACCAAGGACAGCAACGGTGGCGGCGGCATGGGCGGCCCGAACGGGACCCCGACCCAGCAGCACATCCACACGATCATCCGCACCCCCAACGGCGGCGACTACGGCGTGGACCTGCTCGAACTGCACCTGGAGAGCGACCACTAGGGGTCCGGCCGACGCCGCGGGTCCGAACAGCGGCTCGGGACTCGAACGAAACACACCGAAACGCCACGGTTCGCCACCCCTTCCGCCATGTAGAAATATCTACCAGCATGCATATGCCCGCTCGGCATGCGGCCGGGGGCGAACGTCACACGGAGCCGACATGAGCGATGCGATGTGGACGCGCGGCGTGGAGTGGCTCGCCGCCGCCGCGACGGACCCGCGGCTGTGCAAGCGGGAATGGGACCAGGGCGACGGGATCGCCCTGCTGGAGGCGGGCCGCTACTGGGACGTCCTCAGCGTGCCGGACCGGCTGGGCCTGCTCACCCTGGATCTGCTGTGGCAGACGTCCCGCCCCGCTCCGGGACCCACACTCGTGGACACCGCGGCACACCGGGTCGGATTCTTCCTCCCGCCGGACCCCGCCACCCGGTGGATCGGCGCGGGACTGAGACGCGCGGGCCGGGGCTCCTGGGTGGCGATTCCCCCGCCCTACCGGGCCGCGCGGTTCCTGGAGTGGCTGGTCCCGCCGGACGGGACCGGCATGCTGCACGCGCCCGTCACGCTGGAGCTGGCCCTGCGCCAGGCCAACGGCACGCTGGCCGTGCTGACCCCGATGTGCGGCCGGTAGCGCGTCCCGGGCGCGACGTACCGCCCTCGTCGCGGCCGGGCCGAGCCGACCGAACCGACCGAGCCCGCCGGGTAACTCATCGAGCCCGTAAGGCAATTCAGACAGTCGACGCAGAAGTGAACAGATACCGGGCCCTTTGGGAGGCAAGTCTCACTCAACCGTGCGGGATCGATCGATGACGGTGTGTACTGTGCTGCGAGTGCCCGGTTCGAGCCCCTCGGACCCACCCCCGATCTGAGCACCGAAGCGACTGCCCTGAGCACCGAGACGACGCCCGACCCTCCCTGGAACCGAATCGATGATCGAATTACCGGACCTGGTGGCCGGCGTCCTGGCCGCCGGCACACTGTCCGCGCTCGCCCTCGCCGGCGGACTGCTGCGAATACGGCGGCAACAGACCAGGCAGCGAGCCGAGATCGCCGCGCTGCGCACCCAACTGGACGGGTCCTTGAAGGCGTTCACGGCCGAGGTCGAGCATCTGGCCGACCGGCGAGTGCCCGCCGCCGCCCGCCAGGTGGCCCATCCGCACGTACCCGAGCCGGGCCCGCTCCAGCCGCTGACCACCGGCACCCCGCTGGGCATCGCGCTGGAGAACGTGGTGCTGGCGCTCCAGTCCGAGGTGGCGGCCCAGCGCACCCGGGTCGACGCGGCCGCACAGGCCGGGATGCGGGGCGCCACCCGGGAGATCCAGGCGGCCCTGTACCGGCTCCAGGACGCGCTGCGCGGACTCCAGCAGCGGTACGACGACCCGGAGTTGGCGCAGACCCTGTTCCGGCTCGACCACGAGAACGAACAGTCGCTGCGCCGCGCGCAGGTCACCGCCGTGGTGTGCGGGGCGTGGGTCGGGCTGGCGCGCGAGGAGTCGCACCTGGTGGACGCGGTGACCGGCGGTCAGGCCCGGCTCGCGGGCTACCACCGGGTCCAGGTCCACAACCACCTCGAGACCGGCACCGCCCTGGTCTCGCACGCCGTCGAGCCGGTGGCCATCATCGTCGCCGAGCTGCTCGACAACGCGCTCAGGCACTCCGCGCCGGACACCGACGTCGTGGTGAGCCTGCAGCACGTCCACCACGGCGTGTGCGTCACCATCGACGACGCCGGTCTCGGCATGACGCGGGACGAACGCGACCGCGCCCAGCGGCTGGTGGCCGGCGACGACCCCATCCTGCTGACCGACCTGGGCGATCCGCCGCGCATGGGGCTGGCCGCCATCGGCCGTCTCACCCGGCAGTTCGACCTGGGCGTCGACGTCTCCTCGGCCTCCCCGTACGGCGGCGTGCGCGCGGTGCTGCGGGTCGACAGCCATCTCCTCAGCCGTCTCGACCCGGCCGACCGGCCGCCGGCCGCGAGCGCGCCGCGCACGACGCGCAAGGCCGCGGCCGACCGGCCCGTGCCCTCCCATGCGTACGGAGCCGAGACCGGCCTCCCCGAGCCGGCGCCGGGGCACCACGAGCCGACGGACGCCGACGGCCTGCCGCAGCGCCGTCGCCGCACCCGGGCCGCCGCACCCGAAGAGAGCCCTGCGCACAGACCGGCGCACGGCCCCACGCACGGACCCGCGCGCAGACCGGAGGAGGCCGCGGCCGCGCTCGGCGCGCTCCAGTCCGGCACGGCGGCGGCCCGCGCGGCCGCCGAGAACGCCGGAGCCGGCGGCCACGGGAGCACCCCGGCCGACCGGACCGGCGAGCCCGACCACACGGACCACACGCACTGCACCGACCACACCGACCACACCGACATCGAGGGGGAAGCGGCGAGATGACCAGCCGTAATACGGGCGACACGGCATGGGTGCTGGAACCGATCCTGCAGGTGCCGCACGTGCTGGCCGCCGTCATGCTGACCCGGGACGGACTGGTGACGGGGTACACCGACGCCCTGTCGCAGCCGTCGGCCGAGCGGGTGGCCGCCATCACCAGCACCGTGCAGGGGGCCTGCCGGACGGCCGCCGCCGCGTTCGCCGACCGGGAGCGGGCGGAAGTACGCCAGATCGTCATCGAGTCCGACCACGGCTATGTGCTGATCGTGCCGACCGACCACGGCACCTGCGTGGCCGCGTACGGCGACGGCGAGACGCGGCTGGACCTGCTGGCACACCGGGTCCACTCCCAGGTGGCACGACTGGGCGAGAAGGCCATGGCGGCCGCGCCCCGAGGAGCCGACGACAACGCGCCGGCATGACCCGCCGCCCGGCCGGCCGTCCGCTCGTCCCCGCGTACCTGTCGACCGGCGGTGTGACCCGGCCCAGCCGGCCCCACCTGGAGCGGCTGTCGGTGCTCGCCCGCACCGAGGAGCCGCCGCCGGTCGGTCTGCCGGCCGCCGAACTGGCCCTGCTGGAAACCCTGGAGGGCGGCTCGCTGGCGGTGGTGGAGGCGGCGGCGCTGCTCAGGCTGCCGGTCTCCGCGGTGCGGGTGCTGGCGGCCGGCCTCGTCGACCGGGACCTCGTTCTCGCCCGCGCGCCGATCCCGCCCGCCGAACGGTTCGACCCCGACCTGCTGAAGAGAGTGGCCGATGGCCTCCGCGCCCTCAAACACCACCCCTAGCGCCGGCGCGCCCGGCGCCGTCCACCGCCCCGACACCGCCCGCGACCTGGTGAAGATCCTGGTCGCGGGGCCGTTCGGGGTGGGCAAGACGACCCTGATCGACTCGGTGTCCGAGATCCGGCCGCTGCACACCGAGGAGCACCTCTCCGAGGCCTCCGCCGAGGTGGACGACCTGGCCGGGGTGCGCGACAAGTCGACGACGACCGTCGCCATCGACTTCGGCCGGATCAGCCTGCCCGGTGACATCGTGCTGTACCTGTTCGGCACGCCCGGGCAGGAGCGCTTCCGGGCACTGTGGGACGACATCGCCTACGGGGCGCTCGGCGCGCTCGTCCTCGTCGACAGCCGCCGCCTCGACGCGTCATTCGACGTGCTGGGCCTGGTGGAGGAGAGCGGGCTGCCGTACGCGGTGGCCTTCAACACGTTTCCCGACGCGCCCCGCCACTACGGTGCGGAGCGGCTGCGCCAGGCGCTGGACCTGGAGCCCGGGACGCCGATGGTGACCTGCGACGCGCGGGACCCCGACTCCTCGATCGACGCGCTCCTCGCGCTCGTCGAGCATCTGATCGGACATGACCCCGCGGAGGCCCGGTGACCATCCATCCCCCTGACCGGCACGACTTCGCGCGCTCCGTGCCGGTGCGGCTGTGGGACGAGGGTTTCGCAGCCGACCCGCACCGCCGCTACCTGGCGCTGCGCAGCCAAGGGCCGGTCGGCTGGGCCGAGTTGGCCCCCGGAGTGCCGGCGTACGTGGTCACCGACCGGCGCGCCGCACTGGACGTCCTGCACGACGAGGAGACGTTCTCGCACGACCCGCGCGCGTGGGAGTCGACCGTTCCCGACGACTCGCCGGTGCTCGGCATGATGCGCTGGCGGCCCAACGCCCTGTTCGCCGACGGGGCCGCGCACGTCCGCTACCGCACCACCCTCATCGACGTCTTCGACCTGGTGGAACCGCACGACCTGCGGGGGCGGGTGCACCGGGCGGTACGGCTGCTGGTGGGCCGGATCGGGCCGAGGGGCGAGGCCGATCTGGTCCGCGACTTCGCCGAGCCGCTGATGGCGCTGGTCTTCAACGACCTGTTCGGCCTGCCGGAGAGCCAGGGCGACCGGCTGCACTCGGGCGTGGGCAAGATGATGGAGGGCGGCGACCGGGCGACCGTGGGCGAGGCGGAGTACGCGCAGTACGTACTGGACCTCATCGCCGCCAAGAGCGAACGGCGCGGCGACGACCTGCCGAGCCGGCTGCTGGACCACCCGGCCGGGCTGACCCGGGAGGAGGTCACCTGGCAGGTGTTCCTCACCCTCGGCGCCGGATACGGGCCGACCGCGAACCTGCTGTCCAACACGCTGTCGAGGATCCTCGGCAACCCGCTCTACTACTCCACGCTCACCGACGGCGCCCGCCCCGTCATGGACGCGGTGGTCGAGGTGCTGCACCACGAGACGCCGCTCGCGAACTACGGCATCTACTACGTCCGCCGGCCCGTGGCCTTCCACGGGGTGTGGCTGCGCGAGGCGGTGCCGGTCGTGGTGTCGTACGGCGCGCTCGGGATCCTCGCCGAGCGGGAGGTCACCGAGGGCCGGCATCCCAACGACGCCTCGCACCTGTCGTGGGGGGCCGGAGCGCATGCCTGTCCGGTGAAGCAGCACACGCTGCTGCTGGTCACGGAGGCGATCGAGCGGCTCACCCAGTGGCTGCCCGACCTCGACCCCGTCGTGCCCCGCGAGCGGCTGACCTGGCGGCCCGGTCCGTTCCACCGCGCGCTGACCGCGCTGCCCGTCCGCTTCAGCCCCCGCTCCCCCGCCTCCGAATCCTCAGGAGTCCGTTCGTGACCGTGACCGACCGCATCGTCCTCGACCCGTCCGGCACCGATGTGCACGCCGAGAGCGCCCGGCTGCGCGCCCTCGGCCCGATCGTGCCCGTGGAGCTGCCCGGCGGCATCCCGGCCTGGGCGCCCACCGGGTACGACACCCTGAAGGCGCTGATCCTGGACCCGCGGGTAAGCAAGGATCCGCGGCGGCACTGGCGGCAGTGGGCGGAACTCGGCGAGCACCCTTCCTGGGGCTGGATCCTGGGCTGGGTCGGCGTGATCAACATGCTCTCCACGTACGGCACCGACCACGCGCGGCTGCGCAAACTGGTGGCGCCGAGCTTCACCCACCGGCGCACCGAGGCGCTGCGCACCCGGGTGGAGGCGATCACCGCGGAGCTGCTGGACGGGCTGGAGAAGGGCGACGACGCCGCGGTCGACCTCAAGGCCGCGTTCGCGCATCCGCTGCCGATGCAGATCGTCTGTGAGCTGTTCGGGGTGCCGGACCACCTGCGGGAGGCCAATGTCCGGCTGGTCGCGGCGATCATGGACACCACCGACCCGACCCCGGAGCACGCCGCTCGTGTGCAGGAGCAGATCGGCTCGGTGCTGGGCGGGCTCATCGCGTACAAGAGCGAGCATCCCGGCGACGACATGGCGACCGAGCTGATCCGTGTGCGCGACGAGGAGGGCGACCGGCTCAGCGACGAGGAGCTGCTGTACACGCTGCTGCTGGTCATCGGCGCCGGTTTCGAGACGACCGTCAACCTCATCGGGAACGCGGCGGTGGCGCTGCTGCGGCGGCCCGAGCAGCTGGCGGCCGTCCGCCGGGGCGAGATCGGCTGGGACGCGGTCGTCGACGAGACGCTGCGGCTGCACCCGCCGATCGCCAGTCTGCCGCTGCGGTTCGCCGTCGAGGACGTCACGGTGGGTGAGGTGACGATCCCGGCCGGGGACGCCATCATCACGACGTACGCGGCGGCGAACGTGGACCCGGCGCACTACGGGGCGGACGCGGACGTGTTCGACGCGGCGCGCGCGGCGGAGGACCATCTGGCCTTCGGGATGGGTGTGCACCGGTGCATCGGGGCTCCGCTGGCCCGGATGGAGGCGCTGACGGCGCTGCCCGCGCTGTTCGAGCGGTTCCCCGAGCTGCGGCTGGACACCGGGGCCGCGGAGCTGCGGCAGGTGCCCTCGTTCATCGCGAGCGGCTGGCAGGAGATCCCGGTCCGCCTGCGGGGCTGAGGCGCGGGGGTGCGACCGGTCCCCCGTTCCGGTCGTACCCCCGCCGCTCCTCGAAAGTACGTGCCCGGCGAGCGGCTGGGAATCGTGTCGATGCCCGCTCCGGCCGCCGCAGGACTCACCTGTGCACAGGTGGGTCCGGATGGCCCGATTCCGCCCGGTGGGCGGATTCGTGCAGGTCGGGCTGGGCGAGGTCGCCTGCCGCCACATGGGCCAGGACGACCTCGTACAGGTCGCTGCCGGCCGCGAGGAGCTGGCGTTCGAGGACGGGTTCGGCGCTGCGGACGTGTTCGCGGACGGTCTGCGCGTGCACACCGAGCAGTTGGGCGGCGCGTTCGGCGTTGCCGCCGGCGGCGATCCAGGCACGCAGCGTGCCGCGCAGGTCCCGGCCGTCGGAGTCGAGACGGGCCAGCAGTTCCCGCGCCCAGTCGCGCAGGGCGGGCCCGCCGAGCAGTTCGCCGAGCCGGGCGGGAGCCGCCGCGGTCCCCGTCAGGTTCCCGGCGATGGCGACCTGGGTGTGCAGCGCGAGGTGGACGGCGGCCCGGACGGTGAGGTCGGAGAAGTCGGCGCGCAGCAGGTTCTCGACGCGTTCCATGCGGGCGCGGACGGTGTTGCGGCTGACGCCGAGCACCTTCGCCGCGTTGACGGCGGTGAACTCCAGGCCGAGCCGGGTGGTGGCGAGGAGTTCGGCGCGGGTGTGGTGCGGCAGGGCGTCCAGGGGGCGCAGCAGCCGGGTCGTCCAGGTGCGCAGGATCTCGGGGTCCATCAGGCGTTCGGGGTGGGTGCGTTCGGCGTAGACGGCCGTCTTGTCGGGGCGGAAGCGGGCGACGGCGAGGGCGCTGACGGCCTGTCCGTAGGCGATGGCGGTGCGGGCGAGGCTCTGGAGGGCGCTGCCGCCGAGGAACGTGCCGGCGCGCCGGTCGCACAGGGCGCGCAGTGCACGGCCCGCGGTGTCGTTCGGGACGACGACGATGACGTGGCCGTCCATGGCGGGGCAGCGCACGACGAGGGCCTCGTCGTGGGTCGCCGCCACGCAGGCCGCCGCGAGCCGGTCGCGTTCCTCGGGGCTGGTCTCGACCACGTAGACGCAGGCGGTGTCGGTGTCGAGCAGGCCGGGCCACAGGCCGGCGGCGACGCGTCGGGCGGCGACGGTGTCCTCGACCATGAGCAGCTGGAGGATGGCCAGGCGCAGGTCGGCGGTGGCGCGGGCCAGCCGTTGTCCGGTCGCGGCGGTCTCCCGCGCGCGCAGCAGGAGTTCGAGGACGCCCACGGTGTGCGTGACGACGGCGGAGGCGCGCCGGTCGAAGGGGCTCGTCCGGGTCACGGCGAGCACGCCCGACGAGGCGGGGCGCGGGAGTTCGACCCTGATCAGACGCACGTACCTGCCCTCGCCCTCCCAGGCGGCGGAGGCGAGCCGGCCGCCGATGACGGCGGCGGCCAGGCCCTCGTCGAGCGGGGTGAGCGGCCCGGCGAGCGAGGCGCCGGTGTCGTCGCGCAGGGAGACGGTCGCGTCGAGCGTGTCCGCCAGCCAGTCGAGGAGTCTGCGGAGGTCGCCGCCGGTGGGGCGCAGATGTCCGAGGAGCTCCCGCGCCCACGCCGAGTCGGCGTCGTCCGCCGTGTCGGTGTGGGGCTTGCCGTCGTCCCGGCCGGCCATGTCGGCGCTCTCCTCGTCCCTCACGGCCCCTGCGGGCCGAACCAGTCATATCGGTCGGGGACGTTACCTCACGCGGGGGCGGAACGTCCGTCCGCGGGACCGGGGTATCGCCGGCGGGAACCGTGGAGGTCGGCCGACGGTCGCGGACTTCCGGACGCCGACGGCGGCCGGACCGGCTCCCCCGACGCACAGCGGGCAGGCGACCACGGAGGCGGCGTGCAGGCCGTTCATGAGGGCCTGGCCGTCGAGGCGTGCAGGCGGTTCAGGGCCTCGGGTGGGGGCTCGGGATGCGGGCAGGTGGACGCGACCCGGCAGCACGGGGGCCGCTCGCCGACAGCTGGGAGCTCCTCCTGGACGAGCCGCGCGGCGGTCCTGCGGAGTCGCCGCCCCGTGGCACGGCATAAGCTCGGCCAATGGCGAAGTACTACGACGTGCACCCCGACAACCCTCAGCCGCGCACCATCTCCCAGGTCGCGGCCGCCATCCGGGCGGACGCGCTGATCGCGTACCCGACGGATTCCTGCTACGCGCTGGGCTGCCGGCTGGGCAGCAAGAACGGCATCGACCGGATCCGGGCCATCCGCGAGCTGGACGACAAGCACCACTTCACCCTCGTGTGCCAGGACTTCGCGCAACTCGGCCAGTTCGTACGAGTGGACAAGGACGTGTTCCGCGCGATCAAGGCGTCGACGCCGGGCAGCTACACCTTCATCCTCCCGGCGACCAAGGAGGTGCCGCGCATGCTCCAGCACCCGAAGAAGAAGACGGTGGGCGTGCGCATCCCGGACCATGTGGTCACCCACGCCCTGCTCGCCGAACTCGGTGAACCGCTGCTGTCCAGCACCCTGTTGCTGCCCGGCGAGGACGAGCCGATGACCCAGGGCTGGGAGATCAAGGACCAGCTCGACCACGTGGTGGACGGCGTGCTGGACTCCGGGGACTGCGGCACCGAGCCGACCACGGTCATCGACTTCTCCGACGGCGAGGCGGAGATCGTGCGGCGCGGGGCGGGTGACACCTCCCGGTTCGAGTGACGCCCGCCCGCTTCGAGCAACGCCCTTCGCGCCCCGACGTCCTCGGCTCGGGGGTCCCGGAGGCCGGGTGGATGGTGCATGCAACGATGGTCGCTGCCCGGCCCCACCGGGCCGGTCGATCGCTCGTCCGCTCGCCGCAGTGCACCGCGCAGAGAGGCACCCCCATGACCTCCGTACAGGGAACAGCCGTGGACATCCCCACCGAGGACGGCGTCGCCGACGCCTATCTCGCGCATCCCGGCGACGGGACACCCCGGCCGGGCGTGCTGCTCTACCAGGACGCCTTCGGACTGCGCCCGCACCTGCGGGCGATGGCCGACCGGCTCGCCGAGGCCGGCTACACGGTGCTGGTCCCGAACGTGTTCTACCGGCACGGGCGTGCGCCCGTCGTGGAGCTGCCCGAGTTCATCGACCCCGGGGCGCGTCCGGAGATCTTCGCGGCCCTGAGCCCGCTCATCCAGTCCCTCACCTCCGAGTCGGCCGTGCGGGACGCGGGCGCGTATCTGCGGTGGCTGGAGGAGAGCCCGCTCGTCGCGGACGGCCCGGTGGCGCTGACCGGGTACTGCATGGGCGCCCGGCTCGTCCTGTGGACCGCCGGCGGGTATCCGGACCGGGTCGCCGCGGCGGCCGGCTTCCACGGCGGGCGGCTCGTGACCGACGCGCCGGACAGCCCCCACCTGGCGGCCGAGCACATCACGGCCGAGGTGTACTTCGGCCACGCCGACAACGACCACTCCCTGCCGCCCGAGCAGATCGAGCGCTTCGAGGACGCCCTCACGGCAGCGGGCGTCCGTCACACCTGTGAGGTCTACGCCGGCGCCGAGCACGGTTACACGCAGGCCGACACCACCGCGTACGACGAGAAGGGCTCCGAGCGGCACTGGGCCGCGCTGCTGGAGCTGCTGAAGCGGACCTTCTGACCGCCGGGACCGAGCACCGGGACGCCCTTGGCACGAGCCGCCGAGGGCGTCCTCGTTCCTTCCGTCTCCGTCTTCCTCTTTCCGTCTTTCTCCTTCCGTCTCTCTTCGACCGTCTTTCCTTTTCTGTCTCTGCCTCTGTCCACATTGTTGACATGGGCACAACCTCGATGCGACGTTGAGAGCGCTCTCAACATGGTACGGACCAACCCCACAGGCCTACCCGCACGGAGGTGGAGAGTGCTCTCAAGGATCACGCTCACACTCAGAATCGCCGGAGCCGCCGCTCTCGTCGGCGCGCTGCTCTCCCTCGGCCCCCCGGCCCAGGCGGCCGTCCCCGACACCATCCCGCTGAAGATCACCAACAACTCGGGGCGCGGCGAAGCCCTCTACGTCTACAACCTCGGCACCCAGCTGACGACGGGCCGGCAGGGCTGGGCGGACGCGAACGGCGCCTTCCACGCCTGGCCCGCCGGCGGCAATCCGCCCACGCCCGCGCCCGACGCCTCGATCGCGGGCCCGGCCGCCGGCCAGTCCGCCACCATCCGGATCCCCAAGTTCTCCGGCCGGGTCTACTTCTCCTACGGCCAGAAGCTCGACTTCAGACTGACCACCGGCGGGCTGGTGCAGCCCGCCGTGCAGAACCCGACCGACCCGAACCGGAACATCCTGTTCAACTGGTCGGAGTACACGCTCAACGACTCCGGGCTGTGGCTGAACAGCACTCAGGTCGACATGTTCTCCGCGCCGTACGCGGTCGGCGTGCAGCGCGCCGACGGCACCACCATCAGCGCCGGACACCTCAAGGCGGGTGGCTACACCGGCTTCTTCAACGCCCTGCGCGGACAGCCCGGCGGCTGGGCGAACCTCGTCCAGACCCGGTCCGACGGCACCGTGCTGCGGGCTCTCGCCCCGCTGTACGGGGTGGAGACGGGCGCCCTTCCGGCGAACGTCATGGACGACTACGTCAACCGCGTCTGGCAGAAGTACGCGACGACCACGCTGACCGTCACCCCGTTCGCCGACCAGCCGGGCACCAGGTACTACGGCCGGGTCTCGGGCGGGGTCATGAACTTCACCAACTCCTCCGGCGCGGTCGTGACCAGCTTCCAGAAACCGGACGCGTCCAGCATCTTCGGCTGCCACCGGCTCCTGGACGCGCCGAACGACGCGGTGCGCGGACCGATCTCCCGCACCCTGTGCGCGGGCTTCAACCGCTCCACGCTCCTGGTCAACCCCAACCAGCCGGACACCACGACGGCGAACTTCTACCAGGACACGGTGACCAACCACTACGCCCGCAAGATCCACGCGCAGATGGCGGACGGCAAGGCGTACGCGTTCGCCTTCGACGACGTCGGACAGCAGGAGTCCCTCGTCCACGACGGCTCGCCGCGCCAGGCGTATCTGACGCTCGACCCGATGAACTGAACCGAACCGCACGCACGACGACGTCCCGCACGCGGAGGGAGCCCGCGTGCGGGACGTCGTCGGTCGGAGCGGATCAACCGGTCGTGATCAGCCGGCCGTGTTCAACCGATCGTGATCAGCCGGTCTTGATCAGCCGGTCGTGACGGCGGTGTCGTCCACGACGAAGCTGGTCTGGAGCGAGGAGTCCTCGACGCCCGAGAACTTCAGCGCCACGGTGGAGCCCGCGAAGGACCCGAGGCTGAAGGACTTCTGGACGTACCCGGTGGCCTTGTTGAGGTTGGAGTAGGTGGCCAGGGTGGTGGATCCGGCGGTGACCGTCAGCTTGTCGTACGCGGTACTGGTGCTGGTCTCGGCCGAGTCGACGTGCAGGTAGAACGTGAACGTGGTGTTGGTGCAGCCGCTCGGGATCGTCACCGACTGCGTCAGCGTGTCGGTGTGGGTCGATCCGTAGCCGTCGAGCCAGGCCTTGTAGGAGCCGGTGCGGGCCGCCTGGCTGCTGGAGTTGGTGATCACTCCGCTGCTCGCCGTCCAGGTGGTGTTGCCCGACTCGAAGCCCGCGTTGCCCAGCAGCTGTGTGGCGGTGCAGGACCCACCGCCGCCGGAGGAGCTGACCGTCCAGGTGAAGGCGGCGGTACCGGTCGCGCCGGTGCTGTCGGTCACCGTGACGGTGGTGCTGGAGGAGCCGGCCGTGGTCGGCGTGCCGGAGATCAGGCCGGTCGAGCTGCTGATCGACAGGCCGGCGGGCAGACCGGTCGCGGCGTACGTCAGCGAGCCGCTGTTGGTGCTGCTGGCGGAGATCTGGAGGTTCACCGCGGTGCCGACCGTGGCGGACTGGCTGCCCGGGTTGGTCACCGAGACGCCCGTCGACGGGACCGTGATGTGGCTGCCGACGTTGATACCGGCGAAGGCGTTGCCGACTCCGGCGTACTGGGCGGAGCTGGCGCCGTAGAGCGCCGAGGCGGCGTTCAGCGCGGCCGTGCGGGCCTGGGCGTACGTGGTGCTGGACGTCATGTACGTCGTCAGCGCCTTGTACCAGATCTGCAGGGCCGCGGCCCGGCCGATGCCGGCGACGGCGACACCGTCGGACGTCGTGCTGGTGTAGGAGGTGCCGTTGATGACCTTGGTGCCGCTGCCCTCGGAGAGCAGGTAGAACATGTGGTTCGCCGGACCCGAGGAGTAGTGGACGTCGAGGTTGCCGACGCCGGAGTACCAGCTGTCGGCGGAGCCGCCGTCCTTGGAGGGCTTGTCCATGTAGCGCAGCGGGCTGCCGTCGCCGTTGATGTCGATCTTCTCGCCGATGAGGTAGTCACCGACGTCGGAGGAGTTCGCCGCGTAGAACTCCACGCCCGTGCCGAAGATGTCGGAGGTGGCCTCGTTCAGGCCGCCCGACTCCCCGGTGTAGTTCAGGTTCGCGGTGTTGGAGGTGACGCCGTGGGTCATCTCGTGGCCCGCGACGTCCAGCGAGGTCAGCGCGTGGGTGCTGCTGGTGCCGTCGCCGTAGGTCATGCAGAAGCAGTCGTCGTCCCAGAAGGCGTTGACGTACGCCGTGCTGTAGTGGACGCGGGAGTAGGCGGCGACGCCGTCGTTCTTGATGCCGCTGCGCCCGAAGGTGTTCTTGTAGAAGTCCCACGTCACCTGGGCGCCGTAGTGGGCGTCGACGCCGGCGGTCTGGGTGTTGGAGCCAGCGCCGGTGCCCCACGTGTCGTCGGCGTCCGTCATCAGGGTGCCGGTGCCGGACGTGGCGTTGTTGAGGCTGTACGTCTTGTGCGTGCCGCGCGTGGTGTCGTTCAGCTGGTACGTCGAGCCGGACAGCGTGGTGCCGATGGTGACGGTTCCGCTGTACTGGCTGTTGCCGGTGCCGGTCTGGACGCCCTCGAACTGGGAGAGCTTCGCGCCGGTGACGGCGTCGGTGATGACGTGCAGCTTGCTCGGCGTGCCGTCGTCCTGGAGACCGCTGACCACGGTCTCCCAGGCGAGCTTGGGCGTGCCCTCGCCGGCCCAGATCACCTTTCGCGCGCTCTGGGCGGCGGGGTTCGTCGCGTCGAGCGCCTTGGCCGCCGTGAGGGCCTTGGTCTGGGCGGCCGCCTTGCTGTACGTGGCGGTCGTGGACTTGACCGAGACGGTACGGCGGTTGTTGTTGAAGGTCGTGCTCACCGTGCCGGCGGCCAGCGAGGCCGGGGGCGTGTGCACGACGAGGTCGCCGCCGAGGACGGGCAGACCGGCGTAGGTGCGCTCGTAACGCGTGTGCAGGGTGCCGTCGTTGTCCTTCACGACGTCCTTGACGACCAGCTTCTCCTGGGCGCCGAGGCCGAGGGACTCGGCCGTGTCCGTCGCGCTAGCCTCGGCGCTCTTGATCAGAGTCGTGCGCTGGGCGGGTGTGAGGTCGGCGGACTGGCCGCCGGCGCGCAGGGGGCTGGGGTGGGGGGCTGCGGGCAACGCGGTCGCCGGAACCGTCTGAACACCGAGGGCCAGAAGGGCGGCGGTGGAGAGCAGGGCCGCTCCGACCGTGGTCCGCTTGCGGGGGCTGGGTCTCACTCGTTCTCCTACTGCGGCGGCCGTGGGGAACGGCCGGTGACAGACCGGGCAGACGGGTGTGCTGTCCGGGACGAGCTGAGTGGTGCGGGACCGTAAGCATGAGAAGACAACGTGCCGCTGGTGCGCGGTAGTTGGGTGGGAGAATGACAGGCTTGACAGTGGCATGTCAGCCAAAGCCGGGCGCTTCAAGGGTTATCCCTCGGTGCCGGGCGGGGACGGGGCCTCCACCCCCCGGCCTCCCTGTGAGGCGACTGTGCGTTCGCTGTCCCGGCAATCGGGGGGCGGGCCGGGCGGGCCGGGCCGGTGTGCGCCGCCCCGGCCGTGGGACCATCGGCGGACAGCCGAAGGGGAACTTCGCGAAGGCGGTGGGCGGACGTGGCGGCCGGGTGGGAGTGGGACGAGACGTTGTTCGCCGGCACCGCCGCCCACTACCGGCGCGGCCGGCTCCCGTACGCCCCGGGACTGGCGGACGTGCTGGCCGAGGCCCTGCGTCTCGACGGACGGGGACGCCTCGTCGACGTGGGATGCGGGCCGGGGATCCTCGCCCTGACTCTGGCCCACCTGTTCAGCGAGGTCGTCGGCGTGGACCCGGACCGGGAGATGATCGCCGAAGCAAGGCGGGAAGCCGCCGAAGGAGGAGTGGCCGGGAAGGCCCGGTGGGTGCGGGCCCGGGCCGAGGAACTGCCCGCGGATCTGGGAGAGTTCACCGTCGCCACCTTCGGCCAGTCCTTCCACTGGATGGATCGCGAGCTGGTGGCGGCGACCACCCGGGACATGCTGCGGCCCGGCGGGGCACTGGTGCACATCTCGGACCTGAAGTCCGAGACGCTCACCGTCGACGGTCTTCCCCATCCGGCGGCGCCCGGTGCGGCGATCGAGGAACTGATCAGGCACTACCTCGGGCCGGTCCGCCGGGCCGGTCGAGGCGTGCTGCCGCAGGGCACGCCCGACGGTGAGGCCGCGGTGCTCGCCCGGGCCGGATTCACCGGTCCGCAGCGCCATGTGGCGCCCGGCGGACAGCCGCTCGAGCGCACGGCCGACGACGTCGTGGCGGGGGTGTTCTCGATGTCATTCTCGGCTCCCCATCTGTTCGGCACGCGCCGCGACGACTTCGAGGCGGACCTGCGTCGACTGCTGCGGGACGCCTCCGCGTCGGAACGGTTCTCCGAACGCCGGCCGAGCACCGAGGTCTTCGTCTGGAGGAAGGGCGCCTCGTAACGGTGACCGGACCCGGACCCGGCGGGTGGGCGCCGCCAGGGGCGGGACGGGCGTCCGGACGGCCTCGACGCGCCGGGCGCCTGCGAGGTCCCCGGTCGGCCGCCGTCCTCACCGGCTTCGCGACGGTCATACCGGCCCCGCCTTCCCCACGGCCGGGCGGACGACGACGCCCAAGTGCGGTCACACCGGCCCCACTTGGGGGTGATCCGGCTCACATGCTGTCACAGGGATCGACGACGCGGTGTCTTGAGGCCGGACCACCGAGCAAGGCTGAGCATGGAGGAGACACCATGACCGGGACCTACGAAGTCGTCGTGATCGGCGGCGGATACGCCGGCGTCATGGCCGCCAACCGCCTGACGCGGCGCGACGACGTGACCGTGACGCTGATCAACCCCCGCCCCACCTTCGTCCACCGCGTCCGCCTGCACCAACTGGTGGGCGGCTCCCACGAAGCGGTCGTCGACTACCGGAAGGTGCTGGCCGACGGCGTGCGGCTGATGGTCGACAGCGTGACCCGGATCGACGCCGCCGGGCGTCACGTGGAGCCGGCGTCGGGCGGCACGGTCGGCTACGACTACCTGATCTACGCGGTGGGCAGCGGCAGCGCCGACCAGAACGTCCCCGGAGCGGCCGAGTTCGCCTACCCGCTCGCCACCCTGGAGGAGGCCGAGCGGCTGCGGCCGGTCATCGCCGCCGCGCCCGCCTCGGCCGCGGTGACGGTCGTCGGCGCGGGCCCGGCCGGCATCGAGACCGCCGCCGAACTGGCGGAGGCGGGCCGCACCGTCACCCTGGTCTGCGGCGGGGTGCTCGGCCCGTATCTGCATGCTCGGGGACGGCGGTCGGTCGCCGAACGGCTGGCGGCGCTCGGGGTGACCGTGCTCGACGGCCCCGACACCCAGGTCACGGCGGTGACCCGCGACACCGTGCGGCTCGCCGACGGCCGCGAGCTGCCGAGTGAGGTGACCGTCTGGACCGCCGGGTTCGGCGTGCCGGACCTGGCCGCGCGCAGCGGGCTGAGCACCGACGCCCTGGGCCGCCTGCGCACCGACGAGACCCTGACCAGCGTGGACGACCCGCGCATCGTCGCGGCCGGGGACTCCGCGGCACCGTCGGACCTGCCGCTGCGGATGAGCTGCCAGGCCGCGATGCCGCTGGGCGCGCGGGCCGCCGACACGGTGCTCAGCCGGATCGCCGGCGAGCGGCCCGCGCCCCTCAAGCAGGGGTTCGGCGCCCAGTGCATCAGCCTGGGCCGACGCGCCGGCATCTTCCAGTTCGCCGACACGTCCGACGTCGCGGTGTGGCTCCACATCGGCGGACGCCCCGGCGCGAAGGTCAAGGAGCTCGTGTGCCAGGGCATCGTCAGGCACCTGGCGGACGAGGCACACAAGCCCGGCACGTACAGGCTGCACCGCGCCCCGGGGACCGCCAGGAGCCGACAGCTGCTGCGAGCCGGGCGGGCCGAGGCACCGGCCGTCGCCGAAGGCGCGGCCTGAGCCTCGGTGGCCGATCGGGAAAACCCGCTGTGCAGGCACGCCTGAACGCCTCCGGTGAACAGGGCGGACCACGAGGGAGACGGTTCCAGACATGAGCGAGCATGCCACCGACCCGGCGACCGACACCTTCGTCGCCCACCGCAATCTCCTCTTCACGGTCGCGTACGAGATGCTCGGATCGGCGGCGGACGCCGAGGACGTCCTCCAGGAGACCTGGCTGCG